>CACECR010000016.1:12500-24916 GCA_902558105.1 uncultured Candidatus Marinamargulisbacteria bacterium | reverse complement strand
CCTTTAATGGTGGTGTGATCAATTCTGAAAATGCCGAGGGCTTATCAGTCCGTGCAAACAGTCTAGAGGCCAAAGACCTTGTGGCCAAAGAGTCGTTTTATAAGGAACAAGTGGGTGTGGGATATCAGGGTGTAAGTGTGGATAGTTTATCTAGTCAGGGCTCTAGTCTAAGTGCGACTGTTGGGAACTCAGGACATGATCGTGAGTACGTCTCTAAATCAACTATAGGTGATGGAGAGTTAATGCTTGGGACTCAGAAAGGAGAGATTAATCGCTCGTTCGATAACCGAGTGAAAATAACTAAAGATGAGACATTAAGAGGTTTGGATGCAAGTGTCACGGTTGAGACACGATGGCTTACTGGGTCAGAGCGTCTTCTTAGTGATGAAAATGGCAATACGACGGTAGAGTCGACCAGTGGATTAGATGAAATGATCGGTGATATTAAGGATGTCGCGGGCTTGGTGTATACTTCAACCTATGGACTTGGAGGAACGACAAAACGCGCCGCTCAGAGAGTGGGAGATGCGACGAGTGATGCGGTAACGGCGATAAAAGCGAGTCAGTCGTCAGAAATTGGCCTGATATCCGATTACAAGAACTCGACATCGTTTAGGCAGGCCGCACTAGAGTTTCAGAGAGAGAATCCAGAACTGGCGGCTATTTTGAATAATAAAAGTAAAGAAGGATCTGCTGAGTATAATGCCTCTATGACGGCCTACAATGCCTATGTGCAGAAACAGTTAGGAGGAGCCCCTACAGAGGTTCGCTTATATGATAGTAATCAATTGAGAGACAAAGAGACTCAACATGGGGTGTCAAAAACGGGTATGGGACTTACTGACATGGACAATGGGTCTGTTTACGTTAATATTGCAAATACTGATATGAGTAATCATTCTGAGCTCATAAACACCTTAGGACATGAAGCCGTACACTATTTCTAGTTCTTTACCGTTCATCATTACTTGCTGACCGGCTTCAATTCGTGCTTCTTGGGTTTCTCTAAATTCTTTTGTCTTACGTTGGTTTTGATTAGAATAGGTTGAAAGCTCCATTCCAGCTGTACTAACAGCCGTTCCAAGCTCGTCATAATCATACCTCATTGATTCAGATCGTGTAGACTGCCTACCCTGTAATCGTGTCACATCCGTATCAATGTCTACCGATCCAATATCTGCTTTCACAAGAGAGCCGTCGATCACCAACTCTTGATTTGATTGAATTTGAATATCGCCATTCAAGGATCTCACCATAGAGCCCTTAGCTGTCGATTGGTCCACACTTTGTGTATGTCTTTCACTGGATGACGTTTGACCCACCGATGCTTTAAATCCGTAGGTGGCCGCTGTAGCCGCTGAATCAGACGCGGCTTTTACGGTTTTAGCCGCCTGAGCTGCAGAAATAGCCGCATTTAATGATTTAGCCATTGCATTAATTTTTCCATTTTTAGAACCTTTATCTTCGTTAATAGCATCACTTAAACTGTTCACAGAATCCACCGCTTGATGCCCAGCTTCTACCCAAGCATTACCGATGGTATAACTTTTAATAAACTCATTCTTTTCTTTGGTCCTCGACTCAGATGAAAGTTCCATATCACTTAAGTAGTTTACATTTCCATCCGTCGATCTCTGCTTGAATCCATCATTTGAAACAAGCGAGCTCGCTATCAACGTGGTATCATCTTTTGACCGAGTTTGAAGAGCACCACCTACGATAATCTCCGATCCAATAGAAGTTTCTTGATAACTCGACGCCTGATTCACCTCTTCTTTCACATGATTATTTAAACTTAAACTAGACCTTGTACTAGATATCGAAAATCCATCCCAACCTTTTTCCTCATGCCGGTACTCGGAGCTTGTCTTATCCTTCACATTCGTCATTACAAACTCGCCACCGGAATCCACCAAAAGATTCCTCCCTGCAGTAACTTTTACGCTTTCTAAAACTACATCACCGGTACCGTCCAATATCATATCCTTCCCGATATTCAAATCGGTTCTATGATTCGTTAACGATAAAGACCGTTGTGTTGTTTCTGTATCTTTTAAAAGTCGATCTTTAGCATCACGTGAGGACGTTTCTTTAATCGATTTGGCCGACGTCATAAAAATATCTTCAGCCTTTACTTCCATAGACGACTCAATATCCGCTTTAAGGCCCTCAACAAATACGGTTTTTCCAGCTTCAATAATAAAGTTTCCGGATTGATCTTCTTGAGCCTTATCTCCTTCACCAACCTCATATTGCGTCTCCCCAACTTTAATATAAGTTTGATGAAGATCTTGTCGTCTTTCGGTATTAGACTTTTTTTTACCACTTAAAAAGCCCGAAGATTTAGATTTTTGGGAGTAATCATAATAAGTTTCATTTGCGGCGATTAACACATCCTCTCCAACTTTTAATACCGCGTCTTTTCTAGCTTCTAACTGACTTCCAACAACCGCAATATCAGCTCCAGACTCCATAATAAGATTCCCATCTGTTTGAACCTTCGAAGACACCGAGTTTCCTTGATTTAACTTGGTTTCATTTTTATTTTTTCGAATCCAACCAGTCGCCGATGATTTACGATACTCATAATCATTTTCAACTCCCGCAATCACACGAATATCGCCCCCTGCATTCATCACAAAATCACCCTTCGACTTGAGTGAAGCCCCCTCAAACTCAATATCTGAACCCGCTTCTATCATGGTTGTCCCCGACTCTGACACAAGTTCCGACGAAACAGCTGTTTGATCGTGATAAATGTGCGTACTTTTTTTACGCCGCCTAAATAAACCGCCTCCCGACTTCTTCACTGTTTTTTTATAGGTTTCATTCATAGCCGCTTCAAAAGACACATCTCCTCCGGCCTTTATGTAAGAACTCGATCCTTTTAACTGAGAGCCAATCACATCAATATCATTTTTAGCAATCATTTGAAGCTGTTTACCAGCTGTTAACGTTGACGTCGTATGATCCAGAGACCAATCGTTTTTAGTTCCATTTTTCAATTCTTCGGTACTAATTAAGATGGAGTCTCCTTCCAATACCAAATGCTTGCCCGCCTCGACTGAAGCTCCACGAATCGCAATGTCATCATCCGAACCAACCGAGATCGACCCATTTGATTTCAAAGTAGAATTTACTAAGCTTTTGTCTTCTTTGTTTGCTATTCTTTCAGATGTTTTACCAAAACTATTCATGTAGTATCCAAAAGCTATTTTTTCCTTTGTTGTTGTGCTTTCTGTATTGGTAGCTGATTTAATAGCAACTCCTTTTTTACCCACTAATTGCAAATCACCATTTGTTGTTATTTCACTGCCTGTAATGTTTAACTTAGTCCCAGCGGACAATCGCCCAGACCCATTTTTAGACTCAAAATTGGCACCATCATGCGTCACAGATGTCTGTGTCTCCGAGCGCCAATATCCTCCAGATGAATTAGTTGACACTTTACGCTGAGTCCCAACATTTATCGACTCTTTGGCGTCAATATCAAATGAATTTTCCGCGACAAGGTCTGTATTATTTAAATGGATAGAGCTCTCGGATCTCATCACAATATCACCATCCGCCGCTTTTTTCTGATGATGATTATTACTTAATTGATTGGCAATTTTTTTCAAGTCAGCTAAAAAAGATCTAGGCTCTTCTTCTACGGATGAGTCTTCTGATTTTGAGAGACTTTGCTCGTTATCATCACTCAAACTGCTTGCAAATAACTGTAGTGGAGCCGCACTCTTAGGATCTATTTTAACAGTATGTAAACTTGCATTACTAGCATCAGTAGATCCTTTTGAATAAGTAGCCAAACTTGCCCCACTAATATTGGCATTTTTTAAATTCAAATCAAGACCACTCTCTAAAACCACCTCTTTTTCAGACTCAATATTTAGAGATTTTCTTAAACCCAAAGCCCACTCAAGCCCGCGACGTCGTTTACCTTGAATCTTACTGTCTACTTTTAAATGGACCCCAGCTTTAGTTTTAAATGTGTCGTGTAAGGTAATGTTTTTTGCAATATCCGTATATATCCCAGATCGGCTCTTGATATTTTGTCCATTTCCTAATTGAAGAGAGCCTCCCGATTTAAGAAATAAATTTTCTTCTCCCCCAATATTTCCGTTTCGTAAATCAATTCCTTTTTTTGTATCAATAATCACACTGGATCCGGCAAGAACACCAGCTCCATCTGTTGTTGCCGTATTATATAAACTACCTTCCATTGACTGAATTCCCGTGATATTTTCACCCCTTATCAATCCATTCAACTCATTTCTAATATCACCTATAGTTTGAATTCCAACATCTCCAGAACTTAGTATACGTCCTTCATTTTTGAGTGAATCCACCATTATTGAAGTAAGGAATTTACTTCGAATATCTCCACTATTTTTGAGTTCATTTTTAATGGTCATTTCAAGACTACCTTCACTGCTAATTTCTCCTGAATTTTCAAGATTATCAGACTCAATGGACACCCTCTCTTCGCCATAGATCACACCATTATTTTTGAGTTCGCTAGCGTTGACTTTTGTGAAACGGCCACTCATAACGGCGCCACTCGGCATTTCTGTTAAATTTTCGACAGTTACCTTTGATAAATATACTGTAGGGACTAAGACATCCACACCTTCAATAGTGTGCTCTACCAACCAAATAATATCAGACTCTAATTGATTAATTTGATCTTCACTGAGCTTATCTCCAAGCACTAAGTCTACTGTGTCCATTTGATCTAAGGCATTATCATATAAATTAGCCATCTGATCATTTGTAGATAAAATTTCAGTATCAGAATAGCCACCATTGTACGCCTCACGAATACTAGTCATCACCATATCTTGCTCTAACATGGCATTGGCGGCTAGTTTATAAATCTCATCGTGCGACGTACCAATTCGTTCTAAAAAATAAGAAGAACCCACAAACCCATCTAAACTCACATCCTCAAGCACCGTTTCATATAAATACCAATACCGTCGTGTATCAGGCAGCTCCTGAGTTTTTTGACTATGATCAAGCGTGATACTAAATTCATTAGTATCAACAACTACAGCTTGCCTATCCTCCAGCATTCTTGAGGATTGCACCGAAATATAGTCCTCAGTCTCCACTACTGGAATAGAAACTACCGTTTCACTAGAAGGATGAATCGGTGGGGGGGTCTGATTGACTCGATATAAAGATCCATTAGATAAATCATTAGCGACCGGAAGAGACGGTGTTAGTACCGCACCAAGCCCAAATGATTGAATATAGGGATATGAGGTATCTATTTGATAATTATTAGAATGAGACTCATAATATTCGCCGCTATTTTGTATAAAAGTATGAGACATATCTAGATTTCTTCCAGCTAATATCTTGGAATACTGATTAGCGTCAAACACATCATCAAATGGCACCGCTATTATTGGGATAGCCGTTTCATCTATCGAAAAGTATTTAGACAGCAAATTCTTGAAATTCAAATAGGTTTCACCTTGATTACTAAATACAAACTCATTCACTTCCTCCTCAGGCAATCTTACTTTGCTTGCTGGTCCCGCTAAACAAATCATCCCAGATACCCCACTACATCCGCCAGTCCAATAAAAAACACTTCTCTGATTCACATTTGCTATATTTCTCAATACGCTTGAATTAAATTCTAAATCCCTATTCGCAGAAATTAGGCTATTATGATTTATTCCAGTCCCCTTCAAATCAATAAGCATATCTTTTCCAGATACAATTTCACCTCTAAACTCAGGCGTATGGTAACGTTCAATTGTTACTCCAAATCGCTCACCATCAATACGAAAATTGTTAGAGTCTATTTTTATTAACCACTTATCACCATCATCATCACCATTTGTCGCTAAATTCTCTAATTCATTCGCGTTAATCGTTAGATTTTTCTCAGTAATTAACTTTCCATAATTTGTTAAAGTATCTACAATACTAAATTTGGCATTTTGCAAAGAAGAAATAGTCCGGTTAGCATGATTTGTCATTTGATCAGCCGTCAGATTTAAATGTCCGGCTGAAAAAAGAGTTCCATCATTTTCAAACTCACCATCAATTATGATATTATTATCCCCCCCTAACCCAGCAATGAGTCCTCTATGGTTGTAATCACTTTTCACCCGAATAGTCATATCTCCAACCGCACTAATCTGATCTAAAGACTCTCTATCAAATTGAGCTGTAATGAGATCAAGGGCACCATCACTTTTACCCTTTCTAATTCGTAATCGCTCACTTTCAATATCAATGCCATTCCCCCTAATATTATTCAAGCTAATTTCATCACCCTGAATATCAATTAGGCCTAAGCTATTGATAGAACCAAGACTTGTAAACTCAAGAGAGCCACCATTTAATGATCTAGCTACAATATTCCCAACAGTGTTTAGATCCCTCAACTCCATACGGTTGGCACGTACTAAAAGACCTCCCGCCGACTGAATTCCAGAGCCATTCGAAACGCTACCCGAACTACGTATGCGCTCCGACTGTATATCGAGTCCCCCACCAGAATATACTAACTGACTATTATCAATAAATTGTGCCGTATCGTTTGACTTCCCTCTAACCGTCATTACCCCCCCTATAATCATATCTCCACTATTTGAGAGATGATCCGCTTGCACATTAAGATGTTGACTCGTAAAAGTTCCAGAATTATCCCACTCATCCACTGAAATATCGGCATCATTCACAATGTAGATCGATTGATCAGCATTTACAGAAGAAAGACCCGCAAGTAACTGCTCCATTGTTGAACTCTCTCGGCTTGAACTTGACCTTAACTTTTTAGCATCTATTGATAAATCTCTTGCATGTATAGACGATCCAAATATATCAATCTCATCTGAGTCAATATCTAAGACACCATTACTTACGACTTCTGAAAACTCCATATTTAGAACATTTGATTGAATATCGATTGAATCGTTACTGACTATTTTTGAAGAGTCACTATTTATTTCATTGGAATATAACGATATATCATTTCCACTTGAAAGGTTAGAATTTTGACTTATATCGATTGTATTTACCGCGTCGTCATCTATTCCTATTTTCAATGATGAGTCCGCATAAACCATACCATTTTGAACGTTCAAAGTTTCGGTATTTAATTGAATAGTATTGCCAACAAGCCCATAACGAATAGTTACTCGTGGACTAGAATCAAGTTCAGTTAACCCATTTTTAATTAGTACCTCATTTGCATCAATAGAGATTGACTCAGCCGAGACTTTAGACAGCTCCATTACTAAGGAATCAGACACTATATCTAAAGATCCATTTACGTTAACGTTTGAACTCCCCTTAATATCAACCCTGTCTGAATTGATAGTCATAGAATCGCGAGAGACCCAATCACTCCCTGACAACATAGTATCCGTACTTTGCACATCCAAATTCTGTGCATCAATATTACTATCAATCGTATCTATTTGGTTCGTATCCAATGAAACATTTTCAAGCGACTGAATGGTCGATTCATTTAATGACACGAGATCACTATTAATACTAATCTCATTATTTGAATATAGAATTGATTGATTAGTATGTTTCAACTGTTGAAGGTACAGTTCAATACCCTCTAACCCAATTAATGTTGCTGCCAACCTATTTTCAAACTCAGTCCCTGTCATCATAACACTTTTTTTAGACTCAATACGAGCATCGTTATAATTTAATATAGTCTCAACATCTAGATCGATATTATTTAATGAATATAAGCTCGCACCATCATTAGTCAGATCTTGAGCTTGTATAGTCAGTTCAGCCTCTGAATAAATAAGACCATCCGACTCGTTATTTATGGATAGAGTACTTAGCTCTAAGCGTCCTGAACTAGCGATAAGTGCATGACTATTCAGAATAGACTGTGCCTCAATAGATACCGTATTGCCAGAAAGCACTGTAGAAAACCCATTGTCATCATTACCGATCTCTGGTGTATCCCCTAAATTTTCTAATCTATCTGCACGTATGGATAACTCAGACTCAGCTATAATCTTCCCTGTATTCATCACCTCGCTATCGGTATTAATATCGATAGTTTCAGCAACAACACGTCCATCATTTCTTAACTTTTGAGCTTGTATAGCAGTACTTACTTCAAGTAAAGGGGCCTGTTCGTCTTGAATACCATTGGAATTTCTAATAGCATGTATTTGTCCTGTGTTTACGATCTCACCTGAAGCTAAAATCTCAATACTTTCGGCATTAATATCGCCCTCATTTTTAATAACTCCAGCGTCTATCACTACTTCTGCTGAGTTTAACTCACTATTTGTATCCATTTTCGACTCTGTGTTCGCAAGAATTTTTCCGCTATTTTCAAGTCTCTCATTAGCTTTAATCTCGATAGTGTTAGCCATTACCTCTCCCTCATTTTCAATGGTATGGGCCTCAAGATCAGCGCTTAAAGAAACTAACGTTGAAGAGTTATCTATCTTAAGAGTATCCGCACTTAAATTTAACTGAGTGTCCGCTTTCGCCACACTATTCGTCATTTCAACAGAATGAGCACGAAATGATAGATCGTCTGCGACTACCGAACTTTCCACAGCCACTAATTCCCCATCCGACTGTAACTCTAATTGATCGTAGGCAAGAACAGTCGTGTTCTCAAGACTTAGTACAGAGTGAGCATTTGCATTAATGGTATTTCCAATAATCAGTTGCTCCGACGACTGAATATGATCCGCATCTAAATCGACTCGATCAGCATGGATAGTCACAAACTGACTATTTAGCTTATTGGACTGAATCTTTATAGATTCACCAACGATGTGATCAGAACTCTCTCCATTGATATAAATCTCATCGCCGAATAAGTCTACTTCTCCAAGTTCAGAGTACGTAGAACCTCTAGATTCTATATGATGAGCTGACCGAACCTTGATGTCATTCTTTGCTATCAAATCCTTATACATCAACTCTCCATTAGAGGATAACTCTAAGGATCCATTTTCAGCTAATAAAACGTCCTCAGAATGAACACCGACACCTTGATCGGTACTCTTAATAAAAATTGTATTGGCATAAATACTTCCTAAATTTACAGCATCTAAAGAAACTGCGTTCGTGTCAGAGTCTTCAATAATTGATTCATTATTTTCTAGAGCAACGGTATTAGCACCCACAATCACATCCAACTTATTGGCATTAGTGATAGCGCCTACTTGCTGATACGACTTAGATAAGATCGCGGCATAATCTACACCCGATAAGTCTAGACCATACTCACCAAACTCGATTTTACCACTATTTATATTTGAGAAGAGTTGACCATTCTCATTCGTCATTTCTCCCGTTGTTAATCCAAGAGAAGGTACATTAATAAAACCGGCACCACTAATATAAATTCCATTAGGATTCGATACCATTAAATGAGCGGCATCCCCAACGATTTCAGTATATCCCTCCAAACGAGACTTTCCAGTTCCAGAGACTGAAAATAATATTTTAGAAGCGGTTTGATCGTGAAAGTTAGGATTTTTCATATAGCGATGCTTCTCAACATTGCTAATCCCCATAGTTGTATCATTATTGATCAAAACCCCATTATGATCCACGTTATATTTAGAAAATACATTATGTGATAAACCAGCTGTATTAGGCTTAGAAATATTGACTATAGGAGTTTTACCATTTTCTGTAACATCTAACTTTGTGGATAAACAGTTCTCGTCATTAATACAGCCCAGCTTTTGATTTGTTCGGCTACGATCTACGGCTATATTAGTCGCAAAGCTTGGATTAGGACATGAAAGACAGGCAATTAAGCTATATATTAACGTTACTTTAATATGATGATTCCAATGTGTATTCAAAACTTTCCCAATCTATTGATAGCACACATTAAACCTTTAAATACTAAAATACATAAAAGTAACACTATAATCAAATTAATTAATTATAATATATAATCTATTTTTATTAAAAGTTCATTTTAAAAACTCTTAAAATACTGACTTGAGTATTTTTACGACCTGCCGACTTTCACCCTCGTCAGAATCTTCGCATACTCTGAGTTTTAAGCGCTGCTGCTTGTTCCTTAACAGCCTCATAAGCTTTAACTCCCTGAACATACATAAATAAATTAATACTCACCGCAGATCTACCCGTATCAAGTTCTAAAATTTCATTGGACATAATATCGCCACGAGTCCCACAGTTACCGGTTTGATTGGGTACACATGTTTCACACAAACAAGCAAAACCAGCCGATGTTTTTACAGTATGCTTAAAAATATCTCTTTTTCGATCTAAGTCTGATGTTAAGGGAGAGAACCGTTTCTGAGTAATAACATTAAAAAAGGGGGGTAAACGCCATAAACCAGGATTACCAGGTTCCACAAAAAGGTCCGAAAGATCACCATCGGTATGTTTTAGAATCATTAAGCTGTATTTCAGAATTACCATGGCATCTATTCCACAAGAATAGTGATCCGCCAGTCGTTGTGAGGATATTGAATGAACGTTTACACCTGGAATGACTAATACTAGATCTCTACTAGAACTATCTAACGTTACTAGCGTATTTAAATTTTTTGAAAATAACATTGGGATCACATGCTCAGACTGTTTAGAACACACCACCATTCCAAAAGGTCCCGGTTTATCTGATTTCTTATATAAATCAATCGTTTTATTTAGAGCGTCTTTATCTATCACTTGAATGGAAATCCCTAATTCTTTATTGAGAATATCAGACCATACGTTTAACCCTAATTCAGTTGGTCGATACATATATCTAAACAACTCTTCATGGACACCCTCTAAGCATAACGCAGAATAATGACTCTTTAATTGAAAGTGTTCCACGCTAGCCGAGCCAACAAATTTAATACATGGATATAATATAGACTCTAGTCGTTCACATATATTAAACAAAAGATCTTCAGAAAATTTTGAATCAGTTTTCTGTAAACTCGTTACATTAAGTAAACTAATTTTCTTAAAGAATTGATAAACCTGTAATTTTCCAGCATTCTCCGCAACATATTTTTTAGCCTCATGAACTAACCTAGACAGTCTAACATCTGTTATCGAGGAAAATTCATCAACAAACTCCTGCACTATATCTTTCAATTGAACCTGCTCATCTTTAGCAAATTCCGGTCTAGTAAAATGTGCTATAACTAACGGCATATCAGATTCTAAATCATATAAATAACCGGATTTATCAAGTTTTTTTCCAACTAAATGAAGATTGATGGGCGATTTTATATATAAAACTCGTTGAAAATAAGACGAACTTGGTTCTGTAATGTATGGATAATCACTAACAGTTTCATCTTTAATTAACTGAAAAAACTTAGCCTCAGCCCTTACATAGAATGAGATCACTTTTAACATCGTCAGTTCCCTAGTTTATCAATATATCGTTACAAAAGCATGGAAAATTTCACCAAACTATAAAAAAGAAACGTCACGACTAATTAAGCTAAGTATTCTTTCGACAAAGACGTTCAAAATCATCCGAATAAAAATAGTTCACGCCTGGAGAGTTTCCAGAAGCTAACACCATGGATTCCGCCAGCTTACTCGCCTTAATAATACGATATTTTCTTAGAGGTCCTACTAATAAGATAGCACACAGTCTAAATACGATAGTCACTAGATGTTCAAAACGCCTTGCACGTGCTCTCTTTCCAACAATGAGACTGGGTCTAAAAATATGCGTCTGCTCAAAGTTAAGATCAAGAATAGCCTCTTCAAGCTCCCCTTTTGTTCTAAGGTAAAAACTACGAGATTGACTACTAGCACCCACCGAAGAAATTAAAGTAACGGCTTTGGCGCCCGAGGCCTTAGCCATTCTAGCAATACTTAACGCGTAAGTGTAATCCACTTTTTTAAACGCCTCCTGTGATCCGGCATCTTTAATAGTTGTTCCTAAACAAATAAATAAGTGCTGACAGTTTGGCAATTGTTCTGACGACTCAAAACAATCAAAATCAATCACCTTCTCAACTACATTTTCAGGTAAATGCCCAGATGATCGTCGAGTAAGGGACAGAACATTATGCCCCTTTTCGGACAAATAAGTTAAAACATGCCGTCCTACAAGCCCTGTGGCACCTACAATTACATATAAACTCATTGAAAACCTCGTCAACTTTAACACGATAAAAAGTTAAGTAAGATCAAAATCAAGTGTAACACCATTAGCCACAAAATAATATAGTCGTCATTTACAGCTAAAAGCTCAACTAAACGAAACCGTTTAATAAATTCAGAATTTATCGATAAGAAGAAGATCGTAAATTAACATAAATTGTAAACTACTATGTCAATAAGTCATGGACCACAAGGTTTTGCAGGCAAGAATAGTAATGGCCACAAAATAACTAAACAGCCACCAAACTTACAAGAAGCTGAGAACTTAGGTAATATTAGATTCGCCCCACCCC
>CACECR010000016.1:0-7500 GCA_902558105.1 uncultured Candidatus Marinamargulisbacteria bacterium | reverse complement strand
GGAATATATATTGTTGGAAATAGCCGAATTAATATTGCGGGTCTAAGCCCAAGCTCTCTAGATTATTTATGTAATGCTCTGGATGAAGTTCATCAACCCGCTTAATAAAAGCGTATAATTTTAAATACTAAGGGTACCTACTTGTAAGGTAGCTTTTTTTAATTGAATTTAATTACAGAACCAATTTAAGTTGATTTTACAATTAACTCTTCAAGTATTGTATCGATACTTTCTTCTTTTGCAGGTTTAGAATAATTTGCTAGAATTTGACGCCCTAAAATACTCATTCCTAAATAAGACAGTTGCAATCTCATAAATTGCAGTACATTAGTGCCACTACCAGAAAAAGACATGATAGCCCCCACTTTACCATTAAAAGCAGCTCTAAAATCATCCCCAGACTTACTAATCCATGCAAGGAAATTTGACCAAGCTGGAGGTAACCCTCCGTTATATTCGGGAGCTATCCAAATGGAGGCATTCGAACTTTGCAACTTTAAAATCTGCTCTTCAATCTCACGCTTTTGTAACTCCTGAGTTTCTTGAGTAGGGTCAAATAATGGCCACTTAAGATCTAATATATCCACTATTTCAACGAAATGTCCTTTTGATAATACTCTATCAGCCACTTTTTTCGCTAACTTCAAATTCTCTTGATTACTTGCTGTAATGATAATGAATTGACCCATGATATCCTCTTAAAATTGTAATGATAGTTTCATTATAAAACAGAGAAGTAAAACATCAATAGGTCTAATTCTATGTAATCAAAACTTTTATAATCATCCCCCCTCTACCAGGCGACTCTTTAACCATTCGCTCGATTCGACCATTTATAGCAGCCACCTAATGGATCCCCATCACCACCATCACAACTACCCAACTGCTTACATTTTTTTAAAACCTATTTTATTTTGATCACCCCATATTTTATTTATTGCTATAAAATTATAATTTCCAGAATAATTTTCCATCCAGTAACATTGATAGGGGTTTTCTGATGGTGATACAGGAAATAGATTCTACGATGTTATAAGTATGTATGGGTTCTCTGAACTAATTTCGGGAATTTCACTGTAATTATAATTAGCAAGATTGATCAAATCATATGCGCGAATCTTTCTCCCAAACTCTGAGCACCCCACCATAGAAAACAATAAAAATATAATTTTAAACATTAAAACCTCCTTTTTTAATTCTGTATATTATACAATTACAAAAGTTAAAAAAATCCATTTTAATAAAAATTAAAAAAATTTAAAAACAACTAAATAAACTTTGCGATTCAATATAATGCTTATTTAAAATAAATATATGATTCCCTGATTCACTTTAAGCCATTCGATATGTTTTTTATAGTCTGGGCAATAGTCTTCCACTAAGTCCCAAAATTTACTTGAATGATTCATATGGACTAAATGTGCTAACTCGTGAATGACAACATAATCTAGGACAGCCATCGGACACATCATGAGCACCCAATTAAAGTTTAAATTTTTCAAATTAGAGCAACTCCCCCATCTTGACTTTAAAGTTTTTATTCTTACTTGATTATAACTTAGGTTCATATTCTCAGCATGTACATGCACTCTATCTATAATGATGTCTTTAGCCCGATTAACAAACCACTTTTTCAACTCTTTTTTAACAATATCCGGGAGCATATTCTCTTTAGACCCAACTATTTTCAAAGAAGAACCCTCTAACATAATGCTAAGCTTTTTTTTTGAAGAATCAGTTATCAGCTTTAAACACAATACTTGACCTAAGTAGTGAATCTTTTCTCCTTGAATAATCTCCAATGGTTTTATTCTAAATTTATTATTATTTTTAATTATCTTTTTTATCCATGCGTCTTTTTGCATCATAAAGTTATCAATTTGTTGTTTGACAAACGACTTTGGGGCACGAACAATAACTTCATTATTTAGTAAAACCGTAACACTAATAGACTGTCGATTAGATTTGATAATTTTATATTTATAATTATATTGCATTTAAACTCTTAAATATTTATAGTTAATTTAGTGTGTTTTTAAATTTTGGAGAAAAAAAAATGAAAAAACTGATTCTATTATACATATTTTTTACGATACTTTTCTTTGGTTGTGACAATTCTAATTCTGATGCCAGCTCTAATCATTCCCCACTAAACGACTCTGAAAGTGCCGCATTAAGCCTTGCAGCACATACTATCGTATTGCAAATAGAGGCTCGTGACAACGAGTAACATACTTACTTATTATCTATAGAAGCAACAAATTATAAAGGCAATATATTATGAAACTATTTAAATTACTAAGTATACTTATTATTCAATCCTATGTCGTTTTAGCATTAACACCTATCAATTGTCCGGAAACAGCACCAGAGGAAGCCGTAGACTTACACTACAACGAAAACTTCCTATCTTGTGATGCCCCCTTCACTGGATGCACACTTGTAAAAGTTCGAACGTTTCTATCCGAAGAGGGTGGTGCTGTAATTTCTTCTTTAGCACCATTAAGCCCTTACCCATTATTTGAATCCAGTTCTATTTCTGTTACTGAAGAAAGTATTTCCACACAAAATCTAACTGAAGATGCTCAAATTGAATGTATATATGCTAATGCAGAACCTTCAGCTTTAATAGCAGAAATTGCGGGAGTAGAGAGCTTAAATACCTCTAAACTCTATGTTGATAGTGACAACTACTCATTTCAAGATATAGGAACTGAAACCTCTATCACCTTAATCGAGGAAAGAGTGACTGGTAATTCTACAATTACACTTGAAACAGATAACTTAAGTTTGGTTCAACCAACTGGTGAATCAATCTCAGAATCAACAACTTTACGCGTTGGAGCTGCGTCCGGAAACGAAACAGCCCGACTAACCATTGCAACCACGCAAGATGGCGAAACTGAAACTAAGAGTTTTGATATTAAAATGAATTTTTCTTGTACAGGTTCTGATTGTAGTACATTTTTGAGTGATCAAGGTCAATTCATTGGAAACTTAGTTGAAACTGAACTATGTGAAGGTGAAGAGCATACCGGTGACGTATACGGACTTGAACTTTATCGTACAACAAATTCCACAAATCCTGTTGGTTATATAAAAATCGCAACGTCGGCTGGTTCTCAAACTCAAATTTTCAAAATCACCGAAAACAACTGTTTACAAGAGTTGTAAAGAAATAATCTGAAACAAGATCTCAAAAGGCCTCTTAATCGAGGCCTTTTTTAATGAAACTCATTGTAACAATCGACAGGTATTATAGAGTCTCGTATACTATAATTACGTAATAATTATTAACTATTTATGAAACCTAATCAAAAATATCAAGCATTTCCAAACGTCCCCCCATTTAATCGCACATGGCCAGACAAACGGCTAGACAAAGCACCTACATGGTGCAGTGTTGATCTTCGAGATGGGAACCAATCACTTATCAATCCTATGACTTTAGAGGAAAAACTACTTTTATTTGATGAACTCATTAGATTAGGATTCAAAGAAATTGAAGTTGGATTTCCATCAGCCGCAGAGGTTGAATTTCAATTTATCAGAACACTAGTGGAGCAAAATAAGATTCCATCTGATGTCACTCTTCAAGTGCTGTGTCAGTGTAGAGAACACCTTATTTCCCGAACATTTGAAGCGATTCAGGGGGTTCCAAATGTCATCTTTCATTTATATAATTCAACTTCCATACAGCAACGACAGATTGTCTTTCAAAAAGATAAACAAGAGATTGTTGATATTGCTCTTCAAGGTGTAAATTGGATTAACCACTATCTACCCACTTATTCTGGAAATTTAATATTAGAATATTCACCAGAGAGTTATACAGGTACCGAATGTGAATTCTCATTAGAAATTTGTGAAGCCGTTATTGAAAAGTGGCACTCATTTCATACCAGTAAACCTAATGTTATCATTAATCTACCAGCAACCGTTGAACTTTCTACGCCAAATATTTACGCAGATATGATTGAATGGTTTTGTCAAAATACAAAGTATAGAGAGCATATCATTTTAAGCCTTCATACCCATAACGACCGAGGAACCGGCGTTGCAGCTACAGAACTTGGATTACTAGCCGGTGCCGACCGAGTGGAAGGTACCTTATTTGGTAATGGAGAGAGAACTGGAAATGTAGATATTATCACCCTAGGATTGAACTTGTTTACACAAGGTATTGACCCACAGCTAGATCTATCCGATATTAACCGTATCATTGAGATATCAGATCGTTGTACAAAACTTCCACTTTCGGCACGACATCCTTATGCTGGAGATTTAGTCTATACGGCGTTTTCAGGATCACATCAAGATGCCATTAAAAAAGGAATGGCCCATCAACAAGAAAAAGAGACTCCATTATGGGAAGTCCCCTACCTTCCCATCGATCCAGAAGATGTTGGACGTAATTACGAAGCAATTATTCGTATTAATAGCCAATCTGGAAAAGGTGGTATGGCCTACATTATGGAACAAGAATTTGGGTGTAAGCTTCCTAAAGCAATGCACCCAGAGTTTGGAAAAGCGGTTCAAAGAATCGCCGACCAAACAGGTGAAGAGTTACAATCTCCTCAACTTTGGTCTGTTTTTGAATCTAACTACCTCAATCAAAATACACCTATTGAACTAATTGATTATAGTTTAAATCAAGACAGTGCCTCATCTGTTGACTGCACACTAACCGTTTCTTACAATGGCCAAACACATAGTCTTAAAGGATCTGGAAATGGGCCTATTGATGCATGCAAAAAAGCACTAGCCACTCTTGTTCCAGATTTTAGTATACTTTCTTACACTGAACATTCACTTGAACAAGGTGCTGAGTCTAATGCCATTGCCTATATTCAAGCCGAACAACACCATTATGATCTGTTTGGAGTGGGAATTGATGCCAATATTACAACGGCGAGTATTAAAGCACTCATTAGTGCACTTAATAGGCTTTCTTCGATTTAGTGTCTTTTTCTATTGGAATCTTAATTAACTGACCAATTTCTAAATTAGATGAACGTAATTTATTAAAGGACACTAAATCCTCAACAGCCGTCTCACTAAGCGGAATATAACGCTTAGCGATTTGGCTAAGACTTTCACCTTTTTTAACAGTATGGACAATCAGACGATTCGTTGGACCCACAATAAATGTTAAGCGCTTAAGTACAGCATCTACAAACTTTGATAATTCAGCTTTATCATCAGGAGAGGTCGCACCCACAATTTTATATCCAAACTGTTGATGAACGCCGTATGTTTGAATTTGATACTGCTCATCTTTTTTATTATTTGGATACTTATGAATAAATTGACGCATTTTTATTGGATATTGACGTAAAGTCATCGATCTTATTTTTCCCTGATTACTGTGAGTTTTATCTACAAATGCTTTTAGAGATATCGCAGATGGAAAATAGTCCGCGTGAAGGGTTATTTGTTGTTTAGTCTCAATATGCTCTAGTGTAAATAAAGCATCCGGGCTATCCGTTTCAAAAATATCCCATTCATCTTTTAATTTAAATTCCAATCCAAAAAACTTATTTTTATAACGTCCTGTTTTAGATAAAACACCTAAACTAGCCCCTTCTCCAAAAACAAGACCATTAATCTTAGTTAAAAACTCTTTTTTGTTCGTTGAAAATGTTGAGAGGTCTGGCTGTTCTCTTTCTATTAATGTTTCAATATCAACTTCAACAAGCTCGATACGCTCTTTAGTAGGCGGATGAGAGGCTAAAAGTCCCTCCATCCAGGTCGGTGACCTTTTTTCTTGCTCTAATAATGTATTAAAAAAATCAGTATACGCATTTGGATGATATGATGCATTAAATGCATATATTGCACCAAACTCATCGGCTTCAAACTCATACTCTCGTCCATACCCCATGACCGCTAAGCCCACACCTGCATTAACCCAGTTCTCATATTTTCTAGCAGCACCTTTAAACACAATATCCGCCAACACAGATGCCGCCATAATACCTCGTTGTTGAGAGAGCCGACGTGCGCCGTGCCTAGCTGCAACATGTGCAATTTCGTGTCCTAACACAAAGGCTAGTTCAGATTCCGAGTTCATATTTAATAAAATCCCTCGCGTGACATAAATGTAGCCACCTGGCAAAGCAAATGCATTGATGATTGGCGAGTCCACCACAGTAAAATAATAAGGAATATCATTTCGACTAGACACGGTTACTAATCGTTGCCCTATTTGATCAATATAGTTTTGCAAGGAAGCATCTTGATAGACACCATATTGTTTTCGGATGACTTTATCCGCATCTTTACCAATTCTTAGCTCTTCCTCTTCTGAGACAATATTAAACTCAGATCGGCCAGTTGCATCATTAACCGCACAAGCTGATACATTTAATATAAAAAAACTAACACTGAGTAATTTGATTAGTATTAAGGATAAAGTCTTAATTTTACCCATTGCCCATTTTCTAATTTATAAACAAAACGATCATGTAAGCGGTGCTCACGTCCCTGCCAAAATTCAAAATAATCTGGAATGATCTGGAAACCACCCCATGCATTATCAGTTGGAACAGCTTTTCCTTTAAACTCTTTAAGCGCATTAAAATACTCATCTTCAAGTTGATCTCGAGACTTTAAAGATTTTGATTGCTTAGAAATATAAGCGGCGACCTGACTTTCAAATGGTCGTGATTTAGAGTAATTGATAGAAATTTCTTCGCTAACTTTCTTAGCAACACCTTCAACCCGTATTTCGCGTTCTAATTCAGGAGAGAAAAAGGTAACGGCAACCTGCGGATTTTCATTAATATCAATAGCTTTATGACTACTATAGTTAGTAAAAAACACCAATCCATTTTCATCAAAATGCTTTAATAAAACAACTCTAGACGATGGACGCCCTTGCTTATTAACGGTAGATAACACCATCGCATTTTGTGCATGTGTTTGAACCTTTGAAATCTCTTCAAACCAATTTTCAAATTGATCGAATGGGTTATCAAGGAGATCTGAAAAGTGTAACTCACCTTTAGTATACTCTTCACGAAACTTATAATCTAAATCTTGAATAGTCATAGATACATATTATCAAGATTCACAAACGGTGTCGAATTTAAACCTCATTTAAATCTAGTATTTTTTTTTTAATGTATCTATAATAGATTCATGCATCGAAACTACCTGTTATGTATACTTTTTTTTGTAACATTAAATACTCTTTCATTTGCAGCACCGAAGGTTCTGTCACTAAATAAATTTGTTAGATCAAGTCTAAAAAACCATCCCATTGTTGGCATGACTCACTCAAACTATTTGTCTGCAGTTTTTAAGACAGAGTCTGTAAATTCTATTTATGACACAAACCTATTTCTTAATGCATACTACTCAAAAGGTTCTTTAAATACCTTTACTAACTTATTCAACGAAGACCAGTCCTCACTTTATGGGAACTTTGGTATAAATAAAATATTTCCGAAATATGGCACACAACTCAATGCAAGTGCTTCCTACTCTAGGCAATTA
>CACECR010000015.1 GCA_902558105.1 uncultured Candidatus Marinamargulisbacteria bacterium | reverse complement strand
GCCCCTTACAAAAACATATCCCATAGCCGAATCTCTTGAGGAGTTTCTCATGCATCCACTACCTGCAGATTGTGGAATTTCTACTCAGGTAGCGATCAGCCTTTCACTCAGAGAATTTTTAGGGAATAAAGGATTTAACTCTTACGTATCAAAATTAATAAAAAAGACTCAAATATTTGCACTCGCTCATTATCCAAATCCACAATATGCAACACCTTTTAATTTATTTTTCAAACAATCTATAGATATTTCTAAAATGACTAAAAAAGTTGACTATACAACACTATCACCAGGAACGGTGCTTTATGTAGGATCATATCCATACACTGAAGAACTATTTCGTGATCAATTTGGTGGTGGGTTTTATATTGTAGTGGATAGTAATTCTAGTTCAACGGGCCCACGGTTTAAAGCGTTTGATACTATTGAATCATCATCAGAATCATTCACTTTAACCGATCTAGAAAATCATTGCAAAGAGAGTTTAAAAACACCTGTAAGCTTTGCAACATTTAAATACTTAAGTATTAATAAACGTAAATTTCCAAAAGAGCTCAAAAAAGCAATTAAAGACAAGGAATCACTACTAAATAGTAGAGAAAACTATGATGCCCAACCACTATACTATCCTTCAGCACTCGCATTAAAAGGGATTCAAGGACCACTAGATATTTATCTATTTGATACTAAAAAATAAAAAAATCTTCTAAAAAACTAGGTCTCTCAGTTAAAGTTTTTATCGATTAATCATTTATTTATATGATATAGTATATATATTCCCAAAATTTTTTTAATATTGCATGTATTTGACATTGTATTCATAGTCTATGAAGGCGGTAGTGTCTTTATGATTGAAAGGATTTAATATGATTTTTGCATCTCAATCAACATCGTTGCCAAGTTATTCGCTAAATCAACAGAGACTCCCGTCACCTTTACCTGCGACATCCACTCCATCCCAACCTCCTAGTCAACCGTCGGTTAATTCCCCAAATAAGCCATCGGATACATTGTCCAATAAATATACTAAAATGTTAGCCTTTAAACTTGGCATCATTTTCACTACTCAGCCGATTCAAGTTGTCATGCGTGTTCAACAAAATAGTTTAAAAGAAGGTCGTGTTTTTTCAATTGTAAAAGGATTTACGCATGTCGTCTCACAAGGACAAACACCCCTTAGCCAACTCGGACGCTTATGGTCTGGTACACTACCCGCTCTAGGGAAAGAAGGATTTAAATATTCAACATACAAAACACCCATTTTATCTAAAACACCTGACTTTTTTGCTAGCACATTTAGTAACTCATGGACACAAAGCCTTAGTAACGAGACTCAACATCTAACAAATTCTGTGGGTGCCGCCGCTTCAGCATCAGCTGTAGATACCTGCTTAGGTGGTGCATTTGATCGCATCGCTGCTTTTTATGCATTAAAACAAGGAGATCAAGCGAATGCTAGTTTCCTAAAAGAAATGAAAAGTCATGGATCTCTTTGGAATCAATTTTTATTTTTGAATAAAGGATTTATTCCGACATTTACTAAAACATTTTTAAATTTATCTGTTATGTATAGTGTCCGTGGACCTCTTGATCAATTATTATATCAACAACATCAACTAAAACCTGGAGATGCGATTCCCACAAATGTCGACCTAATGGGCGCATTAGGAACTGGCTCTCTAGCGGCACTCATCTCCGCACCATTTGACGCCATCAAAGCTATGGCTCAGGCTCCCGGATCTAAAGATACACCATTATTACGCACCTTACATTCAAATATTAAACATCATGGAATCGTTGGCTCATTTGCAGGTCTACCATTAAAGGTTGTACTTGCAGCAATCGGCTGGAGTGCAACGACGCTTGTCTTAGACAAGAAAAGTCATGTTCCTGAAGGAGATGGATTTAGACGTTTTAAATAGGCCCGACTGGAATAATTCGATACGGATTAATAAAGTCATGACTATAATAATAATGCCGTTTAATATGAGCTAAATTAGTGGTATGTTTAATAGCCTCGATTAACATAAGCGAACTCAAATACCTACTTAAATTCGGATAATCGATTAACCGTCTCATATTACATTTAAAATGTGTTACATAAACAGGATCAAATCGAATCAATGTCGTCACTAATCGAATATCTGCTTCAGTTAATTGATCGCCCACTAAAAATGACCGATTTTCAAGATGCGCTTCAACTCCATCTAAATGCTTGAACAAGGCTATCACCGCTTCTTCATAAGCCGACTGCGATTGTGCAAACCCACTTTTATAGACCCCATTATTGATTGGCTCATAAATATAGTCATTCCACTTCTCAATCTCGTTTTGTAACGACTCTGGATATAAATCTAATGTATTACCCGTGAGTTCATTAAATGACGTATTAAACTGGCGAATAATTTCAGACGACTCATTATTAACAATCGTTTGGGTTTGCTTATCCCACAAAATAGGCACTGTTACCGATGTGGTTACTGAAGGGTCGGCGAGTTGATAGACCTCATATAAGTAGCGCTTATGATTTACCGAGTCTTTTGTAGCACCTTCAAAACTAGTATCAAACACCCAACCATTCTCTAACATATCTGGGTGGACAACCGACACCGAAACATGAGACTGTAATTGCTTTAATTCTCTGACAATTAACGTACGATGGGCCCACGGACACGCAAAACTTACATATAAATGATAGCGATTCGATTCGGGCTTAAAGATTGGATGCGAATCTGAAATAGACTCACGAAATCCACGAACTAACCGTTCATAGTTTCCTTTTTGCCCACTAGTGACAATACTTTTGGTTTCCCATTTCCCATTGATTAATTTTCCCATAGAGTCATGGTACTCGATTTATCATTGGATATTCAAGTACACTTACTCGAGGGACCTAATTATGCTAGACTGAGCGTATGATAATTTTAAAACTACTTCGTAACAGTATTGGCGAACTTCTTATTTTTTTAAATTGGCTATACCCACCTTTTAGAGTTCCTAAGCGCACTATCAAGTCCCAAAGTGAGATTGATGCCGCTCTCCAAAACTACACTCTCTATGAGTTTCGTCGTTGTCCATTTTGTATCAAAGTTCGTCGTCACATCAAACGTTTACGTCTAGATATTAACTTAAAAGATGCTTTGGATCCAGCCATCGAACATGAACTTATTTCGGGTGGTGGAAAACGAAAAGTGCCATGTCTTGCTATCACAAAAAATGGTAAAACACAGTGGATGTATGAATCGTCAAAAATCAATCAGTACTTAAGTCAAACTTTCTCTTAAGATACTAATTCTTTTAAGCCTAAACTGGCTAAAACTAACCAAATTAGGATATAAACCCAGGAATGCTTAATTAATGTAGAGAGTCCTTTCTGTTCGATCCACTCGATATAATCCTTTAAATATTTATACATTCCCATTCCAACAACTAACGATACCCAAAGCGTGATGGCCAATAATGTAACCACGCTTAACCCTGCATTTACAAACTGCAAAAATAACCATACGGCTAATGATCCTGAAATCACAGCCGCCCAACGTTTATATGGAAGCATTTTTTTTATAATAGTTATCATAACTGTCGGCGCGAGAAATACGATCACTACTTTGAGTATGATGATAACTATTAGACTGAGCGCCGACCACTCTATAACTGTATAGGACATGTTAGCTCCTTATTGTGCTCTACAGTAAATTTATACCCATTTTCAAGTCAAATTAAACACAATCTTAGCGATTGGCGATTTCTTTTTTTATAGCATTTGAGCGTTTACGCGTTCCATCAACGCCACTATCCATGCGCCGTAATGTCCAATGAAACGCATCATTAAAATCACCGTATGGCGCCACTGTTAGTGTGCTATGCCTAACTTCTAATCCTAGTAAATTCCCTGTAGCTAACGATTCTTTCTCTGCAATGTCGAGAATTTCATCATTATGAGAGGCAATGATGGGTCGATGCCCTAAGTTTAACGACGCTTCTATCAGCTTTAAATACTGAGTATGAGTCTCGTCAAATGTTTGACAGGTCATTGATGCTGTCTCGGAATTCGTTTGATCATGACCTACATAGGCCCCTTTCACAAGTTTAAACTCTAGATTTACGTCATAGTCTTTAGCCCATTCATGATAGTGATGCAATGTCTCTAAAGCGTCCCTATAACTAGCTTGAATGGTAAAAATTGGCGATAACTTTTGAGACAATATATTGTGGACTAATTCATCATAAGCTGACTTTATTTGTCGTCCCTCTGCATCTAATACAATCGTCTTCCCCTTTTTTTCAGCCATTCGTATTAACTGCGAATAATACATTCTCATATCTACTTGCTCAGGATGGCTTAGATTTGCACCTTCAAGTACCGATTGCCGACACACCGCTGACGGTTTTACTGCAAAATATTGAATCGATGACTCCAGATCCTGCATTAAAGTTTCTTTATTTTCCTCACCTTGCTTAGTTGAATGAATATGTTCAGATAAATTAGTAGCGACAATATCTGATGCTACCTGACTATTTAAATGCTCAATATCTTTTAGCGTTGATTTACAGAAATGATTGATAACTGGTCGAGAGACTACTTTTGCAACATTTACAATCCCAGACGCCATGATACTGAGCTCGTCTTTTAATAAAATGGGTTCTAAACGTTTAAATAGTTCAGAATTTGCAACGTATTGTAAAGAATCTAACCCAAGCTTCTCAACACGTAAGCGAGTAGTAGACTGACTTTTAAACAACTGTGTATTTTTTAACGGCCTTGGAACGGTCCCAAAAAAACGCATTGGAATTTTTGAGACCACTTTAGTGACCATTATTGTGTTAAAATCTTTTCGATTTCTAAGTAAGCAGCTGACGTTTCTTCAAGAATTTCATTAGGTAATACTGGAGGTTCAGAATTTTTGTCCCAACCTGTCGATTCCAAATAGTTACGAACAATTTGTTTATCCATGCTTGGTGGACATTTTCCTACTTCATACTTGTCTTTTGGCCAAAACCGTGAGGAATCTGGTGTAAGTACTTCATCAATTAAAAGAATTCCACCATCTTTTTCACCAAACTCAAATTTTGTATCCGCAATGATAATTCCTTTTGTTTCAGCGTATTCAGATCCTTTTTTGTAAATTTCTAAACTACGTTCACGTAAAATAGCCGCTTTTTCTTTACCAATCATAGCTTCCATTTCTTCAAACGTAATATTTTCGTCTTTTCCAACCTCAGGTTTTGTGGTGGGTGTAAAGATAGGCTCAGGAAGTTTTTGAGATTCCTGTAATCCCTCAGGTAACTGGATCCCACATACCGTTCCAGACTTTTGATATTCTTTCCACCCAGATCCAGATAAATATCCACGAACGATACACTCAACGGGTAACAGTTGTGTTTTTTGTACTAACATTGTACGCTCTTCTAATTTTTCTCTAAACGGCACAGCTTCTGAAGGAAAGTCATCCACTTTTGTTGAGATCAGATGATGAGGAACACCCAAATAATCAAACCAAAACTTTGACAACCTGGTTAAAACAGCTCCTTTTTGAGGAATTTCTTCTTTTAATACAACATCAAACGATGAGACACGATCTGACGCTACTAATAATAGTTTATCACCCATATCATATACCGATCTCACTTTACCCACTTTAAATAATGTTAATTCTGGTATGGGATTTTTTTCAGAAACGATGCTCATCTGAACCTCCTAATTCGTTACAGTTGATATTATTTAAACGTATTGTTACTCAAAAGTCAAAAATTCATTGCGTATTAATCACTCAATTAAGACTCCAGTTTATTTTGAATGATAATCTCTGGAAACAAGCATACAATGTTACCTAAATCGAAATCTTTGTTTTGATCCGTATGGCGTGTAATGTCGTAATTCAAAAATGCAAGCCGTTGCTTAAAGCTAAGCTCTTGTAAATTAATTTTATCTTGATAATAAGGCCATATATAATGACATAATGTTCGTGTGATACTTAAAATCAATTCATCTGTAGAAAATGGTTTTAATACGTAATCATGAACCCCTTTTTTGATCATTTGAATAATTAACTGTGAAGACTGCTCAGCTGATATAAAAATAACCGGAACTTTCTCAATTCTATTTTTAATCTCTAAATATAATTCCGAACCTAAACTATCCCCTAATCTTTGATCAATAGTAATAATTTTATAGTCTTTTTTTGATTCTAAAATTAATAATGCATCTTTTGAAGATTTGGCTAAATCAATATCAAATACATTTTCCAGCACGCACTTCATCGCCTCACTTACGGCTAATTCATCCTCAACTAATAACATTTGAGACTTTTTAAGCTCTTTGATCTTTTTATTAAATACATGTTCAATTGCATCAATAACATAATCAACGGTTATCTCGTTCTTAATATTATTAAGTACGTACTTCATAAAATCAGTTTGATAATCCAAACTATGACTATCTAATCGAACGGCGGCTAAATCATCTAACTGAGTCTTTTCACTTCGCTCATATGCATCATCTTTCAAGAAAATATCATGCCAGTTTTTTTCGGATAGAGGATCTTTTTTTGCACGTTTTATAGTGTCTGTTAATGTGGCTAAACTTAAACTAGATCCATAACAATAATCATAGGCTCCTGATTTAGCGGCTAAAATTGCGGCATGAACATCATAATATTTACTTAATACAATCACCTTATTCATACAAGATTGTTTGTAAATCATCGTTAATACTGTCCACCAGTCCATATCACTAATAGATTTATCCAGTAAAATACAAGCCCCCATTCCATTATTGGAATCCATCAAACGAAGTAGATCTCTACCTTTGGTTACAATTTTACAACTAAATTCTGAGTCTAAACCATCATTGTCTATTAACGACAAGTCTTTGACACAAATTAATAATTCACATCCAAAATCCATTTTTTTACTTAATTTAATTTTTTTTCATTATAATATAGACATGCAAATTTCTTCAAGGTCTTCCAATGTATCTGACGAAGACAAGACAGCATAAGCACCCATTCTCATGGCCCGTCTAATTGGAAAATCATTCGGATTGATCACGATAATTAATAATTTTACAAACTGTCGTTTGATCAGCTTAATTTTATAGAGATCAGACTCTTCATTTGTCCATTCTATCAAGTAAATCATTGTGTATAATTCGAAATCATAACTCCAATCCGAGGAAACTAGAGACATCACATTATCAGATCTACATTTCCAATTTTCTAAACGTTCGTCAATTTCTGAAAAAGTCCACTGAACCGACCCATCAATTAAACAAATATTATTCACAAGCTTCCATAAAAAATAAATATAAAAAATACATTAAAAATATATGTATAATATATATTTACTTTTAACAAATTTCAAGTTTTTTTATAAAATAAAGCTAAATCACTTTCATCATGATGGTTTGTATATCTCTTGAAGATTCATTTTACAAATGCTTTAATACTCAACTATCCTCTAATATTAAAGTCTAGTTTTGAGTACAATAAAACATAAAACGATATCTACATTTAGTCATTTACCACAAGATTTTCTTCTTGAAATTGATATTTTAAAAAGTGCTGAAGACTACAGAAAAGATGTAATATTGAATTTAAAAAAATTTCGCGAGTTAACTCTATTAAGCCTTGTGACTGTCTCTTTATGTACACTACTTTTACTGTATTCAAATGAAAAAACTGAAGATACGATCGCCATATCTTGGGGATATGTAATAACTGGATCCATGGCTCTTTTTTCCTTATATAAGCTTTTACAAAACAGTTACGACTATAAAACTTTCAAAAGAGATATGATAAAAGAATTTTCTTTAAGTTGGAAAAACTTAACTCCACATATTAATGGCTTTATGGAATCACTAATGAACAAATATGACATAAATAGCAACATGAAATCTAGTTATTTAAACTCATTAAGTCCCTTAGAAGCTTATCAAATTATTCAAAAAAGCAAAAAACAAATTCACAAATCAATTCACGTTAATTCTAATAGATTTACTAATCCAGATACATTTTTAAAACAATATCAAACACTCTACAGCCCCCCTGCTAACGGCTTATGCTTTGATTATTGCATCGCACACATATTACTTAATGCAATTGAAGAAAAATCTGATTTATTTCAAGAGATTACATACTATATAGATGATCAGCTAGGAAGGGAAAAAAAACTTGTAGACTTTTCAAAGAAATCAACTCTACTAGAATTATTAAGTAATAACTATATTCGTTGTTTGTGTCAAAAAAACGTTAGAGATAAAATGAGTGACCCATACTACGTTGATCAGCTCACTGGCTTTTCAGATCGTATCGATGGCACCACTATTGACCATTTGACTCACTATATTGAAATGGATCAAGACGAAAAAGGTCCGTATCCATATACTATCGATCCAGGAGCCATAACCGAACTATTGAAGCAACTAAATATTTATAATCTACCAATTTATGCAAATGATAAAAATAGAAAACTTTATATTAAAACACTCATTAACCCGACTCAAGACATACCGTCATCCCCACTAAGTTTTGGGTTATATTTAGATAATTTACATTACAGCGTCATCAATCCAAACATGATTGAAGTGAATTTATAACAATTATACAAAAAAATAACATATTGTCCCATCGCATAACTATTGTTATAATAAATTTTCTCAGGGCGATTAGCTCAGCTGGGAGAGCACATCCCTTACAAGGATGGGGTCAGTGGTTCGAGCCCACTATCGCCCACCATTTTACTTGACGTTCCCGAAAGATTTAAGTAAAATATCACAATCAAATTTACAACAGAGGAATTAACGTGGCACCTAAAACAGAATCTAAGAAAAAAGATATTACAAGCATGGAATCACTCGCTTATCACAAAATCACCGTGACATGTGCATGTGGTGCTGAATTTGAATCTGGGTCTACACTTCAAAGTATTCGTGTTGATATATGTGCTCAATGTCACCCGTTCTTCACAGGTGATAAACGAATTGTTGATGCTGAAGGTCGCGTAGAAAAATTCAAGAAAAAATACAATTTATCGTAGTTTTCGATAATGTCTAAAACGCTTTTCGACCAATTCACCCCTATTGAGGATCATTTTAATGATATTGAACGTCAGTTAAGTGACCCTGAAGTTATATCTAATAACAAGAAATATCAAGAATTACTTAAAAAGCACTCCGAAATTAAAGAATCGGTTGTAACTTTTCAAGAATATAAACAAGTTTGTGCATCTATCGAAGATGCCCAATTAATGTTAGAGGATCCTGAGCTAAAAGAAATGGCGAAGGAAGAGCTAGAAACTGCTAGTAGTAAACAAAAAGAACTTGAAGAAGCACTTCAATTCCATCTCATTCCTAAAGACCCTGATGATCACAAAAATGCGATTGTTGAAATCCGTTCAGGAACTGGAGGGGATGAAGCGGCGCTTTTTGCTGAAGATTTATTTTCTATGTACAGTAAATTTGCAGAAAGCCAGAAATGGACGATTGAGATTTTAAACCAACAAATGACCGCTATTGGTGGCATTAAAGAGGTAGTATTTTTAATCAGTGGAACCAATGTATTCAGTAAGCTAAAATTTGAAATTGGTACGCACCGAGTTCAACGTGTACCGACTACTGAAACCTCTGGCCGTATTCATACGTCGGCAGCTACAGTGGCCATCTTACCTGAAGCTGAAGATGTTGATATTGAAATCAATACAAAGGACCTTAGAATTGATACCTTTCGTGCCTCTGGGGCTGGTGGACAGCACGTCAATAAAACTAGTTCGGCTATTCGAATTACTCATATTCCAACAAACACAGTTGTCGAATGTCAGGATGAACGCTCCCAACATCAAAATAAAGACAAGGCTATGAAAATGCTTCGTTCTAGATTATATGAGGTTCAAGTGGAAACTCAACGTAAAGAAGAGTCGGCTATGCGAAAAAACCAGGTAGGAAGTGGAGACCGTTCCGAGAAAATTCGTACGTATAACTATCCTCAAGGACGAGTCACCGATCACCGCATTAACCTAACTCTCTATACTCTTGATAAAATAATGGAAGGCGAGATTGAGGCTATTATCGAAGGTCTAGTAAAAGCTGACCAACTCGCCAAAATGCAAACACTTTGAGCCTGTCTGCCCACGATTTACTTTATTCAAATTCCCATCACTCAAACGATGATGAACAAAACTTGGCGTCCATCGATGAGCTTCAACAGTTGCTTTGTCATCTATTAAAATATACTGAAACTGAGTTTTTACTAAAGAAGCGAGAGCCCATACAATCACAAGATCTTATTCAAGCTTTTTATCGCCAAGCTAAAGAGTTACGTGAAGGAAAACCATTAGCTTATATCATAGGTCAAGCACCTTTCATGTCGCATACCTACCTCATACAACCCGGTGTATTAATTCCACGTCATGACACCGAATGCCTAGTCGAGCATAGTATTCGCTTACTCCATACTCTTAAAAAAGACTATTCATCCATCGTTGGAGTTGAGTGTGGCGTTGGGTCCGGCATTATCTCTATTGAATGTGCACTGGCTCACCCTACGACCCACTTTCATGCTTGGGATATTAGCCAGAAGGCTCTAGATATCGCTAAACATAATGCGACACGATTAGGCGCTTCCAATATCACCTTTCATCATGGTAATTTTTTTGATGGGATTCAAGATATACTCAAAAAACACCCCAACTCATTGCCATTTATCATCAGCAATCCACCCTACATTGAAACGGACACTATCCAAACACTTGAGGACAGTGTCAAAAATTATGAGCCACATTTGGCATTAGATGGGGGCACAAATGGACTTGAGTTTTATGATGCATTTTTTAGTCTTATTCAATCGATTCCAAGTGTATTACTTTGTGAATTTGGCTATAATCAAAAAAATGCACTCCAAGCATTAGCAAGAAAATACGAGTTATACACCATCGAATTTTTTCAAGATTTATCACAAAACGACCGTTATTTTATTGCTCGAACGATTGATTAAGCTAAACTCTCAGCTTTTGAAAGCTCGTAAGTACTATCTTCAACCCCATAGTCTTTAAATATCGCTCTGATTTTATCTTCTGCACAGTCTACCAGTAACTTTTCACCATGATGGGACCTTGCGTCTTTGATACTAGCATCAGAAAATAAGGCATCTTTGAATCGTTTACTTAACTTTGCTTTCTCAGTTTGAGACATTTCAGAAAAGTTTAGTTTATTAAGAGATTCACTATATTTTTCGTAAAAATTGTAGGTCACCATTTCAGCAAATGAGTAGGCGCTAGAATACCCGCTTAACGACGCATTTGGGTTTTTATCTTGTTGCTCGCTTAGTCGATCAAGCACTGATTTTGATTTCTTTTTATAATGATTGGACACCAACTTTTCAGCGGCTTTGCTCACTAAATCGAATCCCGCTTCAACAGCTAAACCAAGTAACGGGGAACCTAAAGTACCTGCCACAATACCTATTCCTGCCTTTACTGCCTTCTTAGCCACTTTAGCAGCCGTCTCTTTAAAGTCGGGTTGATCTGGGGTTTCAGAAACGCCATTCACACGATTAATATCGCCCAATATTTTATCATTAATGGATAATAGAAGTTGATTATGAAATTCTTCATTAATAAATACATTTGCATCTTCGTCAAATTCTACTCGTTCTAATCTTTCTTGAGCCGCTAAATCATTTAGTTGAATACCTAAATCGGCTTGTTGTGAAAATGAGGCCTTTTGGTGTCCTACGTTAGAGGCACGTCTTACAGCCATAGCACCAACTTCCTCTTCTATCGTACTTATTTCATTGGTTTGTTCAGCTGGTTTACGATCAGCTTTAGATACCTCTATATGATTTAACTTATCTTCAGCACCTAAAACAGCGGCACCTTCATGACCATGACTAGTTGTCTGCGGTATTGATGTTGATTTGGGCATTGAAACTGGATTATTAATGCTTAACAAATATAACTCCTAATATAAACAAATATATTTATATATCGGGAATTTATTTTTAAAAATTGCATAAATTTAAAAAAATGGTGATCCGGGTGAGGTTCGAACTCACGGCCACCTGATTAAAAGTCAGGTGCTCTACCAACTGAGCTACCGGATCAAGATATCCTATTCTAGCAAATATCGAAAACTATGTTAAGTACTAAATTATAAATTAATTATCATTTAATAAAATCTCTAGATTTAGCTATAAAAATACCACCTAAAATTGCCATAAATTCTTTAGGCTTGTACACTATCACTATGAAATACATCGTGGCCTATTTTCTTATTTTTATAACATCCGTAAGTTCTTGGGCACAATTACGTCATCCTATTACTATTCAGTCCAATAGTTTAACCACCCGCCTCGACTCTAATACATTATATTTAAAAGACCAAATAGCTATTTCTTACCGCAACATTACACTCTCCACATCCGAGGCCTCTTTTGATTATAAGGAACATCAATTGATCATCCCTGAACCCGTAACAGTGACGCAAAATGACTTAACTTTTAAAAGTAATAAACTAGTCTTAAGCCAACTGACAGGTGTATTTACCGGCTCGGGAGACGTACATATAACTTATCCACCTTATGAAGGTCGTGCTGAAAAGATACAGTATCTTAATGAAAAAAATGTTATTATACTTACAGGTAATCCCACCTTTATTACTGATTCTCAAAAACTTGAAGCCGACACCCTGATTCTAAATACTGAAACTCGCAAAATTGAATCGAAAGGAAAAACTCGGTATTCCAGTTTAAAAAAACCTAGGAGTTAATATGCTTGAAGACACCCAAGTAGATCTACTTAAAATCCCCCCATCCGAATCTGATTTGTATGATGTCGTTATTATTGGGGCAGGTCCAGCTGGAATGTCAGCCGGTGTATGTGCGGCTCGTGCCAAACTCAAAACATTAATTATTGAAAAAGCGCTACCTGGTGGCGAGTGTTCAACGGCTTGTGAAATCAATAACTTTGTAAGTCATCCAGGAGGTATTTTAGGAGACGAATTAGGCCAGAAAATGGAAGATCAACTATTTTCTTACCAAGTGTATTATTCATGTGAAAATGTCATTGATATTGCCGATAGTCATAGTAAAGAAAAAAAAATAACCACCGATTTAGGTAAAACTTACAACACACGTTCTATTATTTTAGCGACAGGACTTGAACCTAAAAAATTAGACGCCGGTTTTGAATCGAAATTTTTAGGCCGAGGCATCTCATATTACGCTCGATGTGATGTAGATTACTACACTGGAAAAGATGTGATTGTCATCGGTGGTGGAAACTGTGCGTGTTACGCCGCCGAATATTTATCACGATTTGTAAACAAAGTGACTATGGTTCATCATTACGATCATTTACGTGCGGTAAACATTTTAAAAGAGAAGATCAATAATAACCCAAAAGTAGATATTATGTGGAACTCTCATGTGACCGAAGTTTTTGGAATTGATAAAGTTGAGAAAGCCAAGGTTGTCAATGTGACTAATGACCAATATACTTGGATTGATGTCAAAGGTATCTTTGTCTACGTTGGACGAATTCCATCTCAAGATATTTTGAGCCTTGATGTTAATGTTGATGAAAATGGCTTTATCATTACTGACGAATATATGAGAACCAATGTCGAAGGTATTTACGCCGCTGGCGATATCAGAAGCAAGCAAGTTCGACAAATTGCGACCGCTGTATCCGATGGAATGATTGCTGCTATTAATATTGAAAGAGATGTATTTAGATGAGTAAAATAGCTGTTATTCAATTTCCTGGAAGTAATTGTATTAAAGAAACAATCGCCGCTCTACATTATGTAGGAGCTGAAGCGGATGTTATTCGTTGGAACTGTGATTCCGAAATCTTTCATTCTTATGCAGCATATATTCTACCCGGTGGGTTCTCATATCAAGATCGTGTTCGAGCTGGTGCAATATCTGCTAAATTGCCAATTATGTCAGAGCTAATTAAAGCAAACGAAGACGGAAAAGCCATTCTTGGCATCTGTAATGGGTGCCAAATTTTAGCCGAGTCTGGACTCGTCCCTGATTATACGGATGAACAAGCCCTTGATATGGCGCTTGCCCCTAATACCGCTAAAGGCTCCATGATGGGATTTGTATGTGATTGGGTTCATGTGTCCGTTGAATCCCCTGAAAAATCGCTTTTCACTACTTGTTTTTCAACAGATGATATTATTCCGATTCCAATTAACCACGGTGAAGGTCGATTTGTTTTTTCAATACTCCCCAATGGGAACCATGCAAAAATGCGCTATATTACCTCGAAGGGCGATGCGGCTCATACGTTTCCAGAAAACCCAAACGGAAGTACTGACGCTATTGCCGGTCTTAGTAATAAAAAAGGAAATGTTTTTGCTATGATGCCACACCCTGAACGTGCCTACCTCTCTCAACAAGTTCCACGTTCGTTAAATACACCATGGAAAGAAAACTCTGTATTTGGCCCATGGTATCCACTATTTAAATCATTAAAAGAACATATTGAAGGGTGAATCGAATGAGTGATACAAAAATAATTTATACCTCTTTAAAAAACGCTGACTTAGCGTGTATTTCAGCAAAATTAGCGATTCAAAACTATTTAAAAAATACGCATGTTAAGGAGTTGCGTCGCTATACAAAATGGACTGTAACAGGATCTAATCTATCGAATGATCAATTGGAAAAAATTCTAAGCGATTCTTACTATATTGCAAATCCAAATAAAGAAACAGCGAGCACTCAAGCATTACCCCAGCACTCAAAATGGACCCAATATCATGCCGATGTTCGATTAAAAGAAGGCCATTTAGATACCTACACTCGCGATAAAATTAACCAAACATTCAATACTCAAATTGATCAACTCTCAAAATCTACATTATGGTGTTTATTTACAGAGGGTGATCACTCAGAGGAGCAAGAAGCCTCTCTTTTAGATAGTGTTGTTTCAACAAACTCTCAACGCGATGGACTTCTTGCCAACCCCTTGTATGAAGATATTACATTTTCTCATTACGGCGCATGAATTCTAAGGTAGATATTAGCATCATTATTGTTAACTATAATGGTGCCGCCTATCTTCCAGAGTGTTTAGACTCCATTTTCAATCATGACTGTAAAAGTAGTTATGAAATTATTTTAATCGACAATCAATCGAAAGATGATTCGAAATCAGTTTTAGAGACTTACAAAGATCGTATGACTATTATTTACCATGATACAAACGTTGGGTTTGCTATGGGGAATAATATTGCGTTTAAACAAGCTAGGGGTGAGTTTGTGTTTATGCTTAACAATGACACCGTGATGCATGAAGGTGTTCTAGATACGCTTCGTGAGTATTTAATAACGAACCCGCATGTGGGTTCGGTCTCTCCTAAACTTCTTAATACAGATGGTAGTATTCAAACTCATGGAAGTTCACTTACAGCCTATCGATATCGGGTAAAAAAAGCTAAAAAAGTTCCTTTTGTTATTGGAGCTGCTGTGATGATGCAATCCAAACTCTATGACCACATTGGTGGATTAGACGAAAACTACTTTTTTTATAATGACGATATCGACTTATGTAAGAGACTATATACTATGGGTTATGAAGTTCATTATGTACCTGAAGTATCAGTGACTCACCATGTTGGGCTGGCGACTAAAACTCGCTCCATTCCTTCGATTATTGAAGGGTACCGAGGTAGTGCTTTTTACTGTAAAAAGTTTTATCCATTTCCTATATTTTTACTCTATATTTTACTCATATCACTATTGCTTCTCATTAATAGTCTCTTACAACTGATCCCAGCACTCTGGAATAAACAGTCAAGATCTCTTATTATAGCTTACCTAGGTATTATTAAATTATTTTTTACCAATCAATTAAAGGCGCCCAGATGATCAAAAAGTTATCTCTTTTCTTCATACTAAGTTTAGTCCCCATCATGGCGGCTACTCATTTCATTCCAGAAACTCTAAGAACCGAGCAACATCAACTTGAAAAGGCCTTCCAAGCCAACCCAAACTCAGCAGATACTCGATTCGAACTAGCAATGAACTATGCGTATACAGGATGGATTCAACTCGGTTGGGATATTCTAAAAACAATCCCCAAGTATGACCCCCATTATGAAAAAACAGCACTTCCTAAATATACTGCTTTAACACAAAAAGATCCTAATAATTGGAAGCATCACTTTAAACTAGCATTTGCTTACTACTTTAATGATGAAAAAGACAAAGCATTAAACTCGTTTGAAACAGTCACTAAGCTGAATCCAAAAAATCCTTGGGGCTTTGGCTTTATGGCATTAATTGAAGGAGAAAAAAAACAGTATGATACCGTTATTTCACTTTGTAACCATGCACTAACCTTAGAACCCAATGCCACAGCGATTCACTTTCTACAAGGAGAAGCCTACCGCCAAAAAGGTTCTTATTTTAAAATGCTTAGAAAATCTGTAACGGTGATTAACCTCAAAGCAGCCGAAGCAAAGTACCGACCCAACCCATTTACCGATGCTATTAAAGAGTAAATCGATTCTGTTTTTAACCCTACTGTTTTGTGGCCTTATTGTGTCACCTTTTTTTATTACTCTTCCTTCATTAAAGCTACCAACGGTAGATCCAAATCGACCCGACTTTGAATTAAAAACCGTCGAGATGACCATGTATAATGACTCTTCAGTTGAGTGGAAACTAAAAGCGGATACCGCGTTTTTATATAAGACCGGAATAGATACTAGAATTAAAAATATTTCAGCAAGTCTCTTAAATAAATCCAATCAAGAAGCCGTCATATTTACCTCACCACTCGCAAAATTAAAATCAGATAATCAATTTTTCGAGTTTCAAGATGTTTCAGGTAGTTACCAATTATCAAAACCAAAACTTACATTTAATGCCCCTGTAATGTTTTGGAATAATAATCAATCCAATCTTTATGGTTCCGATACCATTTCATTATCTAATAAGCGATTCAAATTATCTGCGAATTCTTTTTCTTTAAACTTAGATAACAATGTACTTCAATTAACCGATAAAGTAACTGTAATAATTGAGGCCCCTGATGTCTAAAAAACATGCGTCTATGCCAATAGACACCTTTTTATCCACTCAAACGAGTTACTCCAGACGCGAGATTTTTAAATTCATTCAAGCTGGTGAGGTCACCGTTAATGGTCATGTGATTCACTCCATCAACCATATAATACATCATAAAATTGACATCATCAAAATTGGTAAAGAACGTGTCACCTTTCAAACCAAACTCGTCTATTACAAATTTAATAAGCCTAAAAATGTCATTTCGACTTACGAAGACCCTAAAGGTCGTGTAGATTTAAAACGATTTGTCTCCGATTTACCGGAGTCTATCTTTCCCGTGGGACGACTCGATCGACATACCAAAGGCTTGCTATTATTTACAAATGATGGCGATTTAGCACATCATATCCTACATCCATCGTTCAAACTTACTAAAACTTACGATGTGGTACTCGATAAACCCTTAACGAATACGCATTTAAAACGCTTAAAATCTGGATTTTTCTTAGATGACGGTCCCGTCCGATTTGATTCTATTGTTAAATACAGTGATATTGAACTAAAAGTTACGATCTCTGAAGGTCGAAATCGTATTATAAGACGAAGTTTTGATTTTTTTGGCTATACTGTTATTAAATTATTCCGACTCAGTATTGGTCCGATTAGTTTAGGCGCCGTCAAAGAAGGCGAACTAAAGCCATTATCAAGTAAAGAACTGCGAGACTTAAAGACCCTATTTAAGTAAGCCTTTAGTTGACAGTTAGGCTAAGATTCTATAGGCTTAACCATATATTAAATGGCGGCGTAGCTCAGTTGGTTAGAGCACACGGCTCATACCCGTGGCGTCACTGGTTCAAATCCAGTCGCCGCTACCAATACGATTGAGGAAAAACTATGATACAAAAACGACTGTTTTCACTCCCCCTACTATTATTTGTAGCCTTTATACTACTGAGTACGGCAGCTAGATTGTACCCCGATTACTTGTGGTTTAGCTCGTTCAACTTTAGCTCGCTTTGGACGTTTTTATTTTCGGTGAAGCTAAAAACATTTTTTATGTTTTTTGTTTTAAGTTATGCCGTTTTAAAACTTAACGTGACTATTGCACGTCGACTAGCCTCTAAACGAATTACTGAACCGCTACAATTTTCAAAATCGACACGCTTTTTTGAACAACTTTACAACCAATATCTCTCGTTTAAAAAAGAGAGCCCTTTAATTGATGCAACGGCTAAAATACACCGTCTATTTTTGGAAGGTTTTTTAGTATTTTTATCGTTTATCTTTGCCTCAAATGCCAAACAATGGTGGATGGATATTTATGCGTATATTCATCAAGCCCCTTTTAATGTTACGGACCCTGTTTTTAACTTTGATATTGGATTTTATATCTTTACATTACCCTTACTAGAACGCTTACAATCCTATACGTTTGGTCTGCTGTTTTTTTCAATTGCCATTTCAACTTGGATTTATTTTACAAGTAATAATTTAATTTATATTTTTGCTAAAAACAAACGATTTGGCTTTAAAACTCATTTATTTATTTTACTCTCTATTTTCACCTCAATTATTGGGTTAGGTGCCATTATAGATTGCTTTAGTTTGTTATATTCAACAGATGGAAGTGTGATTGGAGCAGGATATGCCGATGTACATGCCCGATTACTTGGTTATAAACTCTACATTAGTCTAATCTTTGCTCAGTCAATTTTACTGTTAATTTGGGCATTTTTAAGAGGGATCACTGTACCCTTTGCTTTTTCCGGCCTGATTGTAGCGGTGTGGTTTTTATTTTTAAATATCTATCCTGGTTTTATTCAAAAGTACATCGTGTCTCCTAATGAGCTCGATAAAGAACGGCCGTTCATTGAACACAATATAGAGTATACACGTAAAGCCTATGGACTAGACCAAATTAAAGAAATCCCATTCACTGGAACTGATGTTCTGAATACATCTGACATTAATGATAATCTAACCACCATTCAAAATATTCGATTATGGAACCCGGGTCCGCTTAAACAAACACTTAAACAACTTCAAGAAATTCGTCTCTATTATGAATTTAATAATATTGATATTGATCGTTATATGATTAATGGACAATTACAACAGGTCTTATTATCCGCACGAGAAATGGACTCTTCGCAGCTGAGTGCGCAAGGAAAAACGTGGATTAACAAACACTTAGTATTTACTCATGGCTATGGCTTATCGTTAATTCCGGTCAATCAGGTCACTCCTGAAGGATTACCTGAACTTTGGATTAAGGATTTACCCCCTGTAAGCCCTGTTGGAATATCAATTACTCGGCCCGAAATCTACTTTGGTGAGCGCATTGCCAATCAACGCAGTAGCTATGTGATCACGAATACAAAAACCAAAGAATTTAATTATCCTAAAGGTGAAACTAATATGTTTAATCATTACGAGGGAACAGGTGGGATTGTCTTAGATTCTCTCTTTAAACGAGCGCTTTACTCGTACTACTTTTCGGACATCAAGTTACTCATTAGTGAGTCTATTGGTTCGGAGAGTCGCTTAATGTATGACCGTCATATTCGACAAATTGTACGTAAGCTAACCCCTTTTATTTCGTTTGAAAACGACCCATACCTAGTGATTTCAAAAGATGGACGATTAGTATGGATGCTTGATGGATATACCTATTCTAATCTTTACCCTTATTCCGAAGCGTATAATCGTGGGTTTAATTATATTAGAAACTCTGTGGTTGTCACTATTGATGCCTATCAAGGAACCGTAGACTATTATGTTAAAGATAAAAATGATCCTATTATTCAAACATACAGTGCCATTTTTCCAAGCTTATTTAAAGACTTTCAAACGATGCCACAAGATTTACAAGAACATATTCGATATCCCAAACAACTCTTTGCAATTCAATCGGAAATTTACAACACCTATCATATGAGTGACCCTCAAGTTTTTTATAACCGTGAAGATTTATGGGAAACACCGAAAGAAATTTATGGTGATCAGGAAATGACCATGGATCCTTATTATATCGTGATGAGAGAACCGGATGCGACTAAAGAATCATTCTTGATGATGAGACCATTTACTCCGACTAACAAACCGAATATGATCGCTTGGTTATCCGCATCCTGTGATTTAGATAACTATGGGCAACTCAAAGTATTTAAGTTTCCAAAAGAGTCTCTTATTTTTGGCCCGATTCAAATTGAATCACGAATTGATCAGAATACTGAAATCTCTCAAAAACTCACATTATGGGACCAAAAGGGATCTCGTGTGATTCGAGGTAATTTAATGATCATCCCTATTAATAATGGGATCATTTATGCCGAGCCTATTTATTTGCAAGCGACTCAAAGTAAGTTACCTGAACTCAAACGAGTGATTTTAGCTCATAACGACCAAATCGTTATGGAACCCACTCTTAATGACGCACTCATTAAGCTCATTGGAAACCGTATTTCAAACTTAAATAATACGCCAACTCCATTCAAAAGGTCGTCGGATCAGACACTCACTACATTACTAGATACGATTCAAGCCGAGTATCGTCAATTAAAAGAAGCGAGTAAACGATCTGATTTTGAAACCTTTGGGCGACAACTCCAAAAGCTTGACAAGTTAATTCAAAGCATTGAACAATATAAACAAAAAAATTAAGAACTAGGATATTATATGCCAAGCTACTCCTACAGATGTAATTCTTGTCAACACCATTTTACGGTTATTCAACGGATGTCAGATGACCCTATTGATACCTGCCCACAGTGCAATGCCAAAACAGTACAGCGAGTGATTGGTAAAAACGTAGGAATCAAATTTGTTGGATCAGGATTTTACGTGAATGATTCTAATGAATCGTCAAGCTCATCAAATGATTAAATTAGTCGCTATCTCTCATATCTTTGCTATACTACTACTATGATTAACTTTTGTATCTTTGAAGATGATGGCTTTCATCAATTAGAACCCCTTACGACCATTAAGCCCGCCTACTGCTTACAAACAGGTGCGGCTCGATTAATCGACCGGTTTATCCATTATTTTAATCACGGTACCATTAGCTTACATTGTAGAGATTACTTAAAGTATGAACTCGCTAAACAAGTGAATGGACTTGCGATCAATCAAATCAATACAGGTTCCCCCTGTCTGTTTATCAATGGCCGATTACTGATTAATCAGGATATTTCGGAACTCATTTTATCTGAAGACACGTCTCAAAACTTTCTTTTTACCTATCAAGGTCAGGTCGTCGCTTTATTTTTACGCGCCGAACAACTTCTTAAAATAAAAGACATTTTAAACACCGTTCCAACCAGTGACGTGCTCATTCGACACTTCAGAACATATTGTAAAACTAAAGAACTCGAACACTGTGTTCTTATTAATCATCCTTGGGACTTAATTTCTGCACATGCTATGGCATTGGACTCGGATTACCAAAAGTATCCAAGAAAAGGTTTGATAAAAGGACATCTAGCGTCGTTTACCGCTCTTTATAACGATGCCAATATGATGATAGAATCTGGAGTTACTTGTGAAGACTTTGTGGTATTGGATGCAAGTAAAGGGCCTATTATTATTGAATCTGATGTTTGCATTAAAGCCCATTCTAGATTAGAAGGGCCTCTATTTATTGGAGAAGGATCTACCATTCAAACAGGTACGGCTCTCTCGAATGCCAGTATTGGCAAACACTGTAAAGTCGGGGGTGAAGTTCATAGCACTATCATGCACCCTTACAGTAATAAAGGACATGCCGGTTTTTGTGGTCATTCAGTGATCGGTGAATGGGTGAATATGGGAGCCGGAACCACAATCTCAAATCTTAAAAATACCTACTCTACTATTCGTATCGGAACTGATAAAATTGATACGGGTCAACAATTTTGTGGGGCTATGATAGGAGATCATGTCAAACTTGGCATAGGTACTTTAATTAACTGTGGATCCCGTGTTGGGTTTGGATCCAGTTTAGTTGGAACCACTGTTCATCGTGGGGATATTCCATCCTTTAGTTGGGGAGAAGCCGCCGCTTATGAGACGCAACACTTGGACAAGTTTCTGAAAACAGCGGAGCGAATGGCGGCTAGACGACACATCGAATTAACTGATCGATTTTCAGAACTGATTCAATTACTCCATGCGACCTCACGTAGTAAAAGTCGCTAAAATCTAGATAATATGCTATACTATAGATGCTTTTAAGCATTGATCTTTGGGGGTGTTTTGGTTTCGACGAGATAGAACCAAACGTTAGAGCGCGAGTCGAGGAGCTGCCCGGCCTCGTAAAAAGGCAGAAAACAATAAGTGCAGATAATGTATCTTATGTTAGCTTCGGTCAAGAAGCTGCAATAGCTGCTTAATTAATTAATTAACAGCGAGTTTAATCGTTTTTGTTGGATGGCGATTAGACTTTTTTTATCCAACTAGCATGTCGTCGAGACTTGAGGGCGATGTGCGAATCTTATGACTTAAGTACCGCCAATTAATATCCTGTTCTTGGGAGATTGACTTGGTTAAATAATACAAGAACTATACTCGTAGTGGTCTTTCGTAAGGCTGTTTCGGACACCGGTTCAATTCCGGTCACCTCCACCAGATTTTTTCCACTTTATACTTTTTTTCTTTTCTATAATACCTGGCATAGTGGTCTTTTCTATGTATAACTTCTATTCACTCCAATCATGATGTAACGCCTAGCCTATATTTAAAGATTTGAATGGATCATATCGACACTATCATTACTAAAACAATGCGTTATCTATAGTGAATTATAATTCTTATACTATTTAAAAATGAAACTATTACAACAACTTATTTGTATAATAAATATATAAATTAAAAAAAACTTGTTATGAAACAACTAAAATTAATACCAATATTTATATTTTCTTTACTGTTAATCAGTTGCTCTGATCCTTCAAATGAACTCTCCGAGAATATGCTTCAAATCAACGTTCAAGACTTACGCGCTGATGAAATAAATCCAAACTTCTACACCCAACTGCAAGCTGACTCCAGTAACTCGGGTGAATTTGATGCTAGTCTAGAAGAAGTTTTTCACCTACTGACTGAGTACGGGTGGAGTAAAGTATATAGCTCCACATTAGGAACTCAAATTGGATCTACAATTAACAATTGTATGGATGACGCAAGGGGTGGACAGTTTAGATCGGTTCCATCTACTTACCCAGAGGCGGCTTGGTACACCTATGATGACACAACGTGTGATTATAACTGCATGTCTTCTGAATACATTTATTGGGCCGCATCTACTTTAATTGGGGCTCAGACGGGTGCTGTAAGAGGTGATAACATTTCAGATGAGTGGGCATACAATGAGCGAAGTGAGCTCCTCGCTCACGACTCATGCGTGACAGATATTCTTCAAAACTCTCAATTTAACTTACCCCATTTAGAGACCCATCTTCCGGATGGCACATATACTGGATCCACATTATCAGTTGTCACTACAGCCCCATCGTTTTTATCGTCTAACTTCACATCTATTTTTACAAAGTATGTTTACGTCTTTAATATTCCAATTATAGCGGAAGAAGAGGTTCCAAATGTTAAATTACTACATGCCGCCAACGTTATGGCTAAATACCTTGATTTAAATGAAGATGGAACCCCCGATAATCAAGCCGTTGTTGAGTCTATCGTTTCTGAACAAGCCTTCCTTATGATTCCGATAGATGAGGACTCGTTGGAAGAACTCTTTAGTGAATTTGAATAAATAAAAAAAGTGAATTAGGGTAATTCTAGAACATTTTGATTCGTTTTGATTCCCGCTCAGATACTTCCACAGCTTCTGTAGCTAATCGTTTGACTGTTTTAGTAAGAACTCCACCACTTATCATCTCAAACAATGTATAGTTATTCGCGTAGTTTGGCTCATATTCTCTACGACCTTTTCTTAATCTACGATGTTCATAAAACTCGCTTTTTACTGAAGATGCACACATTGCCACTCAATTTTAAATGTCCAGACTCTATGTTTTATATCTTAATCTTAAAACCAACCACTAAAAAGACCTGGATAAGGCACAAAACCAGTTACTTTCCAACTTAAAAGCCCTAAATTATTGAGGGTTCCTTTTGAATACTCTATTCGGCCTTCTCTCAAGACCCCATTTTCATAATACTCGCCTTCTATGGATTCTGTAAATCCATTTGCTTCGTTTGGCTCAAACTCTTTTCGGCCTTTTCTCAATCTCCCATTTTCAAATTCGCCTTCTTCAGATTTTGTAAAAACATTCTCCGGGTTTGGATCAAACTTTATTCGGCCTTCTCTAAAGTTCCCATTTTCTTCAAATTCGCCTTCTACAGATTTTATAAACGTATTTGCAGCGACTGGCACAAACTGTATTCGGCCTTTTCTAAAGTCCCCATTTTCTTCAAATTCGCCTTCTCTGAAATTTGTAAACCCATTCGCTTCGTTTGGATTAAAATCTATTCGTCCTTTTTTTAAGACCTCATTGCTATAAAACAGGCCCCTTTTGTACTTTATGTAATCATTCCATGGGTTTAGAGTTCGATACATTACTGTACCACTTAATACTCTCTCTTGGTCATTCTCAGACTTAAATAAACCTATTATTGCTCGATCACCGTTCTTTTTTAACCCTAAAAAGAAGACGTTACTATCTATTGTCAGTTTATATCGTCCATCTATCATCTCCAAATTATCTGTAGAAATCAACTTACTTATTACCTCTTTACGAAACACTGACTTTAAACAAATTAACGCTAGAAATATATGTTTTTGAACCAATTTTTCAAATTTACTATATACAGTTACCATATTCTTCCAGTCCACTTTTTTAGACTGATACCCTTCCTTTAACATTAATCTTAGTACATTTATTTTTTCTTTTTCACTATTAAGACCTAATAACTCATCCACGAACCTAACTGTCTCAGAATAGGATCTATACTCACACGCCAACATTTTACTTGAAAATACAGCTAGCATCTTCATCAGAGTCACTGTAGAAAGCTTTCCTTTATCTAAAGTTAAAGGGATCTCAATATTATGTCTAAGATAATCCGTAACTATATAATTGAGCTGTTTAGAAGTCGCAGCTAATGCCACTAGACTACTCCTATTACAAAACTCAAGTATTCTAGCCTCTCCAGTCAATATTTGTAAGGCTTCTACTAATGGAAATACTGACTCTTTTAACGCTATAACCTTATATAAACTACCATTTCTAATCATCATCATCCCTTTTTTATGGAATTTAATTCCAAAATATATAGCAATAAATTTAATATAATTTTATAAAAAATACAATAGTTAACATTTATTATTAATACACAGACAATGATTTTAATTATACTAGTTTTTATATATTTTTATTATTTCCTAATCCAATAACTTATCATTTTGTAGGTGTGAAAAAAGTACATACCCCCACCGTCTGAGAAATTGGATTTTGATGATATAGCATGGGTTTTCCTTAAATAATTTCACTTATTTTCAACACCAATACTATTAGAACAAGTTCGGGTAACTTATAAACTGATTTAGGTCAGTCCATTTTGTAAACCACAGATTAGCAATTGTTCTTTTACCGTAGGATGTTTCACCTTTTCTTAAGTACTCATTTTCATCAAACTCACCTTCTTGAGCTTGTATAAACATATTTGCAGCGTTTGGCTCATACTTTTTTCGGCCTTTTCTCACTCTTCCATTTTCATAAAACTCGCCTTCTTGGGATTTTGAAAAACCATTCGCTTCGTTTGGCTCATACTCTCTTTTGCCGTTTCTTAATTGCCCATTTTCATCAAACTCGCCGTCTTGGGATTTTCTAAAAAAATTCACGGCGTTTGGCTCATACTCTCTTTTGCCGTTTCTCAATCGACCAGTTTCATAAAACTTGCCTTCTTTAGACTTTTTAAACATATTAGCGGCGCTTTGCTCATCAAAAGACACTTTTCCACTTAGAAAGCGATCCTCCCTAAAAATACCGGTTTTTTGTTCAGTCCCTAGATTTTCAATACCTATGGTATAACTAACCCCACCAATTTCGAGATAATAACGACCCTTTTGGACACTGGGCTAAAACGACGCCTAATAGCTCTGCGGCACTGCCCCCTGTAAATAATTGGGTAAGCCCATCACTTTCTTCCGGCACTACTGCTACTACCTTTAATGAAATTGTGGTACTTATATATATCATTCATCAAACCTCCAAGCTTAATTATATACATATATACATATATATGTATATATGTATTTATATCAAAACCAAAAAACATATAATTTTATTTATTTTCAACATCAATACTATTATCCTAAAAAAAACAGCTCCTTTTTTATTGGTAGTATGATATGTAAAACAAACATGTTGTACACATTCGGTTAAGATGCTTTGCTCTATTTTTTAATATCTTAGTCTTGAAACTGACCTAGGTATTGGGAATAGCCTATCCAAAATGACTTGGTTTTTCATTCAGAACTCTAAAATCCCCCTCCAAAAAGATATGGATAATACCCTAACCAACCTTTCTTCCATTTTTTAATTCCCCAATTCGACAATGTACGTTTAGAATACTCTAATTGGCCTTTTCTCAATCTACCTCTATCATCAAACTCGCCCTCTTCAGCCTTCAAAAAACCATTTGAAACGTCTAGATGATACTCAATTCGGCCTTGTCTCAATCTCCCATTTTCATCAAACTCGCCTTTTACAGTTTTTCTAAAGTAATTCACTTCGTTTGGCTCATACTTTATTCGGCCTTTTCTCAATCTAACGCTATCATCAAACTCGCCTTCTTCAGATTTTGTAAACCTATTTGCAGCGTTTGGAATAAATTTAATTTTTCCATTTCTTATATTATCATAATCAAAAAATTCACCTTTCATTAAGACCCTATAGGAATTGGACGAATGAGGTTGAAATATTTTTCGTCCACTAAAACACCTACGAGTTTCATCCCACTCACCTACTTGCCAGATTTTAAATTGATTTCTGATATTAGGTTCATGCATTGTTCGCCCTTTTAAGCTTCCTCTATTTCCTAAAGATTCACCCTCTTGGAACTTTATAAATTTATTTACAAAGTGAGGGACAAATGTCATTCGATATCTTCTACCTTGATTCTCATACAACTTTATATATAGGCCATTATTGACATGGTCATGATAGTG
>CACECR010000014.1 GCA_902558105.1 uncultured Candidatus Marinamargulisbacteria bacterium | reverse complement strand
TCCGGTTCATGCCCTACTGAAGACTTTACGGCTAATTGGATTATTACAAGTATTGATTCAGGAAGTAATTTTAAAAACAATTGTGTAAGCGATGGACAAGAAGGGTTAGATAGCCTTGGTACATTTGCATACACACATTCAACAACAACAGGCACTCTAACTAACATGTTTGATATTTGTGGAAATTCACTCGATCCAACAGATGAAGGAGAAGCACAAGCGTTTAACATACCATGCTCCGATGGAAAAGCAACCATTACAGATGAAGATGAATCAATCGATATGTATTTGAGTCAAATTGGTGGAATGTTAGTAAAGTTTCAAGACAACAAGATCATCATAGCATTACCCCCAGAAAATATTACTAGTATCGACGACTTTATTGGAGACTATATAGGACTTGTAATGGTAGATGATAGTGGAGATGATGGATCTGAAACATTTACTGTTAAAGGAACTATGAGCAGTGACTCTACATTTAGCTTTGATGAAATCAATGTTGAAACGAATGAAGTGGTAACAAGTAACAATGTAAATGGAGATGTCACTTTTGCAGCTATTAATAATCCATCTAATGGATTTATTAATGGAACATTCACATTAGACGCAGCTAGTACAGATAGTAATTTAATAACCTGTACAGCCAAACAAAATGTTTTTTCGAGTGGTAAAAACTTTATATTCTGTATCGGTGAAAGCCCACAAGATGACGAAGACACGATGTTTAATGTCTTATTAATTTCAAAAGACTAAGAATAAAAAAACCTCCAACAAAATTAAAATTGTTGGAGGTTAAAACAATTAGTAATTAAACATCTAATTCTATAGGAGTTGCAATAAAGTTCTTCTGTCCTTCTTTTACTTTTAATAGTAATTCATTAATTGAAAGCAAATCTAAACAATTCGGATCTGTTAAAACACAAGGTGAAATCTGATTTCGTATTAACAAGTAATTTAATAACAACATACCAAATAAACGAATATTTCCATCAGTAAACGGATGCAACTGATCTAAACTTTGACATAGTTTAACAATACATTTTATTTTAGAGTCTTCATCTTTAGCATCTTTAATATTGGTATAGTATTCTTCTAAAAAAAAGTCGACCGTATATTTAATAACTGATGTCGCAATTCTATCTAATTTATAGATAGGGTTTTTACTAATTTTTAAATAATCAATATACCGATTAACTTTTGCCCTAAATGCCAATGAATGTTTTGTACATAGAGGAAATTCTCGATCCCATTTAATTTGATCAAATTCATTACTTTTAGTTACATAATCACTACAACCTGTAAAATCTTCTGAAGAGAGCGTTAATTCTAAATCACTAAGGCTCTTAACATAGCCTCCTAAAAGACGATCGTCTATATCAATCCCTTCTGGAATAGGACGGCCGTTGGCAAGTACTTTAACTTTATAACTAGCAACGTTAGCTGATAATTCAGCAATACCAGCTTTTGAAACAGATTCACCCCAAACGAGACCAAATCCTTCATAACCATCTGATCGATCTCTATACCTACCCAAAAGAGTATCAGATGAATTAGAGCCATCTCTCACATCTTTCACACATAACATATGAATATGTTCAATAAAATCAGCGGTTAAAACATCATTATGTTGAAATAATGCAATAGCAGCACTCAACATTGCTCTCATATACCCAGGCTCTTTAATATCAAAACGTCCAATAGGCCCCTCTTCATGATGAGTCCATTGTGAATCGCACCACCTTTCTTGATCAATAAACATTGAAAATACATATTCAGGAGACTGAAATAAAGAAAATGTTTTAGATTGATCTTTTATTATTTTATAGAGTTCATCAGATAAAAGATCTAATTCAAATAGATCTCTTGAATAAGGTATAAATAAATCATTAGCACCATCCATATTTGAAAATTCCATGTATAAAGGTGAAGATGGAGGGGACACTACAATACCAGAATCCAGACGGGGCCTTTGAAAAGGAGACTTAAAACCAGAACATCGATCTGGTACAACGAATTTTTTTTGAGATTCCCAACCAGCCAATGGCTGTAACATATTTAAAGGTGATAACATACAAGCACTTTCTTTTATTTATTTTTTTAAATTTTAATAAAAAAAAGTAAATTAGTCAACAGAATTAAATAAAAACTTTATTTCACAATTATATTTATATAATTGCTAAAAAAAAATAAAAACACTAATAAGATAAAAATAACTTATAATATTAAAAAAAATATAAATTATTTAATTTAAAAAAACTAATAAATAAGTTGTTTAAAATAAGACTGACCTTCTTCAACAGCATCAACAAGCTCTTGAATAGATAAACAGTCAAATACATTAACATCATTTAATGAACAAAAAGGCAAGTTATTATCATATAAAAGCTTATTTAAAGTAAACATGCCAATTGTTCGAATATTGCCATCTTTAAACAAGTGAACCTGATCTAAGCTTTGGCAAAACGAAACAATAACAGATAATTTATCATCATCTGAACATGCTTTAGCTATTGCGACTTTATATTGGTTAAACAAAAAGTCAAATGCCCATATAGCTGTTTCTTGTCGAATGGGACGCTGGAGTAATTTTGGATATTCAAACGTTCTCTTTTTAGAAATATATTTAAAATATTTAAAAGGATCAATTTTTCCAAACTTTTTTTCAAACGAACCTTCAGCAAACCGATTACGAATCTCTCTAATATCTAAATTCTTATCTAAACTACATGCAATTTTATCAAACAAAACATTTGATTCGGGCTCCTCAAAAGAGGCATACTCTTCAGGATTTAACATTAAAGCTTTATAGAAGAAATCATTGTCTTCGTCTAAAGTTACTTTATATTTTTCAATCAATTCTTTGAAACCTTCTTTCGAAAATGTTTCTCCCCTAACGAGTCCAAAGCCCTCGCCAGATTTAGGGTCATTACGCAACCCTTTTGGTATTCCATTCGGATATACTGATGTTTTAATGCTAGACATTTTATCATGCATCTTAATAAACCAATCTATATTAAAAGGCTCATGCTTTACACTTTCAAAGTACGTAACAGCCTGAATCATTCCATCTTTATATCCAGGCTCTTCGTCTTCCATAGCGGAGAGCGAATGACTTCGCTCCATCATCAAAACCGACATTAATTTATCACACTCAATAGAAGCGTAAGTTGGATTAGAAATAACTTTAAACATAAGTTAATTTATATCAAAGTTACTAAAAAATAACAATAGCTTTATTAAAATTAATTATAAAAAAAATTAGAGATCTCTCTATCCGCACTCTTAACACTATCCGATGCGTGTATGATATTTTCACCTTTTTCTAAAGAAAAATCACCTCTAATAGTGCCAGGCTCTGCGTCAGCGGAATCTGTAACACCAACCATCTTTCTAACCACTGATATAGCCTTTCTTCCTTCAAGTACAAACGCAACAACAGGTCCAGAGGTTATGAAAGATTCTAAACCAGGATAAAAAGGCTTGTCGACATGTTCTTCATAATGGCGCTTAGCTAGCTCCGGACTAATCGTTAATTGTTTCATTTCAAGAATTTTAAAGCCTTTAATCTCAAAACGTCTCAACACCTCACCAACTAAACCTCTTCTTACACCATCTGGTTTAACCATTACAAATGTTTGTTCACTCATGTTAATTCCTTTATTAATCGCTTACATTGCATCTTTACCTGCTCTGGAGCTGTTCCACCAATCACATTTTTTCTAGCTACCGCTTTGTCAAAGGTTAACACATCCATAATATCTTCGCCAATACTTGATGAAAACTCTTGATATTTCGACACTGAAATTTGATCCAACGTTAACGATTCTTGGTCCGCAAATTGAACAATTTGACCTGTAATTTCATGGGCATCCCGAAACGGCACTCCCTTAATCACCAAGTAATCGGCAATTTCAGTTGCACATATATGCCCTTTTGTTAAGGAATCTGCAATCGCATACTCATTAAACGTAAGGGAAGCCATCATCTCGGTAAAACACCGTAAAATTAACTTAAACGAATCAAACGACTCGTACATATACGGTTTATCTTCCTGCATATCCCGATTATACGTTAATGGTAAGCCCTTCATTAATTCATGAAGACCCACAAAACCCGCTAAAAAGCGACTAGTCTTTCCACGTACTAACTCCGCCATATCCGGATTTTTCTTTTGCGGCATTATAGAAGACCCTGTTGTAAACTCATCACCAATGGTTACAAATCCAACCACCGGTGACGACCAAAAAATCAGTTCCTCACATAACTGACTCATATGCGCCATCGCAATCGATAATCCAGACATCGTTTCCAACATAAAGTCACGATCCGATACCGCATCCATACTATTTTGTGTAATCCCTGAAAACCCTAGCTCTTTAGCTAATAAATCGCGATCCAAGGGATAATTAGACCCCGCCATTGCAGCTGAACCTAACGGACATAAATTCGCACGCTTATATGAATCCTTTAAGCGGTCACGATCTCTCTTAAACTTTTCAACATACGCTAGAATATGATGCCCAAACACAATAGGCTGAGCCACCTGTAAATGAGTAAAACCTGGAAAAACAAGACTCGTTGTCTCTTGAGCTAATGATAACAACGACTTCATAAAAGCGACGATTAAACCATCAATTTTCTCTAACTCATCTTTCACCATTAATCGTGCATCAGTTGCCACTTGGTCATTACGAGATTTACCTGTATGTAACTTTTTACCTAAATCACCACACGCTTCTACCATCAACCGCTCTACACAGCTATGAATATCTTCATCTGGAAGATCTTGATCCATATACTTAGATTCAAATGACTTTAATAAATCGTCTAACGCTGTAAGTAACATTTCTTTTTCATCAGCCGTCACAATTCCTGCTTTCTCTAAAGCCTTAACATGGGCCATATTCACACGAATGTCATACTTATAAAGTCGCTTATCAAACTCCATCGAATAACTCAGCTCTTCCGCCGAACTAGACAAGCCTTTTTTAAAACGCCCTCCCCACAATTTAGTCATTTTGAATCTCCTCACGAGAGACCATCCCCTGAACTTTTAACGGTAAGCCAAACACCTTAATAAAACCTTTTGCATCTTTCTGATCATACAACTCGGTATCTGAAAAAGACGCTAAATCATGATGATACAAGGACTGATCCGCTTCAATGCCAGCCACCACAATATTACCTTTATACAATTTTAATCTAACAGTCCCCGTAACACACTCCTGCGTAGACGTCACAAACGCATCTAACGCCGTACGGCTCTGAGAGAACCACTTTCCATCATACACTAACTCAGCATAAGTAAGCGCATTTTGTTGCTTAAGCTTCAATATATCTCGATCTAATACCAAGGATTCTAATATAGAATGAGCTTCATACAAAATAGTTCCACCAGGTGTTTCATAAACACCACGAGACTTCATCCCAACCAAACGGTTTTCTACTAAATCCATCTGACCAATGCCATGTTTAGCACCCAATCGATTTAATTCGGTTAAAACATCGGTCGCAGAACCATTCACACTATTTACGTTTACTGGAACACCTTTTTCAAAATGAATACTCATATATTCAGGCTCGTCCGGAGCATTTTCTATTGTAGATGATAAAGTAAACACCTCATCATTAGCTTCATTTTTAGGATCTTCTAGCTCAGCACCCTCATGTGAAATATGCCAAATGTTTCGATCTTCTGAATAAATACGTTTTTTAGACTGCTTAACCGGAATCCCATGTTGATCCGCATAATCGATACATTCTTCACGAGAATGTAATGTCCACTTATCATCTTTCCACGGTGCTATAATCTCTAAACTTGGATCTAATGCCATCACAGTTAATTCAAATCGAACCTGATCATTACCCTTACCGGTCGCACCGTGTGCAATACCAATCGCACCTTCTTGTTGTGCAATCTCAACTAAGCGCTTCGCAATCAATGGACGTGCAAAACTAGTTCCCAGTAGATATTTTTTCTCATAAATAGCCCCCGCCTGAACCGTTGGGTAAATATAATCCGTAATAAACTCTTCTGTTAAATCTTCAATAAATACTTTAGATGCACCTGAGGCAAGTGCTCGTTCTTCTAACCCATCTAGCTCATCCGCCTGACCCAAATCCGCACACATCGCAATCACGTCATATCCATAGTTCTCTTTGATCCAATGAATCATAATAGACGTATCTAACCCACCTGAATAGGCTAACACTACCGACTTGTTACTCATATGATACTCCTCCTAACATCGTAATAATCGCCTTTTGGGCATGCAATCTATTTTCAGCTTGATCAAATATAACCGAATGAGAACTTTCCATCACCTCATCCGTCACCTCAAATCCACGCTCGGCCGGTAAACAATGCATAAAAATCACGTCCGGCTTTGCCTGTTTTAGCAAATTCATCGTCACCTGATATGGTTTAAAAATTGTAACTCGTTCCTCATGCTCGTCTTCTTGTCCCATCGACACCCAAACATCCGTATAAATCACGTCAGCATTTGACACAGCGGCCGAGACATCGTCAGTCACAGTTAAAAAAGATGACAGCGTCTTCGGTTCATACCCCTTAGGACATGCCACTGTAATCGACACATTCATAATATCGCAAACCTTTATCAACGATTCACATACATTGTTTCCGTCACCCACATAAACCACTTTAGATTCTTGCCAATTTGGCTTATGTTCAATGATCGTTAAAAAATCAGTAACGGCCTGACACGGATGAGATTGATCCGTTAATCCATTAATCACAGGTACCGTCGCTACCTTTGCAAATTTCTCTAAAACCTCATGTCTAAACGTACGAAGCATAATAAAGTCAGAGTATCGAGACACCACTCGCGAAACATCCTCAACGGATTCTCGAGTTCCAAGCCCCACTTCATCACCTTTTACATAATAAGCCGATCCACCCAATTGGGTCATTCCAATATCAAAAGATAATCGTGTTCGATTAGACGGTTTTTCAAAAATCATGGTTAATGTTTGATTAGGAAGCATAAATGTAGTTTCACCACGTTTTTGAGCAGCTTTCATCGCTAAGGCTTGCTCAAAAATTAATTGTAACTCAGTTTTTGAAAAAGAATCCAAGCTTAAAAAGTGCTTCATGAAAAATTCTCCCGACAAATCATCGTTCCAATCCCATCATCCGTAAACATTTCCAATAGTATGGCATGTTCAATACTACCATTTAAAATATGAACATGATCCACACCCTCTTCCAGAGCATGAATCGAATAATCCAGCTTAGGAAGCATCCCATCTTTTACATCTGGATGAATCAAAAATTGTTTCGCTTTTTCAAGATTAAAACGGTTTTGAAACTCTCCATTAATAATAAGCCCATCTACATCCGTTAATAAAAACAATTTAAAGGCATTAATATAATGAGCCAGTGACGCCGCCACGTTATCCGCATTTAAATTAAGCGCATCACCATTCTCATCAGCTCCAATTGAAGACACAACCGGAATATATCCTTCCGAACAAAGTGAGTCTAACAACCGCTGATCAACTTCAACAATCTTACCAACACGACCTAAGTCTTTTTCCTGCTTAGACTTAATACGCTCAGCACGAAATAAATTTGCAGATTTACCCGAAATACCAACTGCATGGCCACCATTCTGATTAATGAGCGACACAATATCATTATTCACTTTTCCAGATAAAACCATCTCGGTTAGTTCCATAGTCTCATCATCTGTATAACGAAGACCATCAACAAAAACGGCATCCTTACCCACCTTCTTCATCCAACGAGAAATTTCTTTACCACCACCATGGACAATAATTGGATTAATCCCAACATAGCGTAATAAAACAATATCTTTTGCAAACTGCTTCTTAAGATCAGAATCTACCATTAAGGAGCCTCCAAACTTAATTACCACGGTTTTTCCTTTAAATTTTTTAATATAAGGTAGCGCCTCAACTAAAATACGTGCTTTAGAAATTTTATCGCTATGTTTATCAGACTGTACCATTAGTTATACTCCGCATTAATTCGAATAAACTCATTCGTTAAATCACAACCCCATGCCGTGGCTTCGTAACTATTTAAATTTAAATCAGCTGTGATACAAACAGTTTCAGAAGACATTTCCTTTTCCGCTTCTTTGGGGTCATAGTCTAATGGTACACCATCACGGACTAAAACCACAGAACCGACACTAATCGTTAACTTATTAGGATTAACTTTCACATTTGGCTCTTTACCAATTGCCATCACTAATCGACCCCAATTGGCACTCGCCGCCGTAACCGCCGTCTTAACCAATGGAGACCCCACAATATTTTTTGAAATAATTCGCGCATCTTTTTTAGATGCAGCACCTTTAACCGTAACTTCTATTAATTTAGAAGCACCCTCACCATCTCGAGCCATTTGCTTTGCTAAATCAACACACGCATCATTCATTAAATCTTGGAACATGTCTGTTTCATCTTTATTTGTTAAGGAAAACTTTTTTTCTCCAGTGGAAAATAATAAAACCATATCATTGGTTGATGTATCCGTATCTAATGTCACCATATTTAACGAATCATCAATTGCCTTTTTCAAAAAAGAATAACATTGATCGTTAGTTAATGTGGCATTTGTCACTAAAAATGTTAACGTTGTTGCCATATTCGGCGCAATCATTCCAGATCCTTTAGAGATACCCGCAACCACAATTTCTTTTTTACCGATTTTTCTTGCCTTATAGACAAGTTTCTCTAGTAAATCGACTGTCAAAATCGCTTGGGCGGCGGCGTTTGCATCCTTATCCTCACCTGTACACAATTCTCCAATCGCAGTTTCTATCGCATCAATCGGCAAGTTCTTTCCAATAATACCAGTGGATGCAACAGCAACCTCGGCCGCTCGAAGGCCTAATGCCTTCGCCGCCGCCTTCGCCATCGTTTTCGTATCTTTCTCACCTTGCTTACCGGTATAACAGTTGGCATTACCCGCATTTACAATCACCGCTTTCACAACATTTTTCTTCATTGATGAACGAGAATGGGTCACACACGAGGCTGCACAATGATTTTGGGTAAACACTCCCGCACTTCCAACAGCATCTGGCACATAGATATACGCAAGATCTTTATCACCACTAGCCTTAATGCCAGCGGACACACCATTTGCAAAAACCCCATTTAAATCCGTAAATACACTCATAATTTTATCTCCTAACTAATGTAATTAAAACAATCTAAAAATACTAGATCATCCTAGGAGAATGCATTAAACACATCCGCTCTTCAAAACCATGCATAATGTTAAATACTTGCACCGCCTGACCAGCTGCTCCTTTAATTAAATTATCAGTCGCCGAGAAAATAGCAATTGTTTGTCCATTATCGATCACTTTAGGGGTAATCGCACAATAATTGGAACCAACAGCAAATCGAGTAGACGGACTATCCGTATCTACAAGACGAATAAACGGCTCATTTTTATAAGCCGATTCATACACATTTAAAATTTCATCTTGAGTATGAGCATTAGAATTATCCACATAAATACTCGCTAAAATCCCACGATTTTGAGGAATTAAATGAGGTGAAAATAAAATTGATTCATTTGGAAATACCATATCAAATTCAGCTTGGTGACGATGTGCACCGGATTTATAAGCTGAAAAAGACTCGTTAACTTCACAAAATAATAATGATTCATTTAATGACTTTCCAGCTCCAGAAACTCCAGATTTTGCATCAATAATTATACGACCAGCAGTTAACCCAGCATCTACCAAAGGTTTTAAACCTAAAATACAAGTTGTAGCATAACATCCGGGAATCGCCGCATATTTTGTATCTTTTAATGACTCACGATTTAGTTCTGGCAGTCCGTAAACGACATGTTCCAGAAGATTTTCAGATTGGTGATCAATACCATAGTATTTAGAAAAAGACGTAGAGTCTGACAACCGAAAATCAGCTGATAAGTCAATAATCGTTAAACAGGGATTGTTTTTAATAACTGTATCTAAAAAAGCATGAGATGTGGCATGAGGCAAGGCCAAAAACAAAACATCTAAATGAGAGTATGAAGCATTTGGATCCAACGACTCAAAGGTTAATGAATCTAACCCAACAAAATGTGGACAAACTGTAGAAAAATGTTTACCCGCATTTTTATTAGCATATATAGATTTAATGACAACTTCTGGATGATTCTGTAATAGCTCACATAGTTGAATCCCAGTGTAGCCAGAAGCGCCTGCGATTCCTACGTTAAGCATTTTGAAACTCCAATGAAATTAGTCTGCAGCTTTTGTACGAGTCGCACTTTTACCAAGTCTATCCCTAAGATAGAACAAACGAGCGCGACGAACTTTACCTCGACGAGTAATTTCAATATTTTTAACTAAAGGAGAGTAAATCTTAAATGATTTTTCAACACCAATTTTATCTACAATTTTACGCAACGTAATACTTGTACGTTGATTATTATTTTGTTGTTTAATAACTAAACCTTCAAACTTTTGAATACGTTTCTTTTTACCTTCAACAATTTCCTGTGAAACAATTACAGTATCACCAATATTAATCTCTGGAATTTCTTTATTCATCATTTGTTTTTCAATAGTTTCTATAATTGACATTGGGTTTCCTCCTGAATTATTTGACTAAGTAGTTCCTTATCTTTTAGGCCTAAATCTGCTGTAACTAACAAATGTGGGCTATTAAGCAACGTTTGTTTCAGAGCATTTTTTCGTTGCCACTCGGCTATTCTACCATGATGTCCAGATAAAATCACCCCTGGAACATGATTTTCTTTATAGCATCTTGGTATTGTATACTGAGAGTGCTCTAAAAGTCCACTAGTAATTGAATCATTTTCTAAAGACAATTTATTACCTAGAACACCAGACAGATATCGGACGGTCGCATCCACCATTGTCATGGCGGGCAATTCACCTGACGTAAGTATCATCGAACCAATCGACCAACGCTCAATCGGATACAACGAGAAAATACGATCATCAATCCCTTCATAATAGCCACAAATAAAAATCAACTGTGATTCTTTCGAAAATGAAGAAGCCGTTTCTTGAGTAAACGAAGATCCTTTCGGACACGTATAAATAATTCTAGCCTCTTGATAGTTAGGAATACTTTGAATCGCTTTATCTAAAACATCAACTTTTAAAAGCATTCCTTTACCACCACCAAATGGATAATCATCAACTTTATGATGTGGAGGGTCTGCAAAGTCTCTTAAATTTAGATAAGTTACATTAAATACACCCCTATCAATAGCCTTACCTAAAATTCCCTTAGAAAAAAAAGAAGCCATCTCATGAGGAAATAACGTTATAAATGTTATATTCATAAAATGGCTTCTTTGGAAAAATTAATTTTCTGTTAAAATTTCGACATTAACTTTTTTGTTTTGCTTTGCTGCCGATGCTTTTACTATCGTTCGGATGGAATTAGCTATACGCCCTTCTTTACCAATTACTTTACCAATATCATCAGCACCTACTTTAATTTCAATAATAGTTACCGTTTCACCAGATGTCTCATTTACAGTTACATCTGTAGGGTAATCTACTAATGAGGTTACGATCATTTCTACTAATTCTTTCATGTACTAACTCCAGTTATTTAATTACAACGTAATAAACTACAATGATTGTTATGCGTCTTCAGTTTTAGCTTCTTCAGTAGATTCTGCAGCCGCTTTCTCAGCTTCTTCTTTAGCTTTTGCTTCAGCTTCGGCTGCTTCTGCAGCTGCTTTTTCAGCTTCTTCTTTAGCTCTTGCTTCGGCTTCAGCTGCTTCTGCAGCTGCTTTTTCAGCTTCTTCTTTAGCTTTTGCTTCGGCTTCGGCCTTACCTCTAATACGAGTTACTTTTGTAATAATTCCAGCTTCGCCTAAAAGTCTTTCAACAGGATCTGTACATTTTGCACCAACTGATAGCCAATAATCTATACGATCTTGTTTAAAATCTAATACTTTAGGTTGAGCCGTTGGATGATAAAAACCAACTTCTTCAATTACCTTCCCATCCCTAGGTGCACGCTCATCTGCAACAACTAAACGGTAAATTGGCAACTTCTTTCTTCCAAATCGTTTTAATCTTAATTTAACAGCCAATGTCTCCTCCTACTATTACTATAAGTATATCAACCTAAAAATATTACAAAACTAGGCGAAAACAGTCAATAGCTCAAGAAACTAATCTAAGAGATCTCTAATATAATCCTTGATACGTTCAATTAGAACTAAGTCTGACTCATATGGAGTTTCAAATAATTTTACAAGAGCACTTCCAACAATAGCTCCATCAGCATATCTAGAAACCTCCGCCACGTGTTCTGACGTGCTAATTCCAAAACCAACAGCTACCGGTATGGATGAAAAATGCTTTACTTTCGAAACAAAGTCTGGCAAATGTGTCGCTAACGACGTCTGTTCTCCAGTGATACCAGTTGTAGATACAACATAAACAAATCCCGAAGACCATTCCGAAATACGTTGTATCCGAGCATCATCAGACTGAGGAGTAACAAGGAAAATTAGGTCTATCTCATATTTTTCAGCTAATGCCCTTAATTCTTTTGACCGATCAAATGGAAGATCTGGAACAATAAGTCCCGCTAAGGAATTACGTTTAGCGTCTCGAAAAAATGATTCTAACCCATATTGAAAAATTAAGTTATAAGCAGACATAAATACAATGGGACGATCTTGTCTATTCTCAGAAATACGCTGTACCATTTGTAGTGCCGATTGAATAAATTGAACTGAATTATTCTGCAATGCCCTAAAATGCGATGTTTGAATAACAGGACCATCCGCTAACGATTCTGAAAAAGGAATACCTAATTCAACAACAGACGCCCCAGAATCAAAAGCTGCTTCTACGATCTTTTCTGTAATTTCTGGGCTTGGATCCGCATATGTAAAATATGGAATCAATGTTTTTTTAGATTTAAATAATTCAGGATTAATGCTCATAAGACATCAATGTTCCCATATCTTTATCCCCACGACCTGAACAATTTACAATAACAGACGCCCCTTTCGAAAGATCTAATTGTTTTTTCAAATAAGCAAATGCATGTGCGGTTTCTAACGCTGGTATTATACCCTCTGTGCGAGCTACCCACTTCATTGCCGAAATTGCTTCATCATCCGTAGCCGAACCCAGAATCAGCTTATGTTCATCTCTTAAAAAACTAAGTTCTGGCCCAACCCCAGGGTAATCTAAGCCAGCAGACACAGAATGAGCCATAGAAATATGCCCCTGACTTGATTGTAATAACGAAGATTTAGATCCATGTAAAACACCTGGTGTACCTTTAGCCAAGGATAACGAATGCCGATCAGATGATTCACCCTCACCTGCCGCTTCAACAGCAATAAATGATACATCATCTTCTAAAAATGGATAAAAAAGCCCCATCGCATTAGATCCACCACCAACACAAGCAACTAAATAGTTAGGTAAAGATCCCAACTGCTCTAAAGCCTGAGCCTTTGTTTCTTCGCCAATAACACTCTGAAAATCTCTTACCATTTGTGGGTAAGGATGAGGCCCAACAACGGAACCAATTACATAATGTGTGTGTTCAACAGTTTGCATCCAATCTCTAATAGCCGCTGATGTAGCATCAACCAATGTACGAGAACCAGATTCAACAGGAACAACCGTAGCCCCCATCGTTTTCATACGATAAACATTTAAAGACTGACGCTCAACATCTTCAGCACCCATATATACAACACATGGCATATCTAACAATGCACAGACTGTAGCAGTAGCTACTCCATGTTGACCGGCACCTGTCTCTGCAATAATTCGAGTTTTACCCATTTGCTTAGCCAATAATACTTGGCCTAAACTATTATTAATTTTGTGAGCCCCTGTATGATTCAAATCTTCACGTTTTAAATAAATCTTAAGACCACATTCTGCACTCATACGTTCGGCAAAATATAAAGGAGTTTGACGACCTACATAATGTCTTAAGTAATATCGAAATTTTGTTTGAAAATCATCCGAAAAAGCAATTGCCTGATACGCTTTCTCTAACTCATTTAAAGCTGGTATTAACGTTTCAGGAACGTACGTACCACCATACTCTCCAAAATCACCTTTATGTGTCATGACAATCCTAATTGTTCTTTTATATAAGGTAGATTATCATAAATTGCTTGTTCTCCCAAATGAACTAAATCATCACCTCGATGCAAATCAAAAGATGAAACTGACTCATGAATTGGCTTCAATAATAAATCAACATCCGAGTACTTTGATACTGCATTTTTATGAAGTAAAAGATCGACACCCCTATCTACCATACGTGCAATATTTTTAGGAAGAGCATCCAATTTAACGTTAGGAATGGCATCCACAGCGATAACAAAATTGGCGCCCAAATGACGAACCTCATCGACAGGTATATTACACGTCGCACCGCCATCAATGTAATAATGATCATTAATTTGAACAGGTGCATAAACACCAGGAAAACTAGCACTTGCACGAATGGCCAACGCTAATTTCATCGACGGGTCTTTAAGCTCTACACCAACCCCTTCTAATATATCTGTAGTTAAAGCAGAAAACGGAATCTTAAGATCTCCCAAAGTAACAGGGCCAACTAATGATTCGACAAATTGTTCAAGCCGCTTTGAACTAGCCATGCCTCGTTTTGAAAAAGCAAATCCAGCTAGCTTGTACCATTTCATAGACTTCATTTCATCAATCAATTGATCTATCGGCAAACCAGCCGAAAACAAGCCACCTATTAGGCTACCTGAGCTGACTCCAGAAATAGCCGATATAGGAATATTATTTTCAATCAATGCTTTAATAACACCCAAGTGAACAATCCCTCGAGCCGCACCACCACTTAAAGCAAGTCCAAGAGACTTCCTTTTCGAATCAATTTTAGATTTGAAAAGGAAGTCTAGCAATTTAGTTCTCCTCTTCTTGAGAAGACTCAGAAACGTCAGAACCTGACTTCATATTTTTTAAACTAAGTCCAATTTTTTGCTCGTCTGGCTGTAATCGAATAACTTTAACTGTTACCTTATCACCTTCCTTAACAATATCTCTAATGTTTTTCACATGATTATCTGAAAACTCGGAAATATGAATAAGGCCTTCTAAATTTGGCTCAAGTTGAACAAACGCACCAAATGGAACAATACGACTTACAGATCCATCTAAAACTTGTCCAACAGCATATTTTTCCATTACTTTTGACCAAGGATCTTCTTGTAATTGTTTTAAACCGAATGAAATTCGTTGCTTCTCTTTATCCACACCAAGTACAAATACATCTACTTCCTGACCTTCTTTAAGAATTTCAGACGGATGAGATACACGAGACCATGAAAGCTCAGAAATGTGAGCTAAACCTTCGATACCACCAATATCAATAAATGCCCCAAAGTCTTTCAAACTAGAAACCGTTCCTTTATGAACCTGACCAACTTCTAAAGAATCCATTAACCCTACAGCATCTTCTGTTAATGGTTTCTTTTGTGCCATCCGGTTAGAGAATACAACTTTTCTTCTTGATTCATCTACATTTAAAACAATAACAGGTAGTACAGTACCAACTAAACCATCTAATGCTGATTTGTTATCAATTAGTAAATGAGATAATGGAACAAAGCCTCTTATTCCTGAAAAAGTAACCACAACACCACCACGAACAACAGACAGAACACGAACATTTAATGTTTCTTTTGAATCAAGGAATTGACCCATTTTCTTCCACATTAGTTCATATTCTGCTTTTTTACATGATAATAATGTATATCCTTCTCTAGTTTCTAATTTGTCAATATACACATCTACTAAATCATTAACAGCTAAAGATGCCGTTGGAACTAATGAATTAGCATCACTAAATTCATTATTAGGTACAAATCCATCAGACTTATAACTTATATCAACTAATAACCCTGATTTTTCAATCGAACGAATAACACCTTTTACAACGTCACCTTCTTTAAAATCAACTAAACTTGTTTCAATAGCCGCTTTAAATAAATCAAGCTCGTTATCAAAATCTTTTTCAGAGGGAAGTTGTGGAACAACTTGAACAAGATCTTCAACATCAGATGTATCAACATTTGATGGATCTACAGGTGCTTTTTTTTCAACACCCTCTTTTTCTTCTACAACATCAGAGTTAGACTCTTGATTTAATTTTGTGCCTTCAGACATGACACTCTCCTAATACGTTTGCGTAAAACTCGCATAGCCATGTGTGAATCATTTAACCAATACGACCAATACAATACCAATACATTAGGCTCAATTATACACAAAAAATTCTAGACTCACAATAGATTAACGTTTAGTTTTCCTGGCATCTTTAAGTTCATTATATTTTTTTAAAATATCATTAACATAATGCTTAGTATTCCCCTCTAACCTCCCACCCTTGGACCTTATAGCATTTGGACCCTCATAATAAGAGGCAAGCGTTAATGAAGCCGCCTCAGAGTGCCCCTTCCATCTCCCCATTAAATGCTTTAAATACCCAACTGTACCTGAAACATTTTGTTTAATGTCAAATGGATCCTTAATATTCAAGCTCTTGAAATTAAAATCTTTAATTTGACCCAACCCTTTGGCTCCTGTAGAACTGACAGCTTTTTTATTAAATGAAGATTCTCGTGCTATTACAGCCGCTGCAAATTTAGGGTCTACGTTATTTTCTTTACCATATTGAACCAAATACTTAGAAATTTTTTGGGCATCTTGCTTAGAAATGTTCTTATACTTTGAGCGAATATAGTTATAAATCGTCTCATATTCTTTATGCGAATTAAATGTTCGGGCAATCGCAATATTTTTAGGAGTTTTAACAGACTTAGAAATTGTTTGCTTACGACTTGTACTTTCACGTCGACGAGTTGATTTAGGCTTCATCATGCGTGAACTATTATAGTGAGCCGGAGCCGAGACTGAAGGTGTACTAGATTTAGAAAATGAAGAGAATGTTGATGAAGACGATGTTCCAGGTAATAAAAATAACAACGCACAAATAGCTAGTGTAGGAATGGCATTAACATCCATCAAATAGCTCTTTTATTGTTTCAACACATCGATCATATGGTAATGATAAGCGATCGCCACTCGACCTAAACTTAACTTCAATTTCAGAAGATTTCTCAAAAGACTTCCCGACAATAACCTGTAATGGTATTCCAATTAAATCAGCGTCTTGAAACTTCTTACCAGGGGAATCTAAACGATCATCATACAAAATATCTAATCCAGTATTTTTTAAATTCGTGTATAACGAATCACAGGCATTAGTTAATATTTCTTTTTTAGGATTAACACAAATTAGTTGAATGTCAAAAGGTGACAGAGACTTTGGCCAAACCATACCTTTATCATCACTATTTTGTTCAATAGCTGCCGCCACAGTTCTCCCAACACCAATTCCATAACAACCCATTATAAATGGTGATGGTCGTCCCTCTTTATTCATAAAAGACGCCTTCATAGACTCTGAATATTTAGTGCCTAGCTTAAAAATATGTCCGACTTCGATTCCACGAACCTCTTCATACACTCCACCCCATGGCGTAAGTTCTCCTGCAGATGCATTTCTTAAATCTAAATAAGACTCCACTGTTACATCATACTTTAACTGAACATTTCGCAAATGAGTATCAGGCTGGTTCCCACCCACAATGTATGGATAAGTTGGATCTAATGAATGATCCGCCACGATACGACACTCCGATAGTTGATAAGGCCCCACATATCCAGGAACGGTTCCGATAGTGTTAAAGACGTCATCATCATTTACAAAATTAATTGAAAAAGCATTCAACTGCTTCTTCAACTTTAACTCATTCAATTCATGATCGCCGCGAATAAGTACTAGAACCAATTCATTATCAACTTCAACCAGTAAAGATTTCAATAAATCCGACGACGAACAGTTAAGGCCATTAACAACTTCTTCAATTCGTTTCATACTTGGTGTGCTAACATGTTCAATAGATACTTGATCCCGAAATTCATTAGCCTTAAATGGCATTGTTTTAGCCGCTTCAACATTAACCGCATGACCGGATTCAGAACATTTCATGATAGCATCCTCACCGGTTTCGGCTGTTATCATAAATTCAGCCGATTCACTACCACCAATATCACCACTATCGGCTTCAACAGCTTGAACTTCTAAACCACATGATTCAAATATATTATAATAAGCTGTTTTCATCACCTGATAAGTTTCATCAAGTGACGATTCAGAATCGTGAAAACTATAAGCATCTTTCATACAAAATTCACGACCTCTCATTAAGCCAAATCTAGGCCTAAGTTCATCACGAAACTTAGTTTGAATTTGATACACATTTAATGGTAATTGCTTGTAAGAATGAATAAATTGTTTGGCCATTTCCGTCACAACTTCTTCATGAGTAGGGCCAAAGCAATACTGACGGCCTAAACGGTCGGTCATTTTTAATAATTGATCCCCATAGGCATCCCAACGTTCACTTTCTTGCCAAAGTTCCTCAGGTATAACAGATGGAAATAAAACCTCAATAGCTCCAGCAGAGTTTAATTCTTGACGAAGAATCTCTTGAAATTTTTGCAAGACCTTTAATCCTAATGGCAAGTAAGAATAAATTCCTGAAGATAATTGCTGAATAAAACCAGCTCTTAACATGAGTTGATGGCTCGCAATTTCCGCATCTTTGGGTACTTCTTTTAAGGTTGAAAAAAAATACTGACTTAAACGCATAATATATCCTATAAAGATACCTTTTTTCGTGATTGTTTAATTTTATCATCTTCAAATGCGTGTTTGCGACGTCTTTTAGGAATTTTAATTGGATACCTCCCATCAAAACAAGCAGTACAAAAATGGTCTGGCATTACCGAAAAAACAGAGTTCAACATCCCTTTTTTAGAAATGTAAGCCAAAGAATCAGCACCAATCATTTTACAAATTTCGTCAACTGTATGATGTGCTCCAACCAACTGATCTTTAGATGGAGTATCAATACCCATGTGACAAGGATCTGTAATCGGAGGTGATGAAATTCTCATATGAATTTCTTTTGCTCCGGCTTTACGTAGCGCAGCAACACGTTGTTTAGAAGTAGTCCCTCTCACTATTGAGTCATCAATAACAATAATTTTTTTACCCTTAATAACCGAATGTATAGGATTTAACTTTACCTTAACAGATAAATCTCTAATTTTTTGAGAAGGTTGAATAAATGTACGCCCCACATAATGATTTCGTGTCATTCCAATTTCATATGGAATCATCGACTCCTGCGCATACCCTAAAGCCGCACTATTTCCAGAATCGGGAATCGCCATCACCAGATCGGCATCTACCTGGCACTCTCTAGCTAATTGTCTACCCATTTCTTTACGAACTTCATGAACAGAATCTCCAAAAATAATACTGTCAGGTCTTGCAAAATAAACATGTTCAAATATACAAAAAGCAGGATTCATTTTAGAAGGTATTTTAAAAGAAGACAATCCACTGTCATCTATAAATACAAGCTCCCCAGGCTCAATCTCACGCTCATAAGTAGCACCAATCAAGTCTAAAGCACATGTTTCTGAACAAACAATATAAGAGTCTTTCAATCGACCTAAAACCAAAGGTCTAAATCCATTAGGATCTCTTGCCGCTATCAACCCAGAGTCCGTTAGTGAAACTAAGGAAAAAGCACCTTCAATATTAGCTAATTCTTTACGAACAGCTTCAACGATCGACCTAGACTTAGATCGTGCAACTAAATGAAGTAAAACCTCTGAATCAACAGTGGATTGAAATAACGCACCTTCTTTTTTTAGTTTAGTATAGTATTTATGAGCATTCGTTAAATTTCCATTGTGGGCGATAGCAAACTTACCTTTTGAAGTTTTAGAATATAGAGGTTGAATATTATGTTCGTCCGAAGATCCTGTAGTCGAATACCGAACATGACCAATTGCCGAAGTACCTTTGAGCTCTTTTATCATTTCAGGTGTAAAAACGTCTGAAACAAGTCCCATATGTTTAGCCACATAAAAACGTGAACCATCTTTGGAGACTATACCTGCACTTTCCTGGCCCCGATGTTGAAGCGCATATAACCCCAAATAGCAAAGGTTTGCAGCATCTTTTGCTCCCCACACTCCAAAAACACCACACTTATCTTTCATCTCTTCCATCAAAAATTACCTTTGCCCAATTTATTAAATTAAGTATATTTATGAGTATAACAAAAGCATGCGTCACTGCATAGAATTCAATAAAAAAACAAATCACAAATTATATCAGTACCGTTTACGGATTAATAAAATTATAAAAATACGTTAAACTACTTATTAATTAAAAACATAAAATATAACAATGAGTAACTCTGAATTAAGTATTTTAGATCATTTAAAAGAATTAAGAAAACGCCTATTTCATATAGTGTTGTGGATTTTAATGGGTAGCATCTCAGGCTTCTATATTTACGATATATTTATTAACTATCTTATAGTACCTTTTCAAAATAGTATTCATTCAGAATTAGGAAAGGAACTGTTTGTTCAAAGTCTATTTGAAGGATTTATAACCAAATTTAAAGTATCATTTATTATAGGAGGTTTTATGGCCTCTCCAGCAATTATTTATCATATTTTAAGATTCATCTTCCCCGCAATCGGAAAAAAAGAAAAAATAGCTATAATATTTGGATTATTTATTAGCGTGTTATTAGCTAGTTCAAGCGTTTACTTAACATTTTTTAAACTCATTCCATTTATACTCACATTCATGACAAGTGCTGGATTTATTCCCGAAAACGTTGGACTGATTCTTAATTTCCAAAACAGTATTTTTTACGTTATTCAATTTGTAATTTTTAGCATGATTACCTTTCAATTCCCTATTTTATTAGAAATAGGACTCGCATTTAACTTAGTTACACGAAAACAATTACTTAAAAAAAGTAAATTCATTATTATTGGTATTTTTGTCTTATCCGCACTAATTACACCTCCTGACTTTGTATCGCAATTAGCCATTAGTCTCCCTTTAATTACTTTATTTTTTATAACAATTTTAATAGCAAAATGTTTTGGTTGGGGAAAACAATGTTTGGATTAGGTCTTAGTGAAATTGCCATTGTTCTTATCGTGATAATTATGATCACAAACCCAAAGGATTACCCAAAAATTATTCGATCAATAGCCAAAAACTACCAAAAACTGAATCAATTTAAAACAGAATTGATTCGAGAATTAAACATTTTAGATATTGATGAAAATAGCCAAAATAAGAGCGATTCGATATACTATAAAAATATTAAACATAAGGAGCCTTCAAATGATGAGAACAGCTAACCCCGCACTCAATAACAAAACATTTGGAAATGAAACAATAATTGGAACTCAAAAAATGACGTTAGATGGAACAGTAAATAAATGTTTCATTCTTTTATTTTGTGTAATGGCAACCGCATACTACACTTGGAATCAATTTTTTCTTGGGTATTCTAGCCAAGTAACTGGATTGATGGCGTTGGGAGGTATTGCAGGATTTATTTTAGCAATTATTACAACCTTCAAAAAATCTGCCGCACCTATCACAGCCCCATTATATGCATTAAGCCAAGGTCTTTTTCTAGGCGGTTTCTCTGCAATTTTAGAACAATCCTATCCAGGAATTGTTATTCAAGCTGTGGCACTTACATTTGGCACACTTTTTTGTCTGCTTACAGCCTATAAATCTAAACTAATTCAAGCCACTGAAAATTTCAAATTGGGTGTAACCGCAGCAACAGGGGGCATTTTCTTTGCTTACTTGGCCAGCTTTATCTTAGGTTTTTTTGGAATACAAATTCCAGGAATTTTTGGTAATGGTGGGATTGGTATTTTATTTAGTGCATTTGTAGTAGTTATTGCCGCACTAAATCTTGTGCTTGATTTTGACTTTATTGAAAATGCATCTGAAGGTAATAACCCAAAATACATGGAGTGGATTGGTGCATTCGGACTCATAGTTACGCTCATTTGGCTATATATTGAAATTTTAAGATTACTTGTAAAATTGAGAGAGCAAAAGTAATAGAAAAACAATGAATGTATCTAATAAAGTATTACTAATTTGCACTGTTTTCAATAGACCCAAAGAGTTAAAAGAAACAATTCATTGTATAGAAGAGGTAGTATCTAATCGTACAGATTCATTATGCGTAATAATTGATAACAATTCTAAAGATAAGGAATCACTTAGCTTACTTAAAACCATTAAAAACGAAAAAATCTTAATCATTCAAAAAAAAGAAAACCACGGAAAAGCGATGGCTACTAATCAATTTATTTCTGAATATTTATCAGAAACCAACTGCCCGAGAATAGTCATATCGTTAGATCCAGATGTGAAGTTTCATATTAAAAGTTTTAACAAGTTAATTTACGCTTTAGATACTATTCCTAAATTAGGAATGCTAGGCATGCGATATAAAAATAATGAACACAATCCAGAACGTAACATTATATTTCCAGCAAAGAAATTCAGAGTTAATAACAATGAATTTTCGATATCAATACCTTTTTTAGCCAATGTAGCGGGACCACTATTTGGAATTCAAGGATATGTACTTTCACACTATTTAAATTTCAAATTATTCCCAAAATCAAAAAATGAACTCAACATAAAAAAAGGTTATATACAAAGAGCCGGATCTGATGATGCTTATTTATATGACCATCTAAAAAAACATAAATTAATTCAAGGATATTTAAATGGAACAGAAATAGAACATTTAAAATCTGGACCTCAAGAAAAACACTATATCAAATAAAATGTTTAATTTGTGGCTAATTTAAACCCAAACAAATAACTTTTATTTTGATCATTGTCTAACAAATCCGTAGCTCCAATGGATACATAAAACTTATTAATTATTGGATAATACAAAAAAGCGTCTAATTGAGCTGAATCAAAATTATAAATATCCGTCTTTAAATGTAAATTGTATAACGTATAATCAAATCCTACACCTGGAAAAGAGTAAAAAGAGCCAAACCTTGCTCGCAATGAATCAAACAATGCTAGACTTTGTTGAAGGTTTACCATCACATCTGTTGTTAAACGATTTCCAACACCTAAACGCAAGAAACTTGATTTATAACCAAAATCAACATTAGCTGATAACCAATTTCCTTTTTCTTCATTTGCTTTATATACCGATGTATTTGAATCAATCGTTATTTTTGAAAATGTATCAAAAACCGAATCAACTGTACGAAACATTTTTTTACCTTCAACAACCGCACTACGAACATCGGTTTTAAACCCTTCTCTAGACAATAAATCATTTAAAGATTCAGAAGCCTGTTGAAAATTTTCAATGGTAAGCGATAGATTTTTAGCAAAATCAGCATCAATTGTTTTAGATAGCTCGAATGAAATAGTATTTAAATTATTTACAATCTGTTGAATATTATCATCTTCGGAAAATTGTCGAATTTGTTCTAATACCGCATTTGTATTTTCGGTAATTGCTTCAACAGCAAAGATTGAGTTTTGAATAGAATTCATAACATCTGGATTTGTGGATATCTTTCTAAAGGCTCGAAGAACCTCTTGAATTTCCGCCAAGTTTTTCGTTCCTACATCAACAAAATCCGCAATACCTGCAGTAGAGTACCCAACTAAAACCTCTCCAGGGCTTAAATATTCAAGTGCATTAGGATCAGGAATTATATCCACATATTTTTCTCCCACAAGCCCATCAAAAATAACTCTCAAGGAAGATCCATGAGGGATTTGAACATCATTCATAACAGAAAATCTAACTAAAATAGCATCTTTTTGAGGCTGAATATCAATAACTCTTCCTACTCGATATCCTCTAAATCGAACTTCTGATTGAGTTAATAAACCACCAACAGAATCGAATCGACCAATTAACTCATAACCAGATACTCTAATAAATAAATTGCTTTGCCAAATTAATAAAAAAGCTAAGATAAGGATTATAATAGATGTGAAAAGTCCCACTAATACTGTATTTACCTTATACTGTTTCATTTAGAGTCCCCCTGACATAAAATTTCTGACCAGTTCATTATCACTCTTTTCTATAGTTAGAGGTGTTCCTGCATAAATTAAGTTAGCATCATTCATCATATAAATAGTATCAACGGTTCTCAGTATTGTCGACTTTTGGTGACTCACCATAATCGTTGTAATACCAAACTCTTTTGATAACTTTACAATTAAGTTTTCAATACTGGTCGATAATATAGGATCAAGTCCAGTTGTAGGCTCATCATACAAAATCACATCCGGAGACATCGCAATCGTTCGAGCTAGACCAATACGCTTCCGTTGCCCTCCAGACAGTGAAGCTGGCATGTCATCTGCGTATCCTGCCATATCAACCATTTCCAATACTTCATTAACTTTATCACTAACTTTATCATAATCTTCACCTTGGTTTTCACACCAACTAAATGCCACATTTTCGCCAACAGTCATTGAATCAAACAAGGCCGCCGATTGAAACAACATACCTACTTTCATTCTCATCGATCTGAGTTCAGAAGTTGTCATAGAACTGATCGAAACCCCATTGTATAAAACATCGCCATTATTCGGTTGAAGAAAACCTAAAATCAACTTCAGCAATGTACTTTTACCACAACCCGACTCTCCAATAATAGCCACCCTATCACCCTGATTAACTTTAAAATCAACATTATTTAAAATAACTTTTTGATCAAACTGTAACGAAACATTTTTTAAAAATATCATGAAAAAATTACCATTGATAAGAAATAATTTAATATAAACACAATTATCAAAGATGATACAACTGCGCGACGAGTTGACTTTCCTACACCTTTCGCACCAGAATGTGTTTTTAATCCTTGATACGAACTAATTATCGATATAAAAAAACCAAAAAAGACTCCTTTAAATATTCCACCTAAAATATCTAAGCTACCAGCTAAATTTTGAGTAGAGTTTAAGAATAAACTTGGATTAATAGATCCAAAAAAATAAGCAATCACAAAACCAAAACAATACCCAATAACATCCGCCACACAAATCAAGAGCGGCATCATAATGGTTAGAGATACCACACGTGGGCATACTAAATACAATATCACGTCCTGAGATAATGATTTTAAAGCATCTACTTGCTCTGTCACCTTCATAGTACCAAGTTCAGCTGAAATAGCTGCACCTACACGTCCAGCAACTACTGCTCCAGTCATCATAGGAGCTAACTCTCTCCAGACTGCCAACGCCAAAATACCTCCAACTAAACCCGCAGCACCAAACCGAACAAACTCTTTAACAACTTGAAAGGCAAATGACATGCCAACAAAAGCCGCCGTTACAATTGTGATTGATAAAGAATTAAGCCCCATAAAGACCATTTGTTCTAGTGTACGATTCCAAGAAAATTTTAAAGAAAAAACACCTCGAACCACACGTAAAAAAAATAAAGAGAAATCTCCCATTCCTTCAAAAAATCTTATTAATTGCTTTGAACTCATATAACTACTCAATTCAGGAAATCTTATCGATATTATATTGGCAATTCATAAATTAGTACATTAAAATAAAGATATGATCCCAAATTCACTTAATACTTTACAATTAATACTGATTAGCTTAAGCATTGGCTTTTTAAGTCATCACATATTTGTTTTTATACCACAACAAACGGCCATAATAGAAATAATTGATCAATTTAAAACTCAATTTTCAATATTTTACAAAGTTCAGCAATTCAACATTATTAAAGTTGTGGGTCTAATTTGGTTACTAGATGTTATTAACAACGTGTTATTATTGAAGAAGAAAACAAATAAATCTAACCATTACTTTAATCTTGCAAGTTTTGGTTTATTAATTATTGGTTTTCTGAGTTTAGGAATAGACTTAGCGTTTCAATTAATGTTATTCAATGGTTATCATGTGTTTGCATACAATACTAGTAACATAATTCATTGGGCATTACTATGCATTTGGATAATTCGTTTCATAATTACATTAATTCAAATAAAAACTTGTAAGAGTAATATCTAATATGGTATATTACAAGGATATTTTATTATATTGACAAATAAAATGGTATTTGAATCAAATAACGAATTAAACGAAAATTCAAATTTAATTAACAAATTAAATGATGACTCTTTTTTAGAGACTGAAAACGTTCATAAGAATAAAACTGAAGACATAATTGAAGATATCGAAACCTTAATTGATTTAGATATTAAAAAACAAACTACAGAAAATACAGAAACTGAAGAAGCAGAAGAAATTCAAATTGGAAAATCTTCTGATATAGATGATTCTGTTAAAATGTATCTTAGAGAAATCGGTACTATAAAGCTTTTAACACCTGAAGAAGAAATTACTCTAGCTAAAGATATTTCATCAGGTAGTGAAGTAGCAAAGAAAAAATTAATTAATGCTAACTTAAGATTAGTAGTTAGCATTGCTAAAAAATACACAGGTCAAGGCCTACTATTCTTAGATTTAATTCAAGAAGGAAACACAGGTTTGATTAGAGCTGCTGAAAAATTTGACTACACCAAAGGATTCAAATTTTCAACCTACGCAACTTGGTGGATAAAACAAGGTATTACAAGAGCCATTGCAGACCAATCGCGAACTATTCGGGTTCCTGTTCATATGGTTGAAACCATTTACAAAGTAAAAAAGGCATCAAGACAACTGATGCAAGAACTTGGAAGAAAACCAAGCGAAGAAGAAGTTGCTGAAAAAGTTGAGCTGCCTCTAGAAAACATAATAGCTATACGAAAATACTCTCAAGTACCTTTGTCTCTTGAAATGCCAATTGGAGATGAAGAATCATCACAATTAGGAGATTTCATAGAAGATAAAAATTTAGAATCTCCAGAAAATGCGTCTTACAGACACATCCTTCGAAATGAATTGTTAAGTTCAATGGAAATTTTAACAGAACGTGAGCAAATGATATTAAAACTAAGATTTGGCTTTGATGATGGAAGACCAAGAACACTTGAAGAAGTTGGTAAAGTTTACAATGTAACTCGTGAGCGAATAAGACAAATTGAAGAAAAAGCGTTACGAAAGTTAAAACATCCTAATCGAAAATCTCGATTAGAAGCTTACAGAAACTATAACCAATAACTTTTATTAACTATATTTAAAATTATACACATAAAAAAGGCCGGTTAATAACCGACCTTAATTTAAATTGTAAAGG
>CACECR010000013.1 GCA_902558105.1 uncultured Candidatus Marinamargulisbacteria bacterium | reverse complement strand
TAAAACGAACTACGAGCGCGTACTGCAAATGCCTTGGACTTTAAGTCGTCATGAACCCCTAGTTCATAAAGACGATTTACTTCGGTATGTTTAACAGCCACTATTTTATCTAAAACGTTAGTCATCTTGAGACTCCTGAAATTGTGAGGAATCTTTCGATTCAGTTCGTTGTTCCAATGCAGCCGTCAAATAAATTTTTGAATATGGAGGAACAGACGATGTCAGCCAAACGTTACCTCCGATAGTTGAATAAGCTCCAATTACCGTATTACCACCTAAAATAGTGGTTCTAGCATAAACCGTCACATGATCTTCTAATCTTGGATGTCGTACCCCTGTGGTCTCACGGCCTTGCAAACTTAATGCACCCAAAGTAACTCCTTGATACAATTTGACATGGTTTCCAATAACGGCTGTTTCACCAATCACTAAACTACTACCATGATCAATACAAAAATAATCACCAATTTGAGCCCCAGGATGAATATCAATTCCAGTGTTCATATGCGCAATTTCTGTCATCATTCTTGGAATAAGCGGTATAGACAATAAAAATAATTCATGAGCTAAACGATAGACAGTAATAGCCCAAAAACTTGTGTAAGCAAGAATAATTTCGTCTTCTGAACTCGAAGCCGGATCTCCATTATATATTGCAGTAATATCTTTCTGTAATGACTCCCTAAGCGTTGGCAACTTGGCAAGAAACTCAGAAGTTAACTCAGAAGATGTTTTATCAAACACCACATCAACACTCGCTAAACTTTTGGCAATTTCGGATTCTAATAACGGCTGTAATGAATCGAGTTCTTGTGAGACAAAGTCAGGAATATGAGATTGCTGAACTGGAATATCTTGAAAGTAACCTGGAAATAATAATCGTAATAGTCCATCGATCAAACGAGCTACATTTTCTTTACTTGGTAAATTGGATCCATCGATATGATTGATCCCACCAATTTGATAATATGAAGACACTAATGCCTGCTCTAATTCATGTCGTCTAGTCATATCAATACTTTAACTCAAAAAGCAAAATCATTCCAATTTTTACATTTAAAATGTGTTCAAAAAAATCGGAGTATATTACACTTAAATAATGCTAGCCGAAGTTATAGTTTGTAGAAATGTACCCAAAAGATACACGTATTCAGTGCCTGAAACAGGCTCGTATTCAATTGGTGATCATGTCGAAATTCCATTTGGCAAATCACTTGCCGTTGGCATCATTTATGACTTAATCGATACTAAACCACCTGAAAACTGTAAAGATTTAGGTGAAAAGTTAATAAAAAAACCTCAGTTAACATCCACACTACTTAATTTCATCGACTGGTTAACAGAGGAGTATAACATTACCCCTCACAAAGCCTATCAAACTATTATGGGTAAGATGAAAATACGAGAGCTTCCCGAGCAAAATGACGAAACTATCACATTAGATAAAGAAAAAACTCCAAACGACGAGCAAAAAGTCGTCATCAAAACCATCTTAGAAAACGAGAATCAATCATTCTTAATTCATGGAGTCACCTCTAGTGGAAAAACTGAGGTCTACATGCAAATTGCAAACCAAATTATTCAAAATGGTCAAAGTGTTTTAATGTTACTACCCGAAATTGCACTCACTCCACAAATGAGAAAAGGCTTCAAAGCCAGATTTGGCGAACGCGTTTCTGTAATTCACTCAGGACTCACTCCAAAACAACGTGAAATTGAATGGAATCGTATCTACAATCAAACCGTTTCTATCGTCATCGGACCCAGATCTGCAATTTTTACGCCCTTAGAAAATATTGGACTAATCATACTTGATGAAGAACACGACAATTCTTACAAACAAGATAATAATCCAAGATATACAACACATCACATCGCAGAATATAGACGCCAAACATTTGGTGCTCGTTTGTTATACGGTTCAGCAACACCGGGGCTCGAATTATTCTACAAAGCTAGTATGGATCAAACATTAACACTCTTGCAAATGAAACATAGAGCTACACCTAACCCGCTTCCAACTATAGACATCATTGATATGACTCAAAAACATAATAGAGAAGATCACCCATTATTAAGCTCAGCTCTGTTAAATGGTATCGAAAGCAATATAGAAAAAAAACAAAAAACACTCATCCTTCTTAACAGACGCGGATATGCGCCTTACATTATTTGTCAAAGTTGCCATAAAATTCATACCTGCCCTGAATGCAATTTAAGCTACACCTATCATAAAGACCGCGTCTTTAGATGCCATCGCTGTGATCGTAGTGACAACCTTACTCATACTTGCAAACATTGTAAAAAACCACATTTAAATTTCGGTGGTATTGGGACTCAAAAAGTAGAAGCTGAATTATTAAAGTTATTTCCAGGAATTAAGATATGTAGACTAGATAAAGATACAAACAAATCCGTAAAAGAACTCGAAAAAACACTAGAAACATTTGAAAACGAAGGAGATATACTCATTGGAACCCAAATGATAGCCAAAGGACATCATTTTGAAGGTGTGACGTTAGTTGGAGTATTGGGCATTGATAGTTCCTTAAACTTAGCCGATTTCAGAGCTGGAGAAAGAACCTATCAACTCCTATCACAAGTTGCGGGTCGTGCTGGAAGAGGTAAAGAAAAAGGACATGTCATTATCCAAACAAGCAACCCTGATCATTACGTTATACAGCACGCACTTACTCATAATTACGAAGCATTTTATGCCGATGAAATAGAGTTTAGAAAAGAACTTAAATACCCACCATTTTCAGATCTCATCCACATTATTTGTAGTGGAAAAATCAACAATCAAACGAAAGAAACCATCGAAACACTTCACTCATTTATCAAAAAAAAGACCACCAATCTTGAGGATTCATTTTGCCAAATTATTGGCCCAAAACCAGCACCTATCGAAAAAATCAAAGACCATTTTAGGTGGCATATGTTAATCAAAGCAGACACTGAAACATTTAATACTATTAAACAAGTCCTAAAATACCCACCTAAAACATCTCACTATGTAAAAGTTATTATTGATTATCACCCTAAAACGATTTTATAGGCTATTTACAAGTTGAATCAACTTGGATTAGAGTAATAACTATGTTAATCACGATATGGAGTACTGCTTTAATTTTGGGATTCGCCTTATTATGGAAAGGTGGAGACTACGTCATTGAATCAGCATCTGAAATGGCAAAAAAATGGCAACTATCCCCTATTTTAGTTGGAATGACATTACTTGCATTTGGAACCTCTTTACCCGAGTTAGTAGTGAACTTAATGGCCTTATCTGAAGGGAAAGACACCTTAATATTTGGTAATATTATTGGTAGCAATATTTCTAATACACTCCTAATATTGGGAGCTACAGCCCTCATCACACCCCTCACAATCTCTCGGGACATTATCTATAAAAAACTAATGCTCAATGTATTAGCGGTCTTTATTTTAATATTATCCTTATATCCACGATTTAACTTTTGGCTAGAAACAGTCGAACTTTCCAGAACAAACGGACTAGTATTATTTGTACTTTTTTTACTATCATTAAACGCTATACTCAAATTAAGCAAATCAGATGAAAGTAATGTAAAAGAATCAGAGTTATTAACAAAAACTAGTACCCTAAGCATCAGTTTTATATTAGGATTAGTAGGTTTATTAGGTGGAGCTAAATTAGTCGTTGAAAGCGCCGAGTTTTTAGCCTTAACATTTGGACTTAGCGATGCATTAATTGCATTATTTATGATTGCTTTGGGCACCTCATTACCTGAACTAGTAACAGGACTAGTTGCGGCCTTTAAACGACAATCCGGATTATTGATTGGTAATATAATTGGAAGTAATGTATTTAATATTTTCTTAATTTTAGGTGCATGTGCCAGTATATCCCCCATTTCATTTGATAAAACACTAAACACTGATTTATACATTTTATTATTAACAGGACTTTCACTTGTTGGTTTAAGTATATTGCCGAAGCCACATTATTTTACTAGATACAAAGGTGCTATTTTACTAATCCTTTACATTATTTATATTTTATTTATTTTTAATAGAGGTTAACTCATTTAAAAAGCAAGATTCAAACTGTTTTAATAAGTTAAGTATTGACGATTGTAACGCCCCATCAAATGAAAAAAGTTGTGGAAAAATCACATCTTGATACAAAGGTGTCTCAAAAACAAAAAAGTGATCATAAACATCGTGTTTTGTTATTAAAAAAATATCAACACGTAAGGCTAAATTGTCACCATTCCCATAAAAAGAAAAATCAAACAATATTAAAGACTCTACCTTCAAATCTTCCAAAAGTAGTATTCTAGCCGCTTTTGAATGATAAGGAACAGGTTGATAGTATGGAAGCAAAATCATTGAAGACGAACTTTTTTCTGTAGGAAACTGCCGATACACAGGGTTATCCTTAATATTATTAACAGCTAAGAAATTAAACTCAGTATTTAATCGCTCCAATTTTTGATTATACGAATTCACAAGGCGATCAATATAACCGGAGAAAAAAACTAAATCCGAGGCCTTGAGAGGACCTTTATGAACACCTACAAAAGGTACGCTATCGGAAATAACGGCATTTACACGAACACTAGTAAGCGCCATATTTTGCCCACCTAGCTCCAGCTTAGACATCTGACAAGACAACAAAAGAGTTAAAGAAAATCCTAAAAAAAATCGCATAGTTTAAGTGTAATGAGTTAAAAACAAAGAAGTCAACTTAATAAAATTTTACAGAATCATTAGAATGAAAGATTATAGTACCGGCATGTTAAGATCAAGAAACTTCTTACCGATAAGGAACGCAGACCTAAAGACAAAAACAAATTAATATGATACAATAACAACGTTTCCAAAAAATAAAAAAGGGCTTCATATGACAATTGATTCAAATTTTCTATCATCAGATCCTTATGTACAACAAAGTTTACAATCTATAAATTCTGTATCAACGTCACAATCCAACCCAGATCAAGAAAATGGTGCTCAATTTGCAGCCATGATTGAAGAAGAAATGTTAAGCCAAGAATTTCAAGGTCGTTTAACACAAACCATTACTCAATTTTCTCAATTACCTTCACAACACATTAGTGATCAAATTACTCATGCACATGGTGAGTTAATGGCTACATTTGGAACAGAAATGCCGGAAATTGATAATTTGCAAAGTTTACGCAATATTTCAGATCCTACAGAACGTAAAAAGGCACAAATTAATATGTCATTAGTCAATTTTAGTGCACAAATTGAAAACTTAAACCCTGAGCAAAAACGACTCGCTATCAGTCAATTAAGCAACCTAAACTCGACTATTCAAACCCAACAACTACATAACCAACTTACCAACACTCCGAATAGCAACGGTCCTAACCTTGGGTTTAATTTACTTAATATTGGGTCCATGACCCCACAACAAATTCAATATACGATCGAAGCTCAACTAAATGAAATGTACAAACCATTAATGGATATTGGGTTTGGTTCTAGTAACGACGATGATGACGATAATAATTCTAACTCAGGAATCAATCAAATAAACTCCATTACGAACAATCAATTTGGGCAGCTCCAAAATTCAATCCCGATTTAATCAGAGGAACGAAGGTGTTGCTTAGATTTAAACTTCATACGAATCGCCACACCTTCTAAACCGCCAAAGAACTCTCTAAGTTGCTTTTCTAAGAAGCGCCTATAAGCCATTGAAATTAGAGACGTATCATTAATGAAAAATACAAAGGTTGGAGGACCTACTTCAGCTTGAGTCACATAATACACCGCCAAACGCTTCCCCTTTTTAGATTTAGGAGGTTGTCTAAGCATGACATCTTCAATAAATCGATTTAAATCCGAAGTAGGAACCCGTCGCATCGATTGATCGATAACAACGCCAATTAAGTTCACTAACTTTCCAAGCGACAAGCGCTCGGTAGCCGACCCAAATAAGATAGGATAAGCCTGTAAAGCAGGAACACCTTGCAAAATTAATTTGGTACAATCTTGTCTAAGCATATCCGAGCGCTCCATCGTATCCCATTTATTAACAAATACAATCATATTACGCTTATTTTCTATAACAAAGTTAATAATTTTCTTATCTTGATCCGTAATTAACAATGTTGCATCTAAAACTAATATTACTAAATCAGCATACGCTATACTATTGTCGGAACGTAAAATAGAAAAGTACTCTAATGTGTCACGAATTTTAGCACGACGTCTAATACCCGCTGTGTCTAAAAACAAATAATCTTGTCCGTGATACGTATAAAGTACTTCAACCGTGTCACGGGTTGTTCCAGACATATCATGGACGATCGATTTGGTCTCATTTACAATTGCATTTAATAACGACGACTTTCCAACGTTAGGACGCCCTACAATTGCAATACGCCGTGCGTCTTTATAGTGTCCAAGAGCCTCTTCTTTTGATGAAAAACTATTAACTAAAAGATCCAATAAATCCGCCACACCATAGCCTTGCATAGCTGAAATGGCAATCGGCTCACCAAAACCAGCTTTATAAAACTCCTGAGATTCCAACATCATCGCTGGGTTATCGCACTTATTAACAACCAATAGAACTTTATCCTGATAAGTCCTGAGTACTTTAATGATGGAATCCTCAACCGATGTAAATCCAGAGCGACTATCTACAAGAAAAACAATTTTGTCTACAGACTCAATAGTATCAAAGACACGCTGTTCAATTTTAGATTGAATATCATCCACACCTTTGTGAAGCAGTAATCCACCACTATCCAATAACATGAAGGACTTCCCATTCCAAAATGCTGGATATTCTCGAATATCTCGTGTGACACCTGACTCTTCAGCTGTAATCGAACGTCGTGTTTCTGTAATGCGATTCATCAATGTTGATTTACCAACATTAGGTCGTCCAATAATTAATACTTTAGGAACATTACTCATGTTATATCCTTAGTTTGTGATTGTGACTCTTCCGTTAAAAGTCCTTTAGAATGTACAAAGTTTAAAATTAAGTCTTCCAGTTTTGATGTTGGAGATTGCCCATCTTTCAAGCACGCTGTTTTAAATAATGACCAAAGCTTTGGATTAAACGCGAGATTAATTCTCTTTGATTTATTTTTAAGTAATTCTAAGATTAATTTTGGATCCGTCATTTACAGCCCCTATATCCCCACATACATCAATTTATCTGTATTAATATACATAAGATGAGTGGTTTTAACAAGTTAAGTGCTTGCTCAATAAACCATTAACTCCTAAAATTAAATCATGATAAACTCAATTTTATTTATGGGAACTCCAGATTTTGCTGTAAGAAGTTTAGAACAGCTTGTATTAGACTTACCGAAATCAAAACTAACGGTCTTTTCTCAACTCGACAAGGAACGAGGTCGAGGTAAACAAAAAAGCCCTACTCCAGTTAAACACTATGCATTAGAACAAAAACTAGACGTCTATACCCCACGTGACAAACACGAACTAGAATCCTTAACACATCAAATTAATCCAGACCTAATTATCGTTGTCGCATATGGAATGATGATTCCAAAAACAGTCACAGACAAGTATCTATGTTTAAATATTCACGGATCCCTTCTCCCAAAATACAGAGGAGCATCCCCAATCCAAACTACATTATTAAATGGCGATTCTGAAGCTGGAATAAGCATTATCAAATTAAGCGAACGTATGGATGCTGGACCAATAGTGCATACCTCATCTCTTCCAGTTACTGAATCTGATAATTGTGAAACACTATTTAATAAATTAGCAGAGTTAGGGGCCGTTTCATTGTCTAATATTCTAATAAAAAGTTGGCCATTTAATGAGACTGACTTTACCGATCAAGATGAGTCATTAGCAAGTTACTGTGGCAAAATTCAAAAAGAAGATACGCAGTTACAAGATACAGATAGCGCAGAAGTTAAATACAATAAGATCAGGGCTTTTTCACCAAAACCAGGAGCCTATTTACTAATTAATAATAAACGTCTAAAAATTTTAGAATCCAAACTGGAAAATAATCAATGTGTACCTCTAACTGTTCAACCTGAGGGGAAAAAAGCAATGTCATTTAGCGATTACTGTTTAGGGAATCCAGAAGCAAAGGAGCTATTTAATGTTTAGTAAGCGAATTATCCCATGTTTAGATGTGACAAATGGTCGTGTAGTTAAGGGAACAAACTTCGTGAATTTACGAGACGCCGGAGATCCTGTAGAACTTGGAAAACGATATAATGACGAAGGGGCTGATGAACTTGTATTTTTAGATATTACCGCAAGCTCAAACAAAGAGTATGTTTTGGCCAGTTTAATTGAAAATACGGCGAAACAAATCTTTATTCCATTAACTATTGGTGGAGGAATCAACTCTGTTGGCATGATTCGCACCATGCTTAACGCCGGCGCCGATAAACTATCCATTAATACAGCCGCTATTCATAACCCGCAACTTGTTCTAGATAGTAGCCAAGCATTTGGGAATCAATGTATCGTGGTAGCTATAGATGCTCGACAATGTAAAGAAAACTCTTCAAATAAGGAAACACTGCCATATAATATTAATCCATCTGTTCAATTAGATAGCACAAGCCAATGGGAAATATATACACATGGTGGCAGAAACCGCACAGGGATTGATGCGATAAAGTGGGCAAAATTCATGAATGACTGTGGTGCTGGCGAACTTCTCGTCACCTCGATGGATGCAGATGGGACCAAAAACGGATACGATGTTGAACTGACAAAAACAATCGCGGAAACGGTAAATATTCCTGTAATTGCGTCCGGTGGTGCTGGAACTAGTCAACATATTTCAGACGTATTACAACACTGTAACGCCGCACTTTTAGCCTCACTACTTCACTTTAGGGAACTTTCGATCGATGAAATAAAAGAAGCATGTAGAAACGATAATCACACCATGCGCTAACGACATTATGTCAAAAGAACTAAAATATATATCTATACCCCAACCCTACGAAACACAAGGGGTTGAAGAGTCTATAACCGATAGATTTACACAATTGCTAATTGAATTAGAGTCGGTTTTATTTGATATTAAAGAGTTAAGTCAAAGTTATATAATAACCAACTTAAACAACAAAACATTTGAAGAAAACACTTATTATCTACTTTGGTATGATAATGACACTCTTTCATTAAAAAAGATCACCACAGCGTTTAAGAACACTTATATCTTCAATTTAAATACCGCGACATTAACACTAAACGGAGCACTCGAGAAACACCATGCACTTAACCCATTTTTACAACAAGTAGAAAGCATTGCAAACGATCTTTTAAATGATAGAGCCCAACTAATATGTAAAGAGGAACTAATAAAATATGAATAGTATTCCACCCCATCTAAGACCAGATACAATCAAACAAAACCAAATCAACGGTGTGTATGAACAACCGGTTAGCACATCACCTCACCACAAAGACATCAGCACAAACCCAGAACTAAAAGATTGTTTGGAAAAAGAAAGCTCACAAAACTTAGATCGATTTCAAGTGATTGATAATACTGAATTAAGAAAAATCCTAGGTGGAAAAATAAAACAATTAAGTTCCATAATTCGACAAGTAAATGAACTTAATCCACAAAAATTTAATACCAAAACCAGTCTATTGTTAGCAAAAATATTAAACGAAAAATCTAAAACTTAAGACCTTTTAATACCGACTTCGCTTCTTTTTTTAACTTTTCTTCAGCCGCCTTTTTAGCTTTAGCTTTTTCAGAATCTAATTTAGCTTGAGCTTTTTTCTTCAATGCCTCTTTTTTATCATTTAATCGCTTTTTTTCTTTGTTTAGTCGAGCATTTATTTCTTTATTCACAGAGTTTCCACCGTCTTGATAGGCAGACATAACAGAACCAAGGGCTTTGTTATCTTTTGAAATTTGCGATGTCAAATCAGATTTAGACTTGGCTACGATATTATTTAACTGCTGCTTTAACTGACGTTTTTTATTATCAAGCTTTTTATTCACCAAGCCTTTAACATCAAACTGATCCAAACTTGAATTTAAAGATAAAGACCAGTTATCGAGCTCACCTTCTAAACGTGCTTTAACCTGAAGACTCTGCATAGATTGTAACGAGTAATAAACTAAACTATTAAATGAAAAAGAACCAGGCATAAGTCCTTTTTGTGAAAAGCGTAAAGCATTGGCATCCAGAACCGACCGAACATCAATTAAGTTCCCAACGACTTTACCCTCCGTTAAAATCGATAAGTTACCAGATCGTAAATTAATCTGCTCCTTTCCAGAGTTAATAATAGATTGCTTTGGAAGCGTTACACCATTAACTGTACTTTTAAACGCAACTTCATCCTGTGCCGATGAAAAACCATCATAACTAAAAATAAATGTACTACGATGACCAGCTCCTGTTATATTTTTAAACTCAAACGTACCAACGGTTGGCTCCCCCACCACAGATTGATGACTGGTAATATTTTGAATACTTCCTTTAATTAATTTTTCAGAATGAGAAGATGCGGACACTAAAATTTGTTGAACCCACACACGTGGTAACATTTTATCATTAGGAAAATCAATCATAAGGCCAGGGTGTCTTAAACTCTTCTTGGGTTTCGGGGCTCCAGCGCCTTTAAACTTTCGAAATAACGAATAAGCTTCATTAAAACGTGTTGTAATAGGATCCACTTTTTGTCGAATAATCTCTGATAAATATAACTCTGTAATATTGTTAAAGGAATATTCATCCAATTTTATTGTTTTAGAAGCATTTTTATAATCTTGCTCTGCTAATTGAGTTAGTGAACTTACTTTCGATTGTAACTGTTTAAAGTCCGAATTAAACTCTGTTTTTTCCTTATTGATTTCTTTAACAAGACGTTCAGATTTTGATTTCAATTTCGATAAGCCTTGAATTTGAGCATTTATCTTATCTAAAGAATCTAACTTTTTAGGTATCGACGATTTATAATTGAGCCACTCTTTTTGCAAATTTTGTGAGGATTGTTTTACAGGACTCTCTTTAAGACGTTTAGACCACTTATCATTTGTTTTAGAGATATCATCTCGAATTAATTCCGCTTGTTTTTGAGACTTAAGTTCTATAGCTTGACCCATATCAGGAGATTGAAATGAAAACGCATTTTTTTTGAGATTTGAGAGCTTTTCAGAAGATTTTTTCTTAACCGCTTTTACAGCTTTAGACTGAGATACTTTATTAGTCACTTTAGATACAACTGATTTAGAATCGTTGTCGACTTTTGCAACAACCTTAGCTGTCTTTTCAATACGACCACTTGTTTGTCGTGGCGTATGTAACATCACATCTTGAACTTGAATTTCTGGAATCAAAATCTTTTTTTCAAGTAATGGTAAAAAAGATAATGAAGCCGTAACCTGTCCAACCGACACAATATTAGACATCGAATTACTTTTATCTGTGATATCTAACGATGAAATCGACAATTTAAATGGCAAGTAAGAAACGTCTACATTATTCACATCAATCTGAGCACCATACGTTTCTGATAACTGTTTTTCAATCACCATCTCCAATATAGAACCCATAAAAGTAAGAGTCACTCCAATAACTGAAACAAAAATGATCACAGGAATAGCAAATTTAAATCGTATCATATTTACTCTCCTAAAAACCTAAAGATCCAACCTACAAATTTACTAGACTTCAACACTGTCATCACCTTAGATTTTGTAATTTTTGGCATTAATGTTTTTCGATAATAATTCACAAATATTAAGCCAGCTTTAAAAATAGCAGGCGAAAGTAAAATAATCAAAACATAAGACCCCAAGGTGACCGTATGATTAAAATATAAGTAAGAGAGTAATGGCAAATTCGTTAAAAAAGTCCACAAACCACTTAAAAACTCAAACTTAACCAATAGCAATAATCCAATATAATGTGAAATAGGGCTCATCAAGGCCCCTACAAATGAAAATAAAGGCCAAAATAATAAAGCTAAGGGGATATTAGCCTTAACTAATATTAGAAAAAGTAAAACTAGAAACGTATAAAAAAAATGAAATGACGGTAATCCTAACACCAAAGCAAAAACTATACCTAAAGACAATACTCTAGGATCTTCTGTAGAGTTTAATTGAGTTAATAATTTTTTTATTTGTTTTAATACCCAAAAAGTCATAGCAACCTCAACATTAAACTCATTTTAGGATATCAAAATTATAATTAAATGACCATAAATTATTTAGTCTCGAGCAAGGTATCCAAAAAAGCAAACAATTTCTTCTCATCACCTTTTTGATACCCCACGTGCTTATAAATAATACGTCCATTAGAATCTAAGACTAATGTTAATGGCGGATAATCACCCAAAAACTGTTTAAATATTTTTTGATCAGGATCTAATAAAATTAAAAATGGAAACTTCCGCATACGAACAACCGGAGAAACTTTAACCTGAGTTTTAACATCGTCAATATTAATAGCAATAAACTGTACACCTTTTGAATGATAATACTTATAATACTTAGACATTGCAATCAATTCTTGCAAACATGGCGAACACCAAGTAGCCCAAAATGAAATCACAACTGGCCCTTTAGTTAACTGAGATTTTAAATCCATCTTGCGGCCCTTAAGATCTTTTAAAGAAAATAAATTTTGATAATCAGTTACGCTGACATTGTCAGTTGATAATTTTAAATCATTCGCTGATAAACTAACTAAACATAAACTCCAAACAAGAAAAGACGCTACTATTTTTTTCATTTAAAAAACCTCATAATGAATACACTAATCCTAACTCTATACCATCAAACTCTGGAAAAGCTCGGCAAACACCCCCAATACACCTCTGACCGGCCTGCCGTTTTCCTACAAATAATCTCATAGAACTCCTTGAGTTAATCAACCAATCAATCTGAGTTCCATCCCATACTGAATTGGAACGATCACTTCCCTCTCTCAAAAAAGAAATAGACCCTAATTGTGCTTTTGATAACATAAATGTCATACTATACCGGTTCACTCGAGCAATATTTGCACGACCCGATTTTTGATGCTCTAAAATGGTATTGAAACTATAATCCTCATAAAAGTTCCACTTAATATCTTCAATAATATTGATGTAATTATATGGAACTATATTGAAATATTGAACACCATATCCCGTCTTTAACTCAAGTGTATCAAACCCCATATAATCGAACTGAGCATAAACATCACTATACTTTGTTTCAGATCGATCATTTTCTTGACTCCAGCTAATTTCAAGTAAAGAGTCTTCAATGAGAGGGGTATAATAGGATATGCCATACGCGGTTTGTCGATTCAACACATACAATTCATCAACATTTAACCGATACAAAACTTTATTGGGAAGAGTATAAGTATATGTTTTTAACGCCGTTGGTGCTAATTGAAAGATATTATTGTCATGACTTAAATTAAACTGTTCATAATGACTATATTGCAAAATAAAAGTGGAATCTTGCAGATAAAGATCAGAACTAAGGTAATGGCCATTAGAGCCTTTTGATAAGTTAGTAGACGCATGTTCATAATACAAACTTCCAAAATCATAGTAAAACTGATGATAAACTGAAAAAGCATTTCGATCATTAGATACTGAAGGTTGAACAGTTTCAAAAAAATTGGTAGTTGTTTGAATAATAGGTTCTTCAAAATTATAATCAACAAACGTAGTTCCCAAGGTATAAGAATATCGATCATTATCAATTATTGGGGTTGATAACTCGTATCCAGAAACACTAACATCTCTTTCATGATGAAAAATGTTATATATTTCACCATAAAACACGGTCATATTTAATTGATTTGAATTAATTGAAATTTCGGACCCTAGCAAATTAGAATCTACGCCAATATCAATAAAATTTATAGAATTATTAAACGTTAAACCTTTTCCCAGACTAGTGTGAAGCTTTCCATAACGAATCATTAAATCGTTGTATTGGTAACTCAATAAATAATTAAAATATTCCGATGACTTGTAATCAATAAAAGATTGTTCAGGTGGGTTTTGCTCAGGTAATAAGTAAGAAAACTCAAATTTAAACTGTTGATTCTGAACTAATAAACTCGATTTTGTTTGAGTATATTTAGATCGACTAACTGAATCATAGTAATAATCAAATGTTAATTTAGAAGAGTGTGTCCACTCAGCAAACAACTGATTAGAAAAAAAAATTAAAAATACTAAAATTATTGATTTTTTAAACATAAAATCCCTTTAATAAATATTAATTATACCAAATTATTGAAAAAATTAAAGATTATTTACTAACAATTCAACATCAACAGCTAAAAATTGCTTCACATGATCACTTGCTAATCGATCACCCGAAGCACCCGTAAGATCTACGATTTATGTAACAATAGATAAATCTAAGATTGAAGGAATTTCTGAAAGATCTGAAATAATTTCAATTAATGGTACTTGATGATCAGGTGTCACACCAGAATATTTTGAGGAAAAAATATACGAACTAACCGTTGGGTCTTGTAGATTATTATTATCTGAAGAACCAGTTGAAGCACCACAAGAACATAATATGAATACAACCAAATAAATTTAAATACTTAAACATAAAATACAAACTCCATAAATAAGTAAAAAGTTATTTTAGAATAATTAAATAAAAAAATAGGTCAAAATTTATTTTAATATAAATTAATTATAAACAAGGCCAGTTTAAAAAAAATTATAATTTAAACTGTACCTAAAAGACAATCCATAATAAAATAATGGTATGACAAAAAGTTACACTCTTATTGGAATGTCGGGGGTTGGCAAATCAACAATCGGCAAGGAACTAGCCAAAAATCTAAATAAATCTTTTATAGATTTAGACCATGTCATTAGTGACAAGAAGCACCAAAATCTCCAAACCATCATTAATAATATTGGAGATAAAGATTTTTTAAAACTCGAAGAATCGACTTGTTTAGAAGTTGAGTTTTCTGACATTGTACTTGCCCCTGGTGGTAGCTTAATTTACAGCCCAAACGCCATGAAATATGTTAAAGACAAAAGTACCGTTATTTACTTAGAGGACACTTACGACAATATTTTAAGACGAATACCCAACATCCAAGAACGAGGAATTATCGGACTACTGTCTGATTCATTTGAAGAAATATATAACGAAAGGCTTCCTTTTTATGAAAAATACAGTGATCTTAGGATTACATGTACCCAAAAATCTTGGTCAACTATAACAGCTGAAATATTAGAAAAAATTAATCACATTTAGCTTTAAGATTATGTGGAGACGCTTCATACACTGTCGCTAACACATAATCACCCGCTTGAAAATCAGATCGTTCGACAAGTACTAATTTGTTACCATCATTTCTTCCCACTGCATACAGTGGATTTTTCTTAGATGATTCTTCCTCAATTAGAATCATTTGCTGTTCACCAATGTGTGACTTGTTTTTAGTCATGGAAATTGTTTTTTGTAATTCATTAAGTCTAACAATGCGTTCTGTTTTAATCGCTTCAGGAACATCATCTGGAATACGTCTTGACGCTAAGGTTCCAGGTCGCTCCGAATATTTATAAATAAATGCCGAATCAAATTCAACTTCTTTCATCACATTGAAAGTATCTTCAAACTCTTCGTCTGTTTCGGTAGGAAACCCAACGATAATATCTGTGGTAATCACAATATCTGGTATCACAGAACGAACATGTTTCACAAGATCCAGAAACTCTTCTTGAGTATAGGTACGATTCATTTTACGAAGTACACGAGAGTTACCAGCCTGTAGCGGCATATGTAACTGTTTACAAACGTTGTCTCTTTCTGCCATTACTTCTAGTAGCTTGGTCGGATAATCTTTTGGATGAGGAGATGTATAACGAATTCGCTTCACTCCTTCAACATCACTAACCATTCGAATTAAATCAGCAAAATCAGTTACAGTGTCACCATCTACATATTTGTATGAGTTAACATTTTGACCAAGTAATGTAACTTGGCTAAATCCATTAGCAACCAAGCGTTTAGTTTCCTCAACCACACTTTCTGGAGAACGGCTTCGTTCACGACCACGAGTAAATGGAACCACACAAAACGTGCAATAATTATTGCACCCTCTCATGACAGCAATCCATGCATTCACACCATCTTCACGTGTTGGATAAACATCTTCATAGGTTTCAAACTCAGAAAGCGTCACATCAAACGATTTTTTATGCTCTTCACTAGTCTGCGCAATTAATTGAGGTAATTGTTTGTAACTATCTGGACCTGCAATAAAGTCGATACCAAGTTTTGGGTCTTCGAGTAGTGCTTGTCGAAAATTAGTTGCCATACAACCTAAAATACCAATTTTAACTGGACTATTCTCTTGTCTATTCTGTCGAACCGTGTGAATTCTGTTATAAACCTTACGATTGGCATTGTCTCTTACTGAACACGTGTTTAACATCACGACATCAGCTGATTCAGGAGCATCAGAAATGGTATAAGACGCCTTTTTTAGAATCGTCTTAACCAATTCGGTGTCATACACATTCATCTGACAACCATATGTTTCAATATATACTGACTGTTTTATCATAATGACGTATTATACGCGCTTTAACTCAAACTGCCTAGAGCGTAGCCAAAACATCTTGAGGGTTAGACTCTAAAATACTAGTGACCACAATTTGATTTTTAAGGTCAGCATCTGATTCAAAGTTTACTCTGATGTAATTATCCGTTAATCCAGTCCATTTATCTCGTTTAAATGATTCAACTAGAACCGGTAAATTATCACCTACATGCTCTTGATGAAAGACCAATCGTTTCCGCTGGCTCAAGTCTCGCAAAATTTTACTTCGTGCTGAAATTTTATACGATTCAACCTGGCCTTCCAATTTCTTGCTACGAGCAAATGCACGCTCAGAGTAACTAAACACATGAAAATAATCGATACAGGATTCTCTTAAATAAGCTTCCGTCTCTTCAAACAACTCATCTGTTTCACCCGGAAACCCAACAATCACATCCGTACCAATACATAATCCAGGAACCGTATCATGTGCAAATTGAATAAAGTGATCAAATTCTTGCATTGTATATTTGCGAGACATTAAGCCTAATACGGTATCGGTTCCAGATTGAAGCGGAATATGCAAATGTCGACACAATTTTTCAGACGTTGCCATATGATGAATCAGCTCATCTGGAATTGTTGTTGGTTCTATCGAGGAAATTCGAATTCTATCAAGTCCTTCAATCTCTTCGAGCGCTTTAATTATATCTAAAAATAAGTACCCATTATTTTGATAAGTACCAATATTAACACCTGTTAATACAAGTTCACGATGTCCAGCCAGTACTAAAACTCGCGCTTCTTTAAGAATATCGTCAAACTCACGACTTCTAGCCGGACCTCTTGCAAAAGGAATGACACAAAATGAACAATAAAAATCACACCCATCTTGCACCTTTAAATTAGCTCGAGTGTGATGTCTGTCGATAGAATTACCTGGTAAAGTAAATGACTCTTTGGTCATTTTAGGAGTTAAGACAAGGCTATCATGAGAATCAATAATGGATGGCAACTCCATTTTATGCGCATTCCCAATGACCCACTTAACACCAGGCCACTCTAATAACGTATCTTTTTGTATCTGGGCCATGCAACCTATTAATGCAACCGATGTACTGGGGTTTAAATCCAAAGCTTTTCTCACTAACTTTTTAGCATCTGTATCCCCATTTTCGGTAACCGTACATGTATTGATAACGGTTACATCACCTACCTCAGATGAAGAAAGAATAGAGTAACCATGATGTTCAAACTGTTGTTCTAGCAATGCAGTTTCCGATTGATTCAATCGACATCCTTGCGTATAAAAAGAAACGGTTTTAACAGTCATATCACTCCATCCTAAAACTGAACAATCTATTATAAAAGATTTCAAAACTAGAGTCAAAATACATAAAAACTCACATTTTAATCGATACTATAAGTAAAGGGGTGAAAAAAATACAACTCATAAGTTATGATAAAATAAAGACATCATCACAAATTAATTAGGAAAATCATGAATTCAGGCATAAAGCAACTAGCAACCAAGTTACTTATAATCTTTACAGTATTAAGTTCTCAACTTGTAAATGCGGATGGAAACTTTGGAACCACTCAGCTTATTAATCTTAACCTAACACTCAATCACAGTGAATCTGGATTATTAACAGGAGAACAAGCGTTTCAAGTTAGTTTTTCGGCGCAACGTATCAGTGATAATAGTGATATTTCGTTCAACCCAGGTACCGGAGAACTTGATAGTCACGCCACAATTTCTAGTGTATTTACAAATGGTGTAGGTAATATTGAAATTCCTATCTTATTAAATGATAGCCATCAAACACTTAGTTTACACACATTAAAAAATGTAAAAGTAAAAATTGCACTCAATAATTCACCTACTGATTTTATAGAAATACCGTTTTCAAGTTCATTATATTCCATTCAAAGTATGACATCCGAACAACTATCCGGATCCACTGTTCTAGTAGACAGAGAAAATGATTTAGTTCGCATCAAAAAAATCAAACTCATCGATGACAATTATGAAATCAACACTAAAACTGATTTAGTATCTGTAGGAGACGGATTAAGTATCAATCAAACTAATCAAGTCAGTATTACAGGGCCAACCGGAACACCTGCCGCTAACCCATTTTTAAAATACAATACGGACACAGGTTCAGTTGAATGGGCGATTATTGAAGGTGTTGAAGAGGCTTCTTATCAAGCCGAAAGAGGTATTCAACTAGATACAGATACTTTTAGAATTGCCACCAATAATGTGACAGGCACACTAGCTACAGGCCATATCTTTGCATGGGATGAAGTAAGTAACCAACCTAAGTGGTCTGCACTTGTAAATATTCCCATTGGAGATGAAATCAAATTAGCGAGTGAAGCGGGTGACGAAGGTAAGATAAGATATAATGCGGGAACGAACAACTTCGAAGGTTTCACTGGAACAGAGTGGGAAATACTAAATAGTGCAAATGTGTCCGTCACAATAGATAATTCGGATGCACTATGGGCAAAAGATGAAGGAAGTAACAATATTAAATTTGCGAATACCAATTTCAAACTTGGTCTTGGTACAAATGATCCTGGAACCAACCGTCTTGAAGTAAATGGAAACACCGAAATTACTGGAACAACAGTTATTGGAAACACATTAACGGCACATAGTTTAATTCTCCAAAATGCTTCCATAAATAATACCGCTGATACATTTGTGACACTAGATACTGATAGAACGATTAAAAAGCGAGGTCTTAGCACATTAGTAGATAGAGGCTTAGTAGTTGATTCAAACGTTATTAAACTTACCAATGAAAATGCAACAACTAATGATATTTTCAGATATGATGGAACCGATCCAGAATGGGTTCCATTAGCTGGCACTAATGGCGTTGTAATCAATCATGCCAGTACGAATGTTAGTATTGGACTTACCACAAATGGAGGTGTAACTAATGATGATGTTTTGGGGATTGTAGGTGGTGTACCAAGTTGGCAAACCATCCCTTCATTATTAAATGGTGAAACATTAACTGGTTTAACGATCAACACACTCACATCAAGTTTAATTAAAGCCAGTAATACATCGACAACAAACACTGGTGGAATTATAGTTATCGAAACAGACACCGGAATTGCTAAAGATGCCTTACAAATTTTCTCAAAAACAGGAGCTACAAGCACTAGAAATATTACAGTAACAAAAACCGGACAATTATTTACAGGTGGGTTATCCTCTATAGATCAATTTGATGGAAATACATTCAATTATGCCAACAAAGGATACGGATACTCTCAACATTTTGTATCCGCCACCTACTCCGTTGGATCAGATGTATTCACCACGGCATCCGTAACAGATCCAACATTAGAAGCAAGAAAACTCGCTCAACCTGAAAGCGATCCCATTGTAAAAGTATATGAATCAGGAACACCAGACACTATTTATTTTTCTGTAAATGCCGATAAAACATTAAAACTATTTAAACATAGCTCGGCGCCAACCGATGGATGTGACGATAATGCAGAAGATGGAAACCTTATCTTAACCGATAGTTATATTTTATGTGTTTGCAAAAGAGGTGGTACAGATAATTTTGTAAAGGTAACTGATGGAACGACATCCTGTTTTTAATAATTAACAACGACATTTTTTAACTGTAAACAAGGCCATTTTTTAACTGTAAACAAGGCCATTTTTTGATTGAAGAACGGAGTTTACTTTAGTAAATGAGTACTGAAATTAAAAAATTAACGCAGTGTACGGTTAAAAAGGAAAGCTATACACTCATCAAAGAAGTAATAAGCCAAACCACAATGCATTATTCCCATTCGATGGTGGCTGGGGGCTTAGAAGAAACATCATAAACCACTCGATTAATCCCCTGAACCTCATTAATAATTCGTGACGATATTTTATCGAGTAAATCATAGGGTAAGCGTGCCCATTCAGCCGTCATTGCATCAATGGAATTAACCGCACGAATCGCAATGGTATGTTCGTACGTTCGTTGGTCACCCATAACACCAACCGTTTGAATTGGAATTAAAACGGCAAAAGATTGCCATAAGTCTCTGTAAAGACCCGCCGATTTCACCTCATCAAGCACTATTTGATCCGCATTCTGCAAAATAGCGACACGCTCTGGAGTTACCTCTCCAATAATACGAATAGCCATTCCTGGTCCAGGAAACGGTTGTCTAAACACAATTTCTTCAGGAACACCAAGCTCTAAGCCTAACTTTCGAACTTCATCTTTAAACAGCATCCGAACCGGTTCTATAATTTTAAAATCCATTTTTTCGGGTAACCCACCCACATTATGATGTGATTTAATTTTGACGGCTGTTTTTGAAGCACCTACACCAGCCGATTCAATAACATCGGAATACAATGTACCTTGGGCCAAATATGGAATATCTGATTGTAATTTTTTAGATTCTTCTTCAAACACTCGGATAAACTCTTCACCAATTCGTTTTCGCTTTTCTTCTGGGTTCGTTACCCCTTTAACTTTATTAAAAAAACGTTCCGCCGCATTTACATAGACAAGATTAATGTTAAATTTATTAGTAAATGTTGCTTCGATACGCTCAGCTTCACCTTTACGCATAAAGCCTTGATCTATAAACATACACGTTAAGTTATCACCAATCGCTCGATGTAAAAGTGCAGAGACAACAGTAGAGTCTACTCCACCTGATAACGCACATAATACTTTTTGATCCCCTACTTCTTCACGAATTTTTTTAATAGACTCTTCCAAAACACTTGCTGGCGTCCAATCACCTTTAAAACCACATACGTCATATAAGAAATTATGAAGCATTTGAGTCCCTTCATCCGTATGAGTAACTTCAGGGTGGAATTGTAAACCATACAACCGTTTAGAGGGTTCTTGAATCGCTGCAAACTGGCAATTACTAGTATGTGCTAAGCGAACAAAACCATCCGGCAACGAAGACACAGAGTCACCATGACTCATCCAAATAGACGATTCAGAAGATATGTTATTAAATAGTGAGTCCGAATCATCTACTAATAATTGCGCCGGTCCATACTCATGTTTATCTGAACGTTCAACCTCACCACCTAATGTACGAGCCATCAATTGCATGCCATAGCAAATACCTAATACAGGTAGTCCACAACTAAATAACGCCGAATCACATTGAGGGGCATCCTCTTCATATGTAGAAGATGGACCACCAGACAAAATAATTCCAGTTGCATCATACTTATTTACAATATCATCAGCTGACGTATCATGTGAAATAACCTGAGAAAACACATTGGCTTCACGAACACGTCGAGCAATTAATTCGGAATATTGAGAACCAAAGTCTAATATAACAATCATTATTTGTACATTCCAAGACTTTGAGTCTTTTGATACACTTTTCCTTCAGTTAATAACGATGGTGCAATCATAAGTTGAACTTGCTGCATTTCTTCAAGGGAAGCCGCACCAACAGTTGCCATACATGTTTGAATCGCACCTGCAAAGTTTTTAGATCCATCATCAGAATCCGAAGGTCCTAATAAAATTTCTTCTAAGTTTGCTACTGTACCCACTTGGATTCTTGCTCCACGGGGAAGTACCGCATTTGGTGTTGCCATTCCCCAGTGAAAACCACGACCAGGAGCTTCAACAGAACGTGCAATTGGAGATCCAATCATAACCGCATCTGCACCACAAGCTAAAGCCTTACAAATATCTCCAGAATTTACAATTCCACCATCTGCAATAATCGAAACATATTTACCTGTTGCTTCAAAATATTCATTTCTTGCCTGCACAGCATCAACCACTGATGTTGCCATAGGAACACCTACACCTAAAACACCACGAGTCGTACATGCGGCACCAGGTCCGATACCAACAAATACGGCATCGACACCTGTACGAATTAACTCTAGTGTTACATCATATGTAGCACTGTTACCAACCATAACAGGAACCGTCATTTGTTTGACAAACCCTTCTAAATCTAATGGTTGAATACCGTCTGGGCTTCTGTGCTTTGTTGAAACAACTGTCGACTGTATTAAGAAAGCATCTACACCAGCATCAGCTGCAATTTCTCCAAAACGGAAAGCATTTTGAGGCGTTGAAGACACTACTGTTGGAGCCCCTGATTCTTTAATTTCTTTAATTCGCTTTACAATTAATTCATCTTTAACTGGATTTTGTTGATATATTTTTTGCATCAAAGCTACATAATCTTGCTTAGAAACACCTGCAATTTGTTCTAAAACTTCATCTGGTTCATCGTAACGAGTTTGAACACCTTCTAAGTTAAGAACACCCATGGCTCCATATTTTCCTAAAACAGCGGCTGTTCTGGGACTTACAACGGAATCCATTGCCGATCCAATAATTGGAATCCCTAATTTTATTCCTGCAACGTTAGTTGAAATATCTACTAATGTTGGATCTAAAGTTACATCACCTGGGACCAACGCAATTTCATCAAAACCATAAGCTCTAATAAACTTTTTCTCTAATGTTGACATAACGAATGGGCCTCCAAAAATAACAGATAAAATTTTCAGTATGTTATCAAAAAACAATTAAAAAGTAAACAGGCAAAGCGTATAGAATCAATAATTTTTTAAGGCTAAAACAGCCGGTTCTATTTTAGTTTCATTTAACAATAAACCTTTAAAGATAGAAGGTAAGTTATTGGGAAGTCCATGCTTCAAATTATCATAAACCCATAATTGTGTTGAAAGTGAATATGACCTAAAAAAAGAATAGGCATACCGCATCGATTGTTCGGTAAAATCATCTTTACCTGTCACTAACAAAAACTGAGTTGAAGACCAGAATTCTATTGGATGTTTTGAAAAATAATTCTGTATAGTACTACGGTTAAAAAAACCAAAAAAACTAATCACATGACTAAAACTTTTAGGATATCTCATAGCCAACTCTAAAGCAACATTTCCTCCTCTAGAAAATCCTACTAAAAATGATTTATCATTTTGAACTAAATGCTTTATTTTGACATTTTGTAAAATATCAAAGATTTGCCTGAGATCATCTTTGCCCGATCTTATATAAGCCTCATTAAAGTCGCTTCCTTCAGGACAAATTAAGATCATCTCATTTTCTAAGGCTGACGCTTTAAAGCGTGCGTAACTATGGTACATATTTTCTCTCATACCATGTAAAACAATCATCACCGGATACGATTTATCTTCTTTATACGATTCAGGCAATGCCACAATAGCTTTCATTCCACCCGAAGATCTAGAAATAGAGTATGCATATAAACTTGAACTAAGATATAAAACAATCATCAAAGCACGGATCATCATAACTCCCACTTTAATTGAACATTATCATACATGTAAACGATGAGAGTAAGGGTCCCTTCTGAAAAATTAAACGAGTTGAAAGTTAACACACCCTGCTTTAGAACATCAGAATTTGCCGCTTCTGACCACTCACTAGGTAAAAACACATCATCATCAATTTCTATAGATACTGAATCTGTAATTAAAAAATCTTTAAACTCTGGATTTTGTAAAGATTCCATAGAAATTTGCACATACAAAACTTTATTAAAACGATCAACTCGTGGTTGAGCTGTAATTTTTACTAGTTCATGAACCACAACTTTTGTTGGAAGATAATACGTAGACTTTGTCGACTTAAACGCTAGAAAAAGCTGAACAAAATAAATAGCTAGAGCAAGAAAAATCACCCCAACAACAAATGCCATTAAACGGCGCTTTAAATATTTATTCATTCCATTTAATCGAACAACCCATAGAAGGAAATGAGTTTGAAATTTTCAAATCAGATATTAAAGACTCAATGGCATCTGACAAATCGTGAGATTGAACCGCTTTTGGATCTTTCCAATTATCATCAAAACGTCCATGATAAACACAGTCAAACGACGTGTTTAACAAATAAATATCGGGCGTACACTGAGCCTCATATAAGCGAGCAACCGCCTGATCAGAATCTACCAAATAAGGAAACGGCAACTTTTTTGTTTCGATTAAAGTTTTCATATTTTCAGGGGAATCTGACGGATAATCAGGGTTAATATTAGGATTAATTGCAACAGTCTTAACACCTCGGGGTGCGACTCTATTCGCTAGATCAATGAGACGATCCCACAAAGCAACCGCATAAGGACAATGATTACATGTAAACACAATCAACAGTCCTTTTTCACCCATTAAATCTTGTCTAGAAAACATATTTCCTAATGGATCAGCAAGATTAAAATGTGCGTTTTTAAAATCAATGGATACTAGTTTAGATTCCCTTAAAACCATAATTACTCCTTCTTTAAAAAGTTTAACATATCTTTTTTAGAACACAATTTTTCTCGTACTTTTCCCAATTTAACCCCCATTTCTCTTTCGTAACGATCTAATTCTTTCCAATCATTATAAAAAACAACTGTATTATTATTTACAAGAGTCTCAAGGGGATTATCTGTGCCACATTTCCGAGTTTTAATATAATCCGTTAAACTCTGAACCGTTTCTTTTGCACACGATCGATTACTACCAATAACTCCGACAGCACCTCGTTTAGACCACCCCACTACAAAAACACCATCCTCAACCTGATTATCGTGATCCAAGACCTGTCCATTAGCATTATTAAGGGCACCCGAAGGTAGGTAATGAAGTCCCGCCAACTGAATAGGCTGATACCCAATACTTAAACAACACGCATCACAGTTAATAGAAGTCTTTGTATCTAAATAGTGAATATGCTCAATATCTTCGCCTCCCTTTAGTTGAGTCTCTTGAAATTCAGCACCTTCTAAATATGATTCTCCAAAATATTGAGTAATCGATTTAAAAAACGTAAAGTTCACTTGTTGCTTTAAATTTGAACGTTGAGTGCTATTAGAAAAAGTATTATAAATTTCAGCTAATAATTCTTGCCGCTTAGAAAAAGTTAGCCCTAACAAAGTAAAACGAGATAAATAAGACACATAATCAGAGTCTAAATACCTAAACTCATACGAGGATTCTAGCAAATCTCTCAGTTCCTTGGGTGTAAATGTAACTTGAAAAGGGCCTCTTCTACCCACAACCGTAAATTGTTTAATCACTAAATTAGATAATGTGTCCAAAACATGTGATGGAATATCTACAGACTTCAGCTGGTCATAAGATGCACCTAATACCCTAATAATATCTAAACTAACATTTCCACAACCCACAACAAGAAAAGAGTCGTATTCCGTACGATCAAATGGACAAGTCGCACCAGGTAAACCATTATACCAAGCCGCAATTTCAGATGCTGTAAAAACGCCCTTTAAATTAGACCCAGGAATAGCTGGGCGCTTGGAGTCTTGAGCTCCAGTTGCGATCACAACCGCATCATAATGGCTTTTCAACTGATTCATTGAAATATCATCACCTATTGAACAGTTTCCTATAAATTCACAGTTTGGATGACTTAAAATAGAATCAAAATAAGCATCTAATGATTTTATTTTCAAATGATCTGGCGCAACACCGTAACGTAAAAGGCCAAAAGGCACGGGTAATTCCTCAAAAATATGAACATGACAATCCTCATATTGTTTAAGTAATAACTCAGCCGTATAAAGGCCACTTGGGCCTGATCCCACAATCGCAATATACATACTGATAGTATAACGAATTTATGGTAAATATTTCGAGTTTAAAAATGAATTAAAGTAAGTAGGTTCAGAGTACCCTAACACTGAGTCAACAATTGTATTACCTTTAACAATTACCGTAAATGGAATCGAATACACACCACCAAATGCATTTGAAATCTCAGGAGTCATCATCATATTTGGAAATGGGACCTTATATTCTTTGATCGTATTTACTAAATCGTCTTCTGTGTAATCCAGTGAAAAGCCCACAATTGTTAACCCTTTGTCTGAATACTGATTATACAGCTGAATAAAATATGGTAATTCGGCCATACAAGGAGAACACCAAGAAGCCCAAAAAACAACAATCGTTAACTGATCATCATTAAATAATGTACGTTTGATATTCTTTGTGTCAATAAACGTAATCGGATTCAAGGTTTGTCCTTTTAAGGACACTGAACTAAATGAAGGGTCAGGACCACGATCATACTGTGAATTGTAGGTAAACAAATAAAACAAACAGTAAATAACTAAGAAAGTAAATAAAATAGTTAACGCACGTTTTATCATAAATGGTCTCCTTTAAAAAACTGAGATAAATAACGAGTTAAATCAACTTTAATTGGCATTAAGTAAAAATGCTGCCTATATGAAAGGGACACCTGATACAATTCTTTCGCTAATGTCATATTATCATCAAACTCAAGTGAAAATTGAGAATCAAACTCTACTTTATTTACTTTTTCCCAGTACTGCTTTGACTGCTCCGTTAAAACAGGAGATGATCCTAAAAACACTGGTACATCTTGTAAGTAATCACAATATTTTACAGCCTCCGTCATTGTGAAAAAAGGCTGAGTAAAAAAGCCATCAGCACCAGACTGAATTTTTTGATCAATATAACGACACTCATCGTCAAATGATTGGCGATATGGGTCTATAGCTGCATAAACATTTAATTTAGGATACGTCTTCTTAATAGTAGATATCAAATCTGTAACCGAAACATCAAACTGCAACTTATCTTCATATTGATCACCAGATACAATTAATACAGACTGTAATCCAGTTTCAATTAAAGGGTCTAGTATGTTAATCGTATCCTCAATCGATCGATCAATTGCCCGTATGTGAGGCAGCGAGGAGATATTTTCTTGAAGTAATTGATTCACCACATCATGGCTTCGATTCGATAAACGTAAAATATCAGGAACATTAAATCCATCGACACCTGAAAATTGAGAGCGAACTGTTTTCACATCATTAAAAAAAACAGAACTATCTCTTGGTACTAACTCTAAGTAAAGCATAGAATCATTATATAGATCGAGAATAAATATGACAAATAAAAAAGGGCTTCAAAAAGAAGCCCTTTAAATTTATGTGAATATAAACTAAATTTATTTAATAATTTTAGTAACGACACCAGCACCTACTGTATGTCCACCTTCACGGATAGCGAAACGCAACCCTTCTTCACAAGCTACTGGAACGATTAGCTCAACA
>CACECR010000012.1 GCA_902558105.1 uncultured Candidatus Marinamargulisbacteria bacterium | reverse complement strand
AAATTTTTTTAAATATTATAGTATTCCTGCAAGTAGAGGTACTGCCGCGGCTACGGATTGTCATGATGCGGAACGTTTAAGTGGTGAGGGTAGCTGTTGTGATCATGTCAGTGCTATTGGTTGTCATGAAGATGATCTTGCTTGTTTAGTACTTAGAGATCCGTTACTAAATGTTACAGAAATGACTGAGGATCGTGTGTGTCAAATAGTTCACCCTACTTTTGACAGGCCTTTACGTATGCGTGTTCTTCCCCAAGGGAGTTTGTCATATGATAAACAAACTTTAAAATCTGAAAATGAAGTGTTAACTGCTGATAATGCAATATTAAAAGCAGAAAATGAAGAGATGAAAGCAGCGGTTACAAGGTTGAGAGCTGTACTTGATGAAACTGCTCAATTAAAAGCAGAAAATGCAGATATGAAAGTAGTGGTTACAAGGTTGATCGCTGAACTTGCTGAAACTGCTCAATTAAAAGCAGAAAATGCAGAGATGAAAGCAGAGGTTTTAAGGTTGAGGGCCGAATTAGAAAGTAAAGAAAGATTAGAAGAAGAGTTGAGTAGACTATTTGAATGTCCAGTTTCATTAGAATGTATGGTGGATCCTGTGACTTTGCCGAGTGGGATTAGTTATGAACGTGAATATTTAACACAAGCTATGGGCGTTAGGCCGGTAGACCCTTCTACAAATTGTCCCGCAACTTTGGATCAAGTCAGACCTAATCATGTATTGAGGAGTGTAATACAATTAGTAAATCCTAAGAAATCAGAAGCTACTGGGGGCGCAGCTTAATATTACATTTACATTTATAAGAAATAATTTTAATTTTATATAACTTTTATAATTTAAGTTAAGTATATTGATAGCAAAAAAAAATAATATAATTGTAATTTTTGTTATTTTGAGTTTTAATTTTAATTTATTATTGAAAGCTTGAGGTAGTATATGAAAAATCTAATATTTATACTTTTATTAATTGGTATGTTGCAATCGTGTGGTGAAACTAATACTGATGCTAGTAATTCTGATTCTAAACGGGCAATGAGTCTTGAAGAAGAGCAGAGCCTTAAACCCGTATCTAACATCACATTTGGAGGGGAGGGTAGTTCGTTATGAAATATTTAATTTATTTTCTTTTAATTACAAATATAATCTTTGCAGACTACCAACCTATAACAAGTGATATTTGTCCGAGTTCATCAGTTGAGTTTGCGGATAGCTTAACTCCTGCAAAGATTAGTAATGATTATTACAATATATGTTTGAGTTCTGATGACTGTGAGGAATTATCAGAGTTTTATGGCGAGGTAATCACTAAAGAGATTGATGTTCTTGATATGAATCAGGAGACCGACGTTCCAGAGGCAGTTGAAGAAAAGCTTACATCATTAAGAACGTTAACTATAGCTGGAAAAGAAATTAATGTTAAAGACGTTGAGTTTGATGATGCAACACTACAATGCGTATATGAAGGTAATCAGTTGATGACTGTAAATTTACATCTTCAAAAAGGATCTGATCTATATAATCTGAGTAAAAATTCTAAGTTATCAAATAGTACGGTAGGTGAGATTTCCACGAGTAATATAATACAAGATGGACACTTCATACTTTCTGCAAATATAAACGGATCTGTTGAATTAACCTATTTACAAGGCCTTATAAAGATACAACTCATTTCTAATGACTTTACGAATGAATCTAAATTAACATTTAATTCCGATACTTTAGAATCCTCCACGCCTCTTAAACAGGAAAGTAAGGTGGAGTCTTCTTTTCAACTAAATGTAATTGAAAATGGAATTCGTAAGCATCAATATTCTTTTAACTTATCTGATTCCTCTTCATGTGGCAATGAGGGAGAAGATTCGTGTATTGATGAACAGATTCAGAATTGTTATGGTCCATTCGATTTGAAAAATGGATCTCAAATTATCGGTGACATTAAAATATGTAACACAGGTACTGTTATTAGAAAAAACGTGCTATCTTCCGATGGTTCATTCGTAAAAGAAGTGATTACAAATACAAAAGATTAACGTATTTAACTAAACTATCTAAAAAAAAGCCTTTCTTATTGAAAGGCTTTTTTTACGTTAAGTATCCATCACAAAAACCATTGAGTTCATAGTTATAGAGTAAATTTAACTCTGCATAAGAGTAGAGATGAAATTAATAGCTTACAAATTACGATATATAATATAGAAATGTTTCTAATTTAGGATGAGGGATAATGATGGATTTTAAACCAATTACTACTCAAACACTAACAGTAAGAGGAAGAGGAAGCGTCGGGGGCGAAAAGGGTCAAAGCCAAGGTAATGCTCCTCAATTACCAAAGGGGTTTGTGAGAGGAGAAAGAGGAAGAGGAAGAGGAAGAGTAAGAGGCCGCGGCAGCAAAGCTACATTAACTGGAACTGCACATCCAGCTGTTTCAGTCACACCTGTATCTCATGAACCACAAAACATTGTAAGAGGAAGCGGAAGAGGAAGAGGAAGAGGAAGAAGAGTAGTAGAAGGTGTAAATGGGGGGGGAGGAAACGGAATGGGATTAGGAAGGGGAACTGTACACGCAGCTGTTCCAGTCACACCTGTATCTCATGAACCACAAAATGGTTATGTGAGTGGAGGAATAGGAAGTGGCCGCGGAGCCACATTAAAGAGAACTGTACACGCAGCTGTTCCAGTCACACCTGTATCTCATAAACCACCAAATGTTGGAAGAGGAGGTGTAAATCCTTTTAAAAATCTTCGTTCACGAAACTCAGGATTTTTTGCGCAAAAAGTACTGGTTATACCCGGAGACCCTGGAAGAGATATAACATCAAATGATAGAGCTACAGACTTTAGGAATAAGTCAAATGGTAAAAATAATTGATAATAAAAAGGAAGCTAAATATAACGTTAAAGTGATTTGGTAAATTGAAGCATAGTCTATTTTAAGATAAACTATAATCATGACAAAAATCTTTGATCTGGTTGGGAATACCCCATTAATTGAGATTCAATATTTTAACTCTAAAGTAGTTCCTATTTATGCGAAGTGCGAATGGTATAATCCAAGTGGGTCTGTAAAGGATCGTGCCGCTGCTAATATGGTTAAAGAGGCACTTAAGGGCGGTCTATTAAAAGACAAAATATTAATTGATGCAACTAGTGGAAATACCGGTATTGCCTATGCGATGATTGGGGCGTCTTTAAATATTACTACAGAGCTAGCTTTGCCTGAAAATGCTTCGGAAGAGCGTAAGTTAATTTTAAAAAATTACGGTGTAAAGTTACATTTAACGAGTGCGATGGAAGGAACTGATGGGGCACAACGATTTGTAAAAGAGTTGGTTAAAAAAAATCCGGATAAGTATTTCTATCCCGATCAATACAATAACGAACATAATTGGAAAGCTCATTATAAAGGTACAGGTCCTGAAATTTGGTCTCAAACCAATCAAAAGGTAACGCACTATATCGCGGGACTAGGAACTACAGGAACATTTATTGGAACGTCACGCTTTTTACAAGAAAAAGGAGTTCACTGTACAGCGGTACATCCGGATAATCCAATGCACGGTTTAGAGGGGTGGAAGCATATGGAAACCGCGATAGTACCTGGCATTTATGATACGAATGTCGCTGACCATAATGTGGAGGTATCCACGGAGAAAGCGTTTCAGTACGCAAAAGCCGCTACACAGTTTTTAGGATTAATGATTAGCCCCAGTGCGGCAGCTAATTTGGTAGCGGCAATGGACTTAGCGCAAACGTTAGACTCTGGAGCCATTGTGACTGTGTTTCCTGATAACGCTATGAAATATTTAAAAGATGCCTTTTGGAGTGATGATGATTATACTATCGAAAACCCTTTTATCTAAAATAGAGGCTCACGGTGAGCGTACTTACCCTGAAGAATGTTGTGGGGCTATTTTAGGCTCATTTGATGCCAATAAAAATGAAAAGGTGGTAAGTGAAGTTATAGAAATTGATAACATTTCGACAGAAGATAAAAAACGTAGATTTATGATTAAAGCTGAGGAATATCAACGAGTTGAGAGATATGCTAAAGATAATAGCCTTACGTTGTTAGGATTTTATCATTCTCATCCAGACCATCCGCCAAAGCCCAGCGAAACTGATTTGAAATTTGCTTGGCCTTTCTTTTCGTATTTTATTACGTCTGTGATTAATAGTTTGGCTGAAGAAACTCATTCGTATGTTTTAAACCTAGATAAAGGTGGTTTTGAGAAAGAAACACTCAAGGTTTATTAGGTATTGATAAAATGTTACTTTATTTCATTTTATTAAAAAAAGATGTTGTTTAAAGTAAATTGTTCTGATATTATCTATCTCGTAATTTGAGAGGGTATTATATGTTTAGTATAGCAAATTTGGTAAGAGGTTTGATATTTGGTCAAGCAGGAGGTGCGATTGTTAATAATCCAACACCTGAGTTTGGGAGAGGGATCGATTCTAATACTTACACGTTAACTGATAATGATAGTGCATCAGCAGATGCACGACTTACAACACCATCACGTCCACAAAATAATGATCAAATGAATAGTGTGTCGGCTATACACTCAATGCAAGCGAATCTTCTTAGGCCAGTAACTAGAAACCGAAGAGAAGTTCCAGGAGAATACACAGAGTTAGTCACAAATTATGATCTAAATGAACGTATTTATAAATATAGTGATGGCTGGTATTTAGAGCAGCGGGATCAAAGTGTTTATAAACTTGAAGGCTTAGATGATGTTGGCGAATTAGATGTTATAGAAGAGATTGATGATGAATTTGGGCATTACGAAATAAAAACAGACATTAAATTAGGTGGTATAGCTAATAATGGCTCTACTTTATATCTATTGAGGTTTGATAAAACAGATTGTGATCAGACCCTCATTGAAATAAATGCCCCAACCGGTAAAACGATTCAAGAGTTTACAGCGAATTTCCCAGTAATTGCAGTAAAGTTAGATTCTGGGGAGGTGTATATAAATCAGATTAATGGTAATTCATTTGTAAACAAAGCTAGTTTTGAGTTAAATACAGATATCTCCTTTAATTTAAGAGATGGCTTTTTCGATATACTCAGTAACGAGCATGGCAGCCGTGATTCAGGTCAATATGAGAAAAGTTTTGAGTTGATTTCATATAAAAAAAGTCAAACAGGTAAACTCTCTATAACAGCTAGAACATTATCGTTACAAAGTCCTGACGAATACGATCATGGTGACATCTATAGCGGGACGTTTGATGCACCAAAGATAAGTTCTGTAGGTATTGATGCAAATGCCAAAGTTAATGAATTAGAGATTAAAGGTGATAAATTAATTGATTGGGAGCATCGAATAATACATAGAGGCGACCGTGATAGTGGCTATAAAAGTACTTCAATGATAATCGCAAGAGTAGAAGATGCTGGTGATGAAAAGGTGTATCTTGTTCAATCATCACGTGAAATTAATAGACAAGATGTTCTATCAGTAGATAAAGGCGATGAGCTTTATGTTGACTTAAATGATAACTTAGAACCGGTATATGTTATTGGAAAAAGTAACGATTATACACTTCATGTTAATGGAAAGACAGCAAGTGTTTCAAGTAAACAAATCGTAAAAGTGAATGCGGCATATTCTGGCGATTTAATTCATGTTATCTCATCAACCCAGGCCGGTAGATATGATGTAGATACATTTAATTCAAATGCGCAGTTATTATTACAACATAATGATGATTACGTATTATCAGAAACAGCAAGGTCTTTATTGAAACCTCGTTTATCAAAAAGTGATATGAGCTATATTGAGGAGTGCCCAGAATTAGCTGGAAATCCATATATTTATAAGATAGGGACTGAAAATTATACAAATCATACATTGGGGGATATATTTTATGATTGTAACCCTTGTCGAGTACAATATGCGTCAATTCCAAGTTGTGACTTAATGGAATTCAATCAAAACTTAGCAAAGCAACAGTTTGGAAATTATGTTGTAGATCCAAGTGTCGTCTTGTCGTTCGATGATATTAGTGAGAAAAGTATATCCGATCTTAAGCTGTTTATGGATAAGCTTCAAGTAAGAGAGATTACTCGAGAAAATGAGGATACTGGTGAAATGATCCAAAAAATAATGCTCGTTTCTTACTTAAATGGACAAGTGAAAGGCTGGGAGATAGAGGCAAATGATTCTGAATCAAACGATATTACATATGGTGTGCATGACTTATATTATAACCCAAGTGCAAGTTTTGAATCGGTTGCATCAGAAAATCATTGGGCATTAACCGAAACACATGGGTATGTATTAAATGATGATAATACAATAACTGCTCACTCTATTTTTAGAAATGGTGAGGGGGCAGATTCAGAAACAATAAAGTTAAAAGAAATTAAAGGATCTTATACCGCTATTTTTGAATTAAATGACGAAGTCTTATGCGAAGCTTCATATGATAATGGGCGACGTGATTTAGTAAGTTTAAATGGCGATATTATTTGGCAAAACTGCCCCTCTAAAGTAAGTGTAAAGCATGGGTTGGGTTATGGAGTGTTAGATGGCGCATTTCAATTTAAACAATTGGGTAATACAGATAATAAAATTGCTACGCTAAGCTTAAAAGGCAATGAAGAACACCTTTCAAAAGTAACAATCTTAGAGCCTATTAATGGGTTTGATTATAATGTAGTCTTAATTGAATTAGGCCTACAAAATACTAAAGGAATTGGTGGTAATCTTCAGTATAAAGTTCCTGTACTTCTTACCGTAAATAAAGACGGTTTAAAAAATGAAATAAGACTTGATCATTTAGAATATGATGATCAACCTGGTCTTTGGATTTCCAACCCGCACACAACAGAGTCTCAACTCTCAAATAGTGAGCAAACTGTACTCTCATTAACTCATACTCAGGAGTCTTGGAATTATTGTGGGTATATGTGTTATGCAAATTCATTCGACAGATCTTATTTTTCACTCACTAACGAGGGTCTGAAGCTTTTAGTAAAATCTCCAAGAGTAGATTTTTACCGTACCCCTGACCATAGATATTCTGAAATTATTCCTCATAATTGTAATGATAGTATTGAAATCGGCGATGATTACCATGCCGCATTAGCAGCACAGTTAAATACGAGTAAAGAAAATGTAAAGCAATGTTTAGGTGCGACTTTAGAGTTTGCGGATAACCAATTAAATACAATTGGTTTAACAGGTGTCGCTCAGCAAGAAGCGTTTCTAAAGTATTATGAAGAATTAAGTTACAAACACCAACTTATTTGCTGGTCATTTATTTCTAATATATCTGAACTGTATCGAACATTTTATAATATGGAAAACCCATCAATATCTCCAACGGTATCGCCAAGTTTTAGGCCAACAGGCGTACCGAGCCGTTCACCAAGCAATTCGCCAAGTAGTTCCCCAAGCAAAAATCCAAGTTTTAGTCCTACTGTCGGACCAAGCCTCTCACCAAGTACAAACCCAAGTAATTCACCAAGCAATTCGCCAAGTAGTTCCCCAAGCAAAAATCCAAGTTTTAGTCCTACTGTCGGACCAAGCCGTTCACCAAGTAGTTCCCCAAGCAAAAATCCAAGTTTTAGGCCAACAGGCGTACCGAGCCGTTCACCAAGTACAAACCCAAGTGTATCACCAAGCACACACCCAAGTAATTCACCAAGCCGTTCACCAAGTACAAACCCAAGTGTATCACCAAGCACACACCCAAGTGTATCACCAAGCACACACCCAAGTAATTCACCAAGCATTTCTCCAAGTACAAACCCAAGTGTATCACCAAGCACAAACCCAAGTAGTTCACCAAGTACAAGCCCGAGCAGTTCACCAAGTACAAACCCAAGTAATTTGCCAAGCTCAAGTCCGACAAAGCTTAGTGTTAACAAGTCTTCAAATCAAGATAGATCAAGTGATGCTGTTGTAATTGCAGGTTCTGTAATTGGTACCTTAGCTGGAATTTATCTTATCGCAGCAGCCGTTAATAAATTTAGACAAAATAGAGATCCTCAAAATTTAAATGGGCTTTCATTAAGTTTTGATAACCCTACATACTATGCGGCAGAACGAACTGATGAGTTAAATAGTGGTGACTCAACTCAAGTCATATATTCTGAAACTTTAAATATTGAAGAACTATATGCTGAACCTAAAGCCGAAGTAGACAGTCAATTGAGTTTTGTGAGCAGTGAACTCTATAACGGCGAAGTTAAGATTGAAGAGTCTACCATTTAAATTAAGTATCGTAGTTTAAGCATATAAAAAACAAAAAAAGCGCATCTACAATAGATGCGCTTTTTTGTCGGATTTAAGTGGCATCTAAGATGCTTTAAAGAAGAATGTAGTTCCAATACTTAGCTTCAATCCAGGCTCTAAACGACCAGGGAAATCGTACACTTGACCGGTTTTATCATTTTGAATTGGTTTTTCCGCTAAGAAGAAAAAGTGAAGAAATGGTTTATGTATATATTTAAAGCTGGCATGAGCAATTGTAGCTGATGCTTTAGAGTTAGGCACATCAGTTTCTGTGGCTGGAACACCTTGACTACCAGCAGCAGCAGCTCCAGGACTTTGGGGTCCAAAAGAAGAAGTGGCTGGGTTTCCTTGATAGGTATCTTTACCAGCTCTGATATGTTCAAGACTTAGTCCTGAAATGAATTTTGGTGAAAAAGCATATTGCGTAGCAACTTTAAGATAAATCATATCACCATAGTCAACTCTTACATTTGTATTATCTAAAAACGTGTGGGTGCCACCTCCATTTAGAATAAAACCTGCCATTAACTGAATGGGAACATATTTTGTTTGGTAATCATAGTTAACAAAAAACTGATTGACGTCATACCCCAGACCAGTCTCTAGCTCTTGAACGTCATCTGAATATTTCTTTTCAGAAGAATCAACACCTGTTCTTAAAGGACCTGCCGAAAATCGATAAGTAAAAGATAGGTTTTTCGCCGCCGACCATTTAATTCCAAGGTATGTATCTCTTAGGTGGTTAGATGTCGCTTTGTCCGGTGCTGCATTAAAGCTATCCCCAACACCCTGATTCGTTAAAATTTGATTAATTGATCTAGATGTTTGTGTATAGTCATCTGTATAATCGGCTTCTGCAATTTCATGAGTAATATTTGCAAAAAGTGTGAGGTTGTTACTGAGTCCATAAGCGATATCAAAGTGAGTTCTATTTCGATACCAACGATTCACTAACTGTGTGTCTAGATTTATTGGGTTCGCGTCAAGTTGGCCTGCGTCAACAGCCTCATCAAATCGTAATTTGAGAGAACTAAAAGAGCTAAAGTCGCCCATAGTTAACGTGTCGGCTTCTCTATTTGACCATGTCGTGAAGTCGCCAGTAGGATTAACACCACCTTTTACAATATCGTATGATGAATACTTTAAATCAAATTTCCAAACACCCTGTGGTAATGTTTTGGCTGTTGCAAATGCCGCTTGTATGCCAAATATACTTAGACATAAAAAAGCAAACATTTGCTTCAATATAATATTTTTGTACGTCATGTTTTCCTCCAATCATCTAATTTAAATATATATGAGATTTTAGCTGAAAATCAAATTAAATTTATACCTCTATGTAAGGTGCTTGAATTAAAAAGTTGAAATGATATAATTTTATTTACTTTAAAACCAGGAGAATTTAATGATAACCATTCATATTCCAACACCGTTACGCCCATATTGCGACCAACAAGATACGGTTTCAATTGAGTCTAAAGAAACAGTCGATGCTGTGTTTGATTCATTGGTAACTCAATATAGTGGGTTAAAAGCTCATTTATTTGACAATGAAAATAATCTTCGAAAATTTGTAAACGTTTACCTTAATGAAGAAGATATTCGTTACATTGATGGCGTGAATTCACCCATTAAAGATGGGGATGTAATTTCAATTGTTCCATCAATTGCTGGAGGACGATAATGACGTCGCTTACAAATGATGAAGTAAGCCGATATGCCCGACATTTAATATTACCAGAAGTTGGAGTAGAGGGTCAGGAAAAGTTAAAACAATCATCAGTACTATGTATAGGTGCCGGAGGGCTTGGGGCCCCTCTAACAATGTATTTAGCAGCGGCTGGAGTTGGGCGAATTGGTATTGTAGATTTTGATATAGTTGATGAGTCGAATTTACAACGTCAAATTATTCATGGAACGTCTACTATCGGAATGTCAAAATTAGAAAGTGCGAAGCAGCGACTCCTTGATATTAATCCTCATATTCAAATTGAGTGTCATAATGTTCGGTTAGATGCATCGAATGCAATCCAATTGTTTGAACAATATGATGTGGTAGCCGATGGTACAGATAATTTTCCTACACGTTATTTAGTCAATGATGCTTGTGTCCTTACAGGTACCCCAAATGTATATGGTTCCATCTTTAGATTTGAAGGCCAAATTTCAGTGTTTAATTACAAAGGGGGGCCTTGCTACAGATGTTTATATAGCGAACCACCACCTCCTGGATTGGTGCCATCTTGTGCTGAGGGTGGAGTCTTAGGTGTTTTACCTGGTGTTGTAGGTACATTACAAGCTACTGAGGTTATTAAAGTACTATTAAATTTAGGTAATATTGCATCTGGAAAACTTTTGATTTTTGATGCTTTGAACTTGAAATTCAGAGAACTAAAACTTAGGAAGGATCCGAATTGTGTCCTTTGTAGTGAAAATGCCACACAAAAGGGATTAATTGATTATCAAGAATTTTGCGGAATACCTCAACAGAAAGAACAAGAGTCCCCAAGTGTTGATGAAATATCCGTATCGATTTTGAAACAGTTGATGGATAGCAAAGAAGACTTTGAATTACTGGATGTGAGAGAGCAACATGAATATGATATTTGTCATATAGATGGCTCGACACTGGTTCCATTGGGAAGTTTGAATCCAAGCCAGTTTGAATCTGACAAACGGTATGTTATTCATTGTAAGTCGGGTATGAGAAGTGCTAAAGCTGTTCAGGCTCTTAACGACGCTGGGTTTGATAATGTGCAAAATGTAACAGGTGGTATATTGGCATGGGCCAAAGAAATTGATAACTCAATGCCACAGTATTAAAGTAAGGAAAAAAAATGGTTCCAGAAATTACAGTACAAGATTTGAAAAATAAAATGGATAATAATGAAGACTTCATCTTATTAGATGTAAGGGAACCTTCGGAAGTTGAAATTTGTAAAATTGAAGGATCGGTTCTTATTCCTTTAGGTGAGCTTGAGGAAAGATATACCGAACTTGATAGTAGTAAAGAAATTGTTGTGCAATGTAAGCTAGGTGGTAGAAGCGCAAATGCGGTGGCTTTTTTACACTCTAAAGGTATTAAGAATTCAGTTAATTTAGCAGGTGGAATCATTGACTGGGCAACTACAATTGATTCGAGGTTAGACACGTATTAGCTAAATTTGCTATAGTATAAAAAAGTATCTAACAATCAGATCTTAGGAGAAAATAATGTCTGTAAAAAAAGTAACAGTTGTAGGCGCAGGAAATGTAGGAGCAACAGCTGCTCAGCGTATCGTTGAAAAACAATTAGCAAATGTTGTTTTAGTAGATATCGTAGATGGTCTTCCTCAAGGTAAAGCTTTAGATATGATGCAATCAGCAGCTACAGAAGAATTTGATACAACAATTGTTGGTGCTAACGATTATGAGCCAACGGCCAATTCAGACGTTGTCATTATTACAGCGGGTATCGCACGTAAGCCAGGAATGTCTAGAGATGATCTATTAGCTACAAATGCTAAGATCGTTGGTGGTGTTACAGAAGAAATTGTAAGCCGATCTCCTAATGCAATTATTATTGTAGTGTCAAACCCGTTAGATGTAATGACGTTTTTATCATGGCAAAAATCTGGTTTCCCAGCTGAGCGTGTTGTTGGGATGGCGGGTGTCTTAGATTCGTCAAGATATGCTTGCTTTATTGCTGAAGCTTTAAATTGTAGTATAAAAGATGTTCGTGCCATGGTATTAGGTGGGCATGGTGACACAATGGTACCTGTACCTGAATATACAACAGTAAATGGAATTCAAATTACTCAACTTCTTCCTGAAGAAAAAATCAATGAAATAAATGTACGCACACAAAACGGTGGTGCTGAAATTGTTAAATATTTAAAAACGGGTAGTGCTTACTATGCACCATCGGCATCTGCGGTTGCTATGGCAGAAGCCGTATTATTAGATTCGAACCGAATTTTACCAGCTTGTGCTTACTTAAACGGAGAGTATGGTATATCTGATGTTTACTGTGGAGTGCCTGTGTCATTAGGTGCAAATGGTGTCACTAAGATTCATGAAATCGAGTTAAGACAAAATAGTTTAGACGCATTACAAAGTTCAGCTAACGATGTAAAAGAGCTTTGTGAGAAAATGAAAGCATTAGCTTAAGGAGGTTTGAATGGCTTTAAGTACATTACAAAAAAAGCAACTGGTAGCGGTAACAGGACTCGGACTTGTTGGATTTGTTATCGCACATTTAACTGGTAACTTTTTAATTTTTAAAGGTGCCGATGCACTTAACGATTACGCAAAGTTTTTACATGATTTAGGCGGATTATTATGGGCGGCAAGAATTGGACTAATTGCGATGTTTGTTATTCACATGGGGTTAACTGCCAATTTAGTGATTAATAAAATCAAGGCTCGTGGTTCAAACTATGCAAAATTTGAAAACCATGCACAAAAGCCGTCCTTTTCAGCTCGAATTATGCCGTTTTCAGGTGTTGTGATTTTAGCATATGTAATCTTTCACTTATTAGATTTTACCTTTGCTGAAAAGAGTGGAATTATCAATGGTGTTGATCAGGGGTTATATGGATTAGTAGTAACTAGTTTTATGGATCCACTTCATTCAGCAATTTATATAATTGCAATGGCATTTTTAGGACTTCATTTAAGTCATTCGCTACAAAGTATTTTTCAAACGTTTGGTTTAGTGTCGGTAAACCGACTTAATACAATTCGTACAATTAGTACGGCCATTGGTGTGGGAATTGCTGTTGCTTACAGTTCTATTCCAGTGTACGTATTACTTAACTTTTAAGGGAGTTTAGGAATGAGTAAAAAAGTTTTAGACAGTAAAGTTCCTTCCGGTGATGTTTCCGATGTTTGGAAAAATTATAAGTCATCAATGAAGCTTGTAAATCCAAGTAATCGGCGAAAATTAAAAGTAATTGTTGTTGGAACAGGTTTAGCTGGTGGTTCAGCTGCTGCAAGTTTGGCTGAAATGGGTTATCAAGTAGAGGTCTTCTCATATCATCCTAGTGCTCGTCGTGCGCATAGTATTGCAGCTCAAGGTGGTATTAATGCTGCCAAAAACTACTGTAATGATGGTGATAGCGTTCATCGTTTATTTTATGACACTGTAAAAGGTGGAGATTTTAGATCTCGTGAAGCAAATGTTCATCGTTTAGCTGAAGTATCAGTAAATATTATTGATCAATGTGTAGCCCAAGGTGTTCCATTTGCTAGAGAATATGGTGGGTTGTTATCGAACCGATCATTTGGTGGTGCGCAAGTATCTCGTACGTTTTACGCTAAAGGACAAACGGGTCAGCAACTTTTATTAGGTGCTTACAGTGCCATGATGAAAGAAGTGAATTCTGGTCAAATTAATTTTCATAATATGCATGAAATGATGGACTTAGTATTAGTAGATGGAAAAGCGAGAGGTATTATTGCTAGAGATTTACGAACTGGTGAAATTTCTAAGCATGCTGCGGACGCCGTCTTATTATGTACTGGTGGTTACGGAAACGTATTCTACTTATCAACTAACGCCATGGCATCGAATGTAACGTCGACATGGAGAGCTCATAAAAAAGGAGCTTATTTTGCTAATCCATGTTATACACAAATTCATCCAACATGTATTCCAGTTCATGGTGATTATCAATCTAAACTGACTTTAATGAGTGAAAGTTTACGTAACGATGGACGTGTATGGGTTCCTAAAAAGCCTGGTGAAACACGTGATCCAATTGATATCCCGGAAGATGAACGTGATTATTATTTAGAGCGTCGTTATCCAGCATTTGGAAACTTAGTACCAAGAGATTTAGCGTCTCGGAACGCAAAGTACCAAACCGATGAAGGTAAAGGTGTTGGATCGACTGGTTTAGCAGTATATCTTGATTTTAGAGATGCGATTAATCGTTTGGGTGAGACTGCTATTGAAGCTAAGTATGGTAACTTATTTGATATGTATCATAATATTGCGGGTGAAAATCCGTACAAACAACCAATGAAAATCTATCCAGCTGTTCATTACACGATGGGAGGATTATGGGTTGATTATAATTTACAAAGTACCATTCCTGGTTTACATGTATTAGGAGAGGCCAACTTCTCAGATCATGGTGCAAATCGTTTAGGTGCGAGTGCCTTAATGCAAGGGTTAGCTGATGGCTACTTTGTGATTCCTCAAACAATAGGTAATTACTTTGGGTCTGAAAATCTTGGGGAAGTAACGACAGATGCTCCTGAGTTTGCAGCTGCTGAAGCTGAAGTGACAGGCACGATTGATAAATTAATGAACATTAAAGGTAAGAAAAATGTTGATGAATTTCATAGAGAGCTTGGACTTGATGTTTGGGACAAATGTGGAATGGCTCGAGATAAAGAAGGCTTAACGAAGCTTCTTAAGAAAATTCCTGAAATTAGAGATGAATTCTGGCAAAATGTTAACGTACCTGGTTCAAAAGATGGGCTTAACCAAGAGCTTGAAAAAGCAGGACGTGTAGCCGATTTCTTAGAATTTGCTGAGTTGTTAGCAACAGACGCTTTAGATAGAGAAGAATCTTGTGGTGGTCATTTCCGTGAAGAGCACCAAACTGAAGAAGGTGAAGCTAAACGTGATGATGAAAATTTCTGTAACGTAAGTGCATGGGAATTTAAAGGTGTGGGTAATAAGTCGGTTAAGCACATTGAGGAATTAACGTTCTCTAAAGTAGAGTTATCGCAACGGAGTTATAAATAATGAGTGGTGAATCAATAAACTTAAAACTTAAAGTATGGCGTCAGAATGGGCCTAAAGATCCGGGTCGCTTTGAAGAGTATCAAGCAAATGATGTCGATACAAGTGCCTCATTTCTTGAAATGCTAGATGTTGTAAATGCCAAAATTATCAAAGACGGTGGTGAACCAATTGTCTTCGAACATGACTGTCGTGAAGGAATTTGTGGAAGTTGCGGTGCCATGGTTAATGGTAAGGCTCACGGACCCAAAGATAAAGTAACCTTATGTCAGTTGCACATGCGTGAGTTTAAAGACGGTGAAACATTGGTTATTGAACCATTTAGAGCTCGTGCTTTTCCTGTACTAAAAGATTTAATGATTGATCGAACGTCGTTTGATAAAATCATTAGTTCTGGTGGTTATGTGTCTGTAAATACTGGTAATGCCTGCGATGCAAACTCCATTCCAATTTCTAAAGAGAATGCGGATAAGGCGTTTGATGCTGCTACTTGTATTGGTTGTGGTGCGTGTGTGGCATCTTGTCCAAATGCATCGGCGTCGTTATTTACGTCGGCTAAGATTTCTCATATGGCTCTTCTACCTCAGGGACAAACGGAAGCCAAGAAACGTGTTGTTCAAATGGTAGATCAAATGGATCATGAAGGCTTTGGTCATTGTACAAATACTTACCATTGTGAAGGCGCTTGTCCGAAAGGCATCTCGGTTGAAAATATTTCACGAATGAACAAAGAATATTTGAAAGCAAAGTTAAAAGGATAAGTATCGTCTTTTAACATATAAAAAGGTAGTCATAACGGCTACCTTTTTTATTATTTGGGTTTATAAATCCAATTAGATATGATACAGTTGTAACGTTAATTAAAGGGAAAAAATAATGACGAGTGAAGCACCAAAAACTAAGTTTATTTTTGTTACTGGTGGAGTAGTCTCTTCTCTTGGAAAAGGAATAACGGGTGCCTCTTTGGGCGTATTATTACAATCTCAAGGATACAGTGTCACGATTCAAAAGTTTGACCCTTATTTAAATTTAGATCCAGGAACCATGAGTCCTTATCAGCATGGTGAAGTATTCGTTACGGATGACGGTTGTGAAACTGATCTAGACTTAGGACACTATGAACGTTTCTTAAATGAAAATATGACGCGTGCTAATAATATTACGTCTGGTATGATTTATCAGCGTGTTTTAAATAAAGAGCGTAGAGGTGATTATTTAGGAAATACTGTTCAAATTATTCCTCATGTCACAAATGAAATTAAAGATCAAATATTAGCTCCATTAAAACATAAACATTACGATATCGTGATCACTGAAATTGGTGGAACAATTGGAGATATTGAATCCCTTCCTTTTATTGAGGCCATACGACAATTTCAGTTTGAAAACAAAGATGATTCCTTACACATGCATTTAACGTTAGTTCCATATTTAACTTCGAGTGGTGAGTTTAAAACGAAACCAACTCAACATAGTGTTAAAGAGTTACGTTCAGTAGGAATTACACCTGATGTGATTGTCTGTCGTTCACTTATGCCGTTAACCACTGATATCAAAAATAAGATAGCTTTATTTTGTGATGTCTCTAATGACGCAGTTATTTCAGCTGTTGATGTAGATAGCATTTATGATGTTCCTTTAGCCTTAAAAAATGAAGGTTTAGATGACGTCGTAGCTAAAAAGTTATCAATTACAACTAAACCTCAAGCATTGGACGAATGGAGCTCATTTGTAGATGTTCTTCATGATCATCAGTTACCTGTAATGAAAATTGCACTTGTTGGAAAGTATGTAAATTATTCGGATTGCTACTTAAGTGTTGTTGAAGCAGTAAGACATGCTTGTATTCAAGAGAAAGTGAAACTTAAAATTGAATGGGTAGACTCTGAAAAACTAAACGATGATAACTATGTTGGATATTTGTCCGGTGCAGATGCTATATTAGTGCCTGGTGGTTTTGGAGAAAGAGGGGTTGAAGGTAAAATTTTAGCGTCTAAATTTGCTCGTGAGAATAAAATCCCATATTTAGGACTCTGTTTAGGAATGCATATTGCATCCATTGATATTGCAAGGCACATATTAGGTCATACGGATGCTCATAGTAGTGAATTCAAGAAAGACTCCAACTATCCAGTAATTGCCTTATTAGAAGAGCAAAATAACGTTTCTAATATGGGTGGAACTATGCGCCTTGGTAGCTATCCTTGTAAAGTAATTAAAAACACTCTATTGGAAGCATCTTATCAATCTGATGAAATACATGAACGACATAGACACCGTTATGAGTTTAATAATGCGTATCGAGAAGAGTTTGAAAATGCTGGAGTCATTTTCTCTGGGGTTTCACCAGATGAGAGTTTAGTTGAAGTAATTGAACTAACAGACCACCCATTCTTTTTGGCCTGCCAATTTCATCCCGAGTTTAAGTCTAGGCCAACAAACGCACATCCATTATTTACAAAGTATATTGAAAAAGTAAAAACAGAAGCCCTTTTAAATAAATCGGCTACAGTTTAATTATTGTTTTAATACATTAATTTTATAGCTATTTATAATTTAGTATATATAAAATAGTCTTTTAATTTGTGAGTTCTATATATTAGGATTGATTTCTATGAATTTATAATATAGTGTATTTTTATTAAATAAAGTATTTTAAATAAATTTTGCGAGTGTGTGAATGTATAAAGTTATTTCTTTAAATCTGTTTTCAATATTTAAAAAAGACTGGCCTGGTTTAGATTATAAAGATTGTGATCTTGAATTAAAGGAAGCTAAGTTCATAGGTAAATATAAATTTCCAAATAATGTGCTTTTTGAGGGCCATGCTTATGATTATGGCGCATATAGCTTGGGTGTGGGAGTGTGTTACTTGGAAAATGACAGTAAGCATAAGCTTTATGGGGTTTATAAAATTGAGACTGGTGGGATAGTATCGCCTTTATTAAACGGTTATAATGTGTGTGCAATACGTGACAATAAGTTTAATAATAAATACTACCAGCAAGTGCAGCGTTCACATATTATTGGAATGCCGAATGCATGGTTTAGTAATAATTTTCCTAGAATGACTAAATGTGTTGTTTTTTTCGATGCGAATACAAGAGAAGTTAAAACTGCAATTATTGAGGGACTTGCGACGCGGACGTTGGATAAGGTACAGTTTGTTGATGAGGTTACCGAAATAAAAGAATATAATTCCAAAGCTAGAAAAGATCATTTAATGATTACAACGAAAAAGGGTCCAGCAAAAGAGTCAAAGTTAGTTGGTGAGGTTACCGAAATACAATTATATAATTCCAACGCTAGAAAAGATCATCTAATGACTATAACGAAAAAGGGTAAATTCAAAGACTCAAAGTTACAAGGTGAGCTTACCGTAATAGAGGAATATAATACCAAAGCTAGAGAAGATCATCTAATGACTGTAACAAAAAAGGGTCCATCAAAAGAGTCAAAGTTTGAAGGTGAGGTTACCGTAATAGAGGAATATAATACCAAAGCTAGAGAAGATCATCTAATGACTAAAACGTTAAAAGGTACTGCGAAAGACTCAAAATTTGTAGGTGATGTAGAAGAAACAAGGGCGTACTCTGATCAAGTTGATAACTCCTCTTTCGGGACTACTTCTGCTAGTTCAGATAGCTCTTCTCAAAAAAGAGGGTTAGATCTTTTATGTGATGCCATTAATCAGTCACCCAAAAGGCCTAAACTTTATTAGTTAAAAGTAAGTCGACTAGTAACCTAAGGTAAGGGCCCCAGGTTTACGTGGATCGGAGGAACCGTAAAAACGATTGTCTTTTAGAAGAATACTATGAGTGCTTCCCATCCCTCGAGACACTCTTAAGGTATGGCCTTTAGACTCTAATAGAGTAAGTGTATCTTTGCTAAACCCGCGTTCAATAAATAAAACGTCAGGTAACCATTGATGGTGAAATCGTGGCGCGTAAGTCGCTTCGGCAATAGTCATGTCAAACTCTATGACATTCAATATCATTTGTAGAGTTGTCGTAATGATTCTACTGCCACCTGGAGACCCTGTGGCCATAAAAAATTGATTATCTTTTGTGATAATAGTTGGACTCATTGAGGATAACATTCGCTTCTCAGGTTCGATCTGATTATAGTCACTACCCACTAATCCATAAGCATTCGGCTCCCCGGCTTTAGCCACAAAGTCATCCATTTCATTATTTAAGAATAAGCCCGTCCCTGGAATCATGCGCCGTGATCCATAACTAAAGTTTAGTGTGTAGGTTACTGTGACAGCATTTCCGTCTTTATCAACCACCGAGAAGTGTGTCGTATCGTTAAATTCATGAGCAAATTGCTCTTTATCTCCAGCTAAAATTACTTTACTAGGAGTGGCCTTTGTTTCACTTATAAGAGGACGTCGTTGATCTAGATAATAAGCAGATACAAGGTCTTGCTTAGGTATTGAGACAAAATCAGGGTCCCCCAACCACTTCGCACGATCGGCATAAGAAAGTTTCATTAATTCCGTCATCATATGAATGGTTTGTGCGCTGTTATGGCCCCATTCTGAAAGTGGGTAAAATGACAATTGATAGAGTAATTGTGCGAGTAATAGCCCTCCAGAGCTGGGAGGTGGTGCAGTATAAATAGTGTAACCTTTATAATTGCTTGAAAGTGGCTCTCGTTCTTTGGCTTGATAAGCTCTTAGATCATCATGAGTAATAAGACCATTCGTTTGATTCATATATCGAACCAGTTTATCGGCAATTTTACCCGTATAAAAAGAGTCGGGACCAAACTGAATGAGTGTTTTTAATGTTTGTGCTAACTGTTTTTGCTTTAATGTAGATCCTATAGGTCTAACTGTTCCGTTAGATTGGTAAAAGATTTTTGAGGCATCCGGATCTTTTAATAACTGTGGACCCGCTTGGAGAAGTGAATCGTACAAATCACTAGTAATAGGAATCCCATCATGAGCCAATTGGTAGGCCGGTTTTACTAATTTTCGGAAGGATTGAGTTCCATATTGTTTACGGGCTAATTCTAATCCCGAAACGGTTCCAGGAACTCCGGCAGCTTGTGTCGAAAACCGTGCTTTTTGAGTATCAACTTGTCCATCTTTGCTTAGAAATAAATCTCGTGTAGCCGACCGTGGGGCTTTTTCTCTAAAATCAATAAAGACTGTTTTATTTTCTTTGGCGAGATAGATTAGCATAAACCCACCACCTGTAATATTACCTGCACGTGGCAAAGTGACCGTAAGCGCGTATGCGGTAGCAATCGCGGCATCAACGGCATTTCCACCTTGTTTAAGGATGTCTACTCCAACTTGTGTCGCTAAGGCTTCTTGTGAAGATACCATCCCTTGTTCAGCTACTACTGGATGAACAATTTCATTATAGTTATAAATAGGGGAAGAGTAGAGCTGGGAAGAAAAAATAATAGCCCAAAATATAAGATTAATGATAGTACGCATAATTTATAGTATAACGGATTGATTCCTAAAACACATCATTAGTTTAGTAAGTCTCGAATCTCATTAAAGTCTAAAGCTTTGTCAACGGCCGAGTCGATATCAATAATCTCACTTAATAACTGACGTTTATTTTCTTGTAGGGTTTGTATTTTTTCTTCAATCGTGTTTTCAGTAATTAATTTATAAACAATTACTTTATTCTTTTGACCCATTCGGTGTACTCTATCTGTTGCCTGAGACTCAATAGCGGGGTTCCACCATGGATCTAAATGAATGACATAATCAGCGGCGGTTAGATTAAGCCCCACACCACCTGCTTTTAAGGAGATTAAAAAGATGCCAGACTTTTCAGTTTCTTGAAAACGGTCTACAAAAGCTAATCGGTCTTTGGCCGAAACAGATCCATCAATACGCTCATGATAGATTTCATGCTCCTTACACCATTTCTGCATGATATTAAGCATTTCCGTAAACTGACTAAATAAGACAATTTTATGGCCTTCATCCACAAGATCGGATATCTTTTCCGTCGCGAGTTGAAATTTTCCAGACTCAATAGATGTAGCTGATGGCATTTCTTTTAGTAATCCAGGGTGAATACAAACTTGGCGAAGTTTTAATAGGGCTGTTAATACGTTTAGTCGTTCATTCTTTCCAGACAGTTGTTGGATACCTTTTTTCGCCGCATGTAAGACGGTTTCATACAGTCTTTCTTGCTCTTCTGACATTCCACACTTTAGAGTGATTTCTGTTTTTTCAGGTAATGAATCGAGTACTTCTCGTTTTTCACGTCGTAAAACAAAGGGTTTAATTTTCGATCGAATAATGTCACGCCCACCATCTTTCATCATACGATCAAAGTCTTTATAGGATCCTAAAAAGTTTGGCATACAAAAGTCGAAAATATTCCATAAATCTTGTAAATGATTTTCAATAGGGGTTCCTGTCATGGCTAATCTAAAACGAGTATTTAATTGTTTAATGGCCTTAGATACTTTAGTATTAGGATTCTTGATATTTTGTGCTTCATCCACAAAAACGGCTTTAAAAGGAATGGCCGATAATAGTTCAATATCATTTTTCAAAACGCCAAACGACGTAATAATAAAATTATTAAATACTAGTTTTTCGATTAATTGATCTCGGTTCGGACCTACATAAATAGCAACTTTTTGCTTACTGGTAAATTTCTTAATTTCTTTTTCCCAGTTATAAATAACATTCGTGGGCCCAATAACTAAGATAGGACCTGGTTCATCAATTTGAGTTGAAAAGGCAATGGTCTGTACAGTTTTACCTAAGCCCATATCATCAGCTAAGACACCTCCAAATTGATTGGTATATAAGAAGTTAATCCAACTCATTCCAAATTGTTGGTAATCTCGAAGATCTCCTTTAAATGAATCTCCTGGGTCCATATTATTAAATTGCTCAAGCTCTTTTACTTTATCAATAAACGACTTACTTTCAATTTCTGTACCAAATACTTTAGTTGTGGCCGTAAGCAATGGTAACAATTCAGACTTTTTGAATTTTTTATCCTGCTGAAATGCTCCAAATTTATTTAGGGTCTCAAGATCTCTTTGCGTCGAATCATTAAGTTTCACATACCCATTATTAGTTTGAATATACCCTTGATTTTCAACCATTAGTCGGGCAAGTTCTTTTAATGGCACAGGTTTACCATCAATATCCGCATGTGATTGGAAGCTAAACCAGTTTTCTCCACTCGAATTTAATCCAAAGTCGATATCCAAAGGAACATCACTTAATACAAATTCTTCTGTATTGGAATTAACTTCCCATTCTCTTTCTTTTAAGATGGGAACTACTTTATCTAAAAAACATGCAATATGGCCTGGGTTTTGTAGAAGAAATGGTAACTCAAACTCCATAAAAAGCTCCATTAAATCTTTTTGATAGATGGATTCCATTTTAAAAGATCGTTTGTGAAGTTTGTTTGTGGTTTTATCTTTAATGTTATGTTCTTTTAAGTCCGGATTGATTTCTTCAGTTCCATATTTGTAAGTAAGAACGGGAGTTAAGGTACTGGCTTCATAGTGAACCGTTAAGATAGGGATAGGGGGGTCTTCATTTGGTAAGAAATTGGTAAGTTTAGCTCGTAAATGCCACTGAATAACTTTTTTATTGGGATTATAGATTTGTTGAACAAAGTACATGGCATCTTGAGCGGTGAATAGCAACTTGTTTCTGTCCTTAAACATGCCTATAAACTTTGTTAATGACTTTGTAGGGTTGATAATAATTTTACCTTGAGAAAAGTAAATGGTGTCCTTTTTATTTTTAAAACTAATCCATGAAAATGGATTATTGGTCCATTGATCTCGATTGGGCATTGTACATGTTAAACTGTTATTTTCTTGTTTGACACGTATTCGAAGTGGAACTTGTGAACTAAAAATAACTGGGCGTCGAGATTTGTTAAGCCTCCACTCTAAATGAATATCATGTTCTTTAACATTTAAGAAAAACCATGCAATGTCAGCTTCTTCGGCAATCGCATAATGTAAGTCTTTTCCAATACGTACCTTTTTTAAGTATTTTGATAATTTGTAGGCAAAGTCCATATCGAGTGGATCGATAGACTTTTCATGATTATATAAAAACAACAAAAAAGTAGCATGGGACAAATTAATTGATTTTTTGTCGTAAGAAGCTGTTACAATTAGATATGTCTGCTTGCGATGGTTGAAATGAAAATAGATATAAAACTTGAGCCGTTCCATAAAAATAATAATTTAAAAAAATACGATAAAAGAATAAATTAATTGTAAAAATAAATTTCTACAAACTACATCGTAAAATCTAGTCTAGCGTATTTCAAATTGAAATGCTAGTCTTATTTTAAATTAAATTTAAGAGTCGTTATGTTTGTAACAATTGCACAAATTAATACCAAAATTGGTAACATCACAAATAATACCTATTCAGTGATTAAAACCATATTTAATAGCCCCAAAACTGACGTTCTGATTTTTCCAGAACTGGTTTTGTTAGGTTACCCCGCTTATGATTTAATTGAGCGTGATGACATTAAAATTGAATTGAAAAGATCGTTACAAGACATTTGTAAAGCGTCAAAGTTGAAACCTAAACTCAACATAATAATAGGGACTGTTAGATATGATAAGTCTAAAAAATTTAACGCCTTGTATGTTATAAAAAATGGACACATTATTCATACTCAAGATAAACAGTGTTTGCCTAATTATGATGTTTTTCAAGATAAACGTCATTTCGAACCTGGAACATGGAGTGGGGTGTTTGAAATTAATGGAAAGAAATGCGCATTGTTTGTATGTGAAGATTTGTGGGCCAATGAGTTTTGTCCGTCGATAAATGCTCTATATAATGTTAGTCCGATTAGTCAACTAGATCAGGAAAATGTGGATGTGATTTTTTGCACTTCTGCCTCACCATTTGAATACGGAAAACATCAAAAACGTTATAAATTACTTGAGTCCATTAGTAAAAAGTTCGAAGCTGATATGGTTTTTGTAAATGGTGTGGGTGCCCATGATGATATTATTTTTGATGGACAAAGTATGGTGTTTTCAGAAGAGGGAAAATGTCGATTTATTGCCGATGGATTTAAGGAAATTGTACAAACGGTTGATCTTAATAAAATGAATGCAATGCTTCCATTATCTAAACCCTCAATTGAAGATATCTATCATGCATTAGTGATGGGTATTAAAGATTATGTATCGAAGTCAGGATCAACACGTGTTGTCTTAGGATTATCTGGTGGTATCGACAGTGCAGTAACCGCTTGTTTAGCTGTGGATGCATTAGGTGCTGAGAATGTGCTTGGAGTAACAATGCCATCCCAGTTTTCATCAAAAGGCAGTGTACTTGATTCAGAAGAGCTAGCTAGAATTAATGGTTTAAGGTGCATCGAAAAATCGATTGAAATGGTTCATAACGCCTATCGCGGGTTATTTGAAGGGGTTGTAACATCACATAATTCAGGAATTGTTGATGAAAATATCCAATCTAGAATTCGTACTAATATACTTATGGCTATTTCAAATGATACCGGTGCTTTGATACTTTCTACTGGAAATAAAACTGAACTAGCTATGGGGTATTCCACGCTTTATGGGGATATGAGCGGAGCAATAAGTGTACTCGGTGATTTGTGGAAGACGTCGGTATACGCTTTAGCACACTTTATTAACAGAAATTCTATTCGAATTCCAAATTCTACAATTACAAAAGCTCCTTCAGCGGAATTGAGGCCCAATCAAAAAGACCAAGACACATTACCATCCTATAAAATCTTAGATGAAATATGTGATAGATATATAGTGGCCCAACAATCCAAGTCTGTTATTATAAAAGCAGGCTTTGATGAAACGTTAGTTGAATGGATTATTAACCGTTTTCATCAAAATGAATATAAACGATTTCAATCACCGCCTATTTTAAGAGTTTCTAAAAAAGCATTTGGGCCCAGTCGATTATATAAGTGTATTACGGATCGGTAAGTATTGTATGACTAATAATCAACAAAAAGATGAGTGGAAAAAAGAAGCCGAACAATTAAAAAAAGATTTAGACAATCGACAAAAAATAATTAAAAAACGAGAAGTTAAATTGTCTTTTGGTAAAAAAAGCTCAAAAAATAAACCTAAATCAAATTCTAAATCAAACGCTAAAGATGATCATTACTTTAGACAAGCTATTAATTGGAATGATATTGATAAGATTGACAATATTTGAGTATATTGTTAACATATTAAGATTGTTTTTTTTGAGGGCTTAAAAATGAAGAGAATTCTATTATTAGTCACTTTAATTGCGACCTTAAGTTATGGAAATGTTGATCTAGGTCTTGAGGATTTTAGTGAATTTGAAACAATAAGTTATAAACAAGATTCAGGGTTTAAAAATTATTGGGACGAACATTTTATTGGGCGAACAGGCTTATATTATATTAATAGTATAGATTGGAACCGGTTTAGCAAATATGTCACTTTAGCTTATGAAGAGTCATGGTCAAGACTTAAGGTTAATACTGAGTTAAGATTTATTCACTCAACTCTAAATGCAAAGTTTGTGTATTACGAAGGATTTGAAGACACCGAAATTAGTGCAGCAGTTGATACAACAGATTTTGAGTTCAGGCAATTATATATTGAATATGATATCAACGATTATTTAAACGTGTCACTTGGTAAACAAACCATTGTTTGGGGGCAAGGGAGTTACATGTCTCCTGTTGATTTTTTACTACCTCCAGATTTCTTTTCATTAAAAACAAATATGACAAAAAAAGAACGAAGGGTTCCTCTAGAAGTTGCACAACTTAATATTTATCCGATTGAAAACGTGGAAGTTCAACTTTATTATCTTCCAAAATATAAAACAATGGATTTAGGATCACTAGATCAAGATATTCAAGAGGGAATGGCTGAAGATCCTACTAAATCAATAAGTGATTTCATTGATACTCCAGTGGGTAAAAAAGATGAAGCACAGTACGCGATTAGATCAATGTATTATTCAAAGTGGGGTACATTTGGAATTACGTATTTTGAAGGTTGGTTTTGGCTCCCGTTGCCTGCCCCCACAGTTGATATCGATTCAGGTGATTTTAATGATGAGTTTTTAAAAGTGTTTAAGCAGAGAACAATTGGATTAGAATATTCTAAAGTAGTAGGAAACTCAACCTATTCACTGGAATATGTTCGTTTAAATTTACCTCAAACTATCACTCCTTTATCTGGGAATATATTAGATAATACAGATTATATATTATGGATACTTGGAAATAATTATAAAGCATATGCTGATATGCATTTGGATATTGTTAGTACTGGTTGGGATTACAATGGAGATCGTTGGACCACTAATTTATACCTAAATTATTTATTTCCAAGTTTGTCTGAAAATGCAAAAGAAGGATTAGAAAGTATAGATGAAAGTTATGAAATGACAGTAATACCATTACCTGTTATTAATATCGCTAGATATATTGGTTCAGGTGAAAATAAACTAGCTGGATTTGCATTTGGATATTATGGAGCAACTGTTGGGGGGAGTTTATATTATGTTCACGAGTTTGATGAAGTATTCACATTACGAGTTGGTTTAGAGGCATTGGTAGATTTTGCAGAGTTAAGGCCTGATGCGTTAGAGTATAAAATCTTAGATGAAAACGGAGAAGAGCAAAGCTACTGGAGAAAAAATGGAATAAACGCTGGCCCATCAGTAGCATTAACATATAAATTATAAGTTGACATTAAGCACCAAGTTTTCCAGAGTAGTGGTACAGTAAATGCGTGTCGTGTTGACATGAATTTTGATTCTTTTACTCCATGGAACTTATTCTGGTAGACGTTGATACCTCTATATCCAAATTTTGGGAAATTCGTTAGATATATAAGCCTAAACAGAGTTTCTGTGAGAGTTGTATGTTTATTGATTGGTATTTTAGAAAAAGGGCTAAGCCCAAGGTTTAAGTTTTTGGCCCCCTCTGTTCTTAGTAGATTGATAGTAGATAACATCATATAATCTTTAATTGATTTAAGTTCTGGGTTAGAAAAAAACGCATCACAGTAATAATCATTCGATTGATTATATGTAGGGGTTAATCGTAAAACAGCGGCTAATTCATTGTGAGTATATGAAAAAAAATAGCGACAATCTTGCTCAGAATAGTCAGTAAATGGTCGAATCATAAATGAGATATTACTTTTGTGATCTTTACTAAGTATCCATTGTTTTTCAAGAGAATGTATTTGTTTAATAGTTTCTTTTTCAAGTGTAGATTCAAAAAAGATAGCTGATTTACTGAATTTATTGTAACCACTCCTCAGGCTTTTATGAGTACTCCAGGTACCTTGAAATGTCGGTAAATGTATAGAGTGCTCATCTCCTAATTTATGAGTATTAAATTGAAGACTGTCTAAAAAAAGTTTAGTATGTGATGAAATATAAAAGAAGTGAGAATTGGGATAGTGTTTCAAGTAGTTTATGATTAAAGTATTTGTATTTTTAGTACATGAAATTGGATCTCCTAATACTAAATTACCAATACTTGTTTTAACAAAAGCTATATATCCATAGTCTCTAATAAAATAAGAAATGCCACGTTGTAATGTGGCATAACTCATTGTGTTTCCCCCAAACTGTTTAATAAAATCTAATAAATACTGATTAGGCACCTGCAAAGAAAATAACGGCAAGTGTCCAACAAATCCCAGCTAAACTAGCCGCAGCAACGGCTGGAATGATCTGTGTTTTAACGTGGTCCATTAAATCACAACCTGTGACCATTGAACTTAAAATCGTTGTATCTGAAATTGGTGAGCATTGATCTCCAACAACACTTCCGTTTAAAACAGCTGCAAAACAAACCATCATGTAAAATTCAGCGTAAAGTAATCCCTGAGTATTAGCAATAGCCCACGCTAGAGGCATAGCTAATGGAAATGCTACAGCATATGTTCCCCAACTCGTACCTGTTGAAAACGCAATAATCATTGTTAAGATTAAAAGTAGTGTCGGAAGAATCCAATAAGGAAGTCCACCGCCTAATAACTCAACAAGATATAAGCCACCACCAGTTTCTCTACTGATGAGTCCGATAGTAATCGCCAGTATCAAAATGACAGACCCCATAACAACACCTTTAAGACCTTCTCCAATTCCTTCGATTAATTGAGTAATAGACATTCCTCTAAAAAGTGCCAAGACACAACCAGATAATAGTGCAAAACCAAATGCCCACCTAACATTAGGCGACCCACTAGATAAAAAAGTGAAAATAGTTGTACCAAGTAATAATACAAGAGGAACAAAGAAATCAATAATATGTGGAGTATATCCTTTTGGAACATGACTCGATTGTAATTCCTTTGCTGACAATGGTTGTGAACCAGGCGCATCAAGTTTTCCAGTTTCTCGAGATCTTTTGATGGCCTGTCTAAATCTGCTGCCTAAAAATGGGGCCTTATCCATACTTAATAAAAAAGTACCTAAGACTGCAAAAATCGAATAAAAACTAAGAGGTACGCTTTTAAAGAAAAACGCTAATCTATCAGCTTCAGTAGCTAAAAAGCTAGCACCTGATACCACTAAAAAAGCTTGTACATAAGCGGGCCATGCATTAAATGGAATTAAACATGCAATAGGAGAGGCTGTTGAATCAACTATATATGAAAGTTCTTCGTGACTGATATTTTCTTTATCAGCAATCGGTTTCACGGTTGTACCAACAAGAACCGTACTCATTGTTCCCCCTTGGAAGAAAATAATACCTAAAGCCCATGCCACTAATTTAGCGGTACGTGGGCCTTTAACTACATGCTTAGTCATTAATTGCGCAAATGCTTGAGCCGCACCTGTTCGTGCCCAAACACCCATTAAACCACCAAGCAACCATAAATAAAGAAGTAAAATACCAGCTGCATTTTTTGTCATAAAAATTTCAAGAAAGACTTGATCGGATAAGTCATATTTACCAAGTAAGAAAGATCCAACTACAATCCCGGAAAATAAAGAGGTAATAGGTTCACGAGTAATCCAACATAATAAAATAGCTACAATAGCTGGTAGTAAACTCCAAACCCCCCAATGACGTTGAGACTTTAATTGAAAGTATTTTGTTTCTGTCTGGTCACCTTTGGTGATAGTTTCAAAAACAAACTCTTCTTCTGGTATGGCTTGTTTAGTTAACGATAATTCACTTAAATTTTCTACTGTTATAGTAGCGTCTTTTATTGGCAGAATAGATTCTATTACCTTGGGTTTATTTTTATATACGTAGTAGAGTTCATCTGTTTCAGTTTTAGATACATCTAATGCAATTTTCTCAACACCCCATTTGGGTTCTATAGATTGCCCAATTACTGTAGAAATAAATACAGATACTACAAATATGTAAAATGCTGGGTTTTTTAAAATTTTCAGTAGATTATCTATTTTAAAAACAGAGCTAAAACTATTTAAAGGTGACATATGATCTCCTTGATTGTCGACAAAATTTAAATGAGAGTATGAGTAAAAATAGTAGCGCATACACTAAATAATGTCTAGGAAGTTACTAATCAATTCATGTACAATAATTATGTAAAGTAGCAAACTAAGAATACTATGAAATTTGATTTGAGTTCTGAATTTAAACCGAGTGGAGATCAACCACAGGCAATTGAAACACTTGTGCAAAATATAATGAATAATGTAAATGAACAAATTCTGCTAGGTGTTACCGGTTCAGGTAAGACATTTACGATGGCTCATACTATTGCCAGTCTCAATAGACCGGCATTGATATTAGCTCATAATAAAACCCTTGCCGCACAATTGTGTGCTGAGTTTAGACGCTTTTTTCCAAATAATGCGGTTGAATATTTTGTGTCCTACTATGACTATTATCAGCCAGAGGCCTACGTCGCTCAACGAGATTTATACATTGAAAAAGAGTCTGATGTTAATGAAGAGGTAGAACGACTTCGCCATAGTGCAACAAGGTCATTATTAACTCGAAATGATACTATCATTGTGGCCTCAGTGTCTTGTATTTACGGGCTGGGTGTTCCTGAAGAATATCTGAATGCGGTGATTCCGTTAAAAATTGGAGATCAAATTCCTAGGCGAAAATTTTTATTAGAACTCGAAGATATTCAATACGAACGAAATGATATTGAGCTTAAGCAAGGTAGGTATCGTGTAAAAGGAGATACTATCGATATTTTTCCTGTGTGGTCAGAGTCTTTATTACGATTAGAGTTTTTTGGTGATGAATGTGAGAAAATGAGTATTTTACATCCTGTAACAGGAGAAATTGAAGAAGTTGTCAGTTCTTTTGATCTTTTTCCAGCTACTCATTACGTTGTAAAGGGTGAAAAAGACTCAGCGATTGCTAATATTCGCGCTGAATTACATTCTAGAGTGGCGAGACTACGCCAAGATGGACTCATAGTAGAGGCTCAGCGTTTGGAACAACGAACAAAATATGATTTAGAAATGATGGAAGAAATTGGCTATTGTAAAGGCGTTGAAAACTATGCTCGCCATTTATCTGGAAAGCAAGAAGGCGAGCCACCAGGAGTATTATTAGATTTTTTTCCTGACGACTTCATTACATTCATAGATGAATCTCACGTCACTATGCCACAGGTTCGTGGTATGTATCAAGGAGATCGCTCTAGAAAAATGAACTTAGTAGATTATGGGTTCAGGTTACCATCAGCATTAGATAACCGTCCATTAAACTTTGATGAATTTAATGAACGTATTAAACAACGCGTCTATGTCTCTGCTACTCCAGGTGATTATGAATTAGAGCAATGTAAATTCGGATCAGCCATCGATGACGAACGTAAATGGTCTGGGTATCACATAGCCGAGCAGATCATTCGACCGACAGGACTGTTAGACCCAGAAATTGACGTTAGACCTGCGGAAGGACAAATTGAAGATTTATATGCTGAAATACTAGAAAGAATTGAAAAAGATGAGCGTGTTTTAGTGACGGCTGTTACTAAAAAGATGAGTGAGGATCTATCTAATTATTTTTCAAATCGAGACCTGAAGGTACGATATTTGCATTCAGACATCACAACTTTAGAGCGTGTAGATATTTTACACGAACTTCGGTCCGGTAAGGTTGATGTTCTAGTGGGAGTTAATTTATTAAGAGAAGGACTCGATTTACCAGAAGTATCACTGGTGGCGATATTAGATGCCGATAAAGAAGGCTTCCTACGTAATGAGAAGTCGCTGATTCAAACCATTGGACGTGCGGCTCGTAATGAAAATGGACGCGTTATTTTATATGCTGAAAAAATGACAGATTCTATGAGTGCGGCTATTTCAGAAACCA
>CACECR010000011.1 GCA_902558105.1 uncultured Candidatus Marinamargulisbacteria bacterium | reverse complement strand
GACAACATTTTTGTATTTCTCGACGGGATTCATGAATAGGTTTGCCCATTTCAATGCTAATTAATTCCGAACAGGATTTTTCTTGTGACGCTAGCAACTTAGAAAATTTCAAAAATTGTTCGGCACGATTCTCAAAAGTCTTTTGACTCCACGCTACAAAACCATCATGTAAAAGCTGTAATTTATGACCTAGATCATCATTTGAATCGAGTTTAAATTCTTGTAATTTTTCCTGCGTATATGGATTTTGGCTAATGTACATCATAGGCTTAGTGTATCGATTTTTGGAACTCAAATCAATATCTGAGCCTAATCCAGACTATTTACTTCAACATTTAGTATAAACTAAACTATTAGTACATGTTACAGTCATTTCGTTTTAATAGTGTTGATTTTATTCTCACAAGAAGCTTAGTATCACTCAACCGAATATTAAATATTTGGAAATTATTTTTAAATCCCAAATTACTTCTTGTTCGTTTTTATCGTTACTTATATTTATGGACAACTCATAACTCATTCAAAGAAGAATTCCAGCTCAAATCATCACAAAAAACAACTGAACTTACGTATGCATCGAGTCCGGTCTCAGTAAGCTATCAACTAGCCAAAATCTTAAAGTTAAATAAGACACATACTTTTTTAGATTTAGGTTCAGGCTACGGATATATGTGTACTGATATTCATCTTTTATCAGGCGCTCAAACGATTGGCATAGAATGCATAGAAGAACGACTACTATTTTCACAAAAAATGACTCATTTTTTAAAGCTTAATAAACATTGTAAGTATATCAAAAATGATTTTTTTAAGATTCCTCTTCCAAAAGTAAGTCATATCTATATTACTTGCACCTGTTTTTCCAGTGAAACCTTAACTAAACTCACTCAAAAACTAAATTCAATAGAAGCAGGAACTGTGATTATTACCGTTACGCGAAATTTGTCAGTAAAAAATGTAGAATTATGCAAATCTTTCAATGCAACATTTGATTGGGGCCGTGATATGATATTTATTTATAGGAAAATATAATGTTAGATAACCTTAGAATACAACACTTAGCTATAATAGATGACTGCGACCTACAATTTAATGAAGGGTTTACAGTTATTACAGGAGAATCTGGGGCCGGAAAATCTATATTAATTGATGCTATTGAATTACTTTCTGGAAAACAAGCGAATGACGACTACATTCATTATGAAAAAGACACCGCATTTATTGAAGCTACATTTGAGATTCCCAGCAATCAACAATCTGAACTTATCCAGAACTATACAGATGGAGACAACACTCTTATTATTTCTAGAAGATTACGCAGAAGCAAATCAAGTCAGGCTCGAGTCAATGGACAAACAGTTCCGGTCAAAGTCTTGAAAGAACTAATCCCCTACTGCCTTCAACTCACTGGACAACATGATACGCATCAGCTTTTTTCACCACAGTTTCAACTCGATATTTATGATGACTTTTGTGGTCAGTCTCTTAGTAAGCTAAAACAGGACTATAAGTTACAGTTCTCTAAGTATCAAACACTTCTCAAACAGTATCAATCTCGCTCATCTTCTATTCAACAAAAAGATGAAAAAATTGAACTCCTAAATTATCAGATTCATGATATTTCTAGCTATGAGTTTAAAGAAAAAGAAGATTCCGAACTTAAGAAAGAACTCCAACATATTCAAAGCCATCAAGAACGACAAACTCTAACCGAGTCGATTAAAGAAACTCTATTCAATTGCACCTCTTTTTTACAAGATGCCATTAAAAACACTCAAAAACTCTCAAGTTTAGATTCACAATTTACGACTATCCATCAACAATTAGAAGGGCTCTATTATGAACTTAATGAATTTCCAAGCCAATTTTCATTAACAGATAACTTCGATTCGAACTCACACTCCTTATCAGAACTAGAATCGCGTTTAGATATCATTTTCAAACAATGTACCAAGTACCATGTCAACTCTGTCAACGACCTTTTAAATCATCTTTCATCATTAGAAACTGAATTGTTTGAGCTCCAAAATTCCAATCAATCCGTTCAGGAACTTAAACAGGAATTGGAGCAAGCCGTTGAATTAAGTCAAAAACTTGCGAAAAAAATTAGCCAGGAGAGAGTTGATTATGTGGATCGTTTTAGTAAAAGTATACAAAACGAAATGAAAGCACTGAATTTTCTTAGTCAAACCGTTCAGGTAGAGTTTTCTCACTCTGAATTCATACAAAAAAATGGCATTGATGAACTAAGTTTGAAAATTTCTACAAATCCAGGACAACCACCTAAAGAACTCCACAAAATTGCATCTGGTGGTGAATTGTCTCGTATTATGTTGGCTCTTAAAGTCAATCAAACACATTCACAATCGGCACCCACACTCATTTTTGATGAAATTGATACTGGAGTTGGAGGGGTCACCGCTGCTAGTATGGGAGATAAGCTAAACGTTATTTCAAAAAAACAACAATTAATTTGTATTTCACATTTACCACAAATTGCAGGATCAGCAACACACCATCTCCACATAGAGAAAAAGGCAATACACAATGCAACGACAGTGGCTATGCGTTACCTCACAGGTGCTGAAAAAGAAACCGAACTATCTAGAATGCAAGGTATAACTAAGTAATTCTTTTCAAGTTCATTTAATTTGATATAATAGATTTACTTAATTAAGGAGAATTACAAATGTGTGGAATAGTTGCTTATATTGGACCTAAAGATATTCCATCTGTAATTCTCGTTGGATTGGAAAGACTAAGTTATAGAGGTTACGACTCTTCAGGAATTTCCGTCATGTCCAATAATGACATTACAACTTGGAAAAAATCTGGAAAATTATTCAACCTAAGTAATGTTTTCAAGACATTAAATGTTAATGCTCAACTCGGAATTGGTCATACTCGATGGGCGACTCACGGTGTTCCAAACGAAATTAACGCGCACCCTCATCTTTGCCCAAATAAAAAAGTATCTATCGTTCATAACGGTATTATTGAAAACTATGCTAGCTTGAAAAAAGATCTTCAAAACAAAGGGCATATCTTTAGATCTGAAACAGACTCTGAGGTTATTGCACATTTGATCGATCATTACTTTGTGGATTCTTTAGAAGATGCCGTTAGACGTGCTTGCAAAGATTTAGAAGGATCTTATGGTTTAGTGGCAATTAGTGAACAAGATCCCAATAAAATAGTAGCCATTCGAAATGGAAGTCCTCTAATTGTTGGGCTTGGCAAACAAGATAATTACTTAGCTTCAGACATTAATGCGATTATTAATCATACTAAAGACATTATGTTTCTTGAGGACGATGAATGTGTCATTTTAACTGAAAATACAGTTACTGTAACTGACCTAAGTGGCAACACATTAAACAAAGAAACACAGCATATTGCATGGAGCCCTGAAGATGCTGAAAAAGGTGGGTATGAACACTTTATGCTTAAAGAGATTTACGAACAACCTACAGTTATTCGTTCTATTTTATCTAAGCATATCAATGACAATAAAATAAACTTTAAACACTTAAATTTAGATAAACGATCTCTTTCTAAAATTGGCCGTTTTATTATTCAAGCATGTGGAACCTCCTGGCATGCTGGTTTAATTGCCAAATACTGGATTGAAAAATTTGCTCGGATTCCAACTGAAGTAGATATTTCTTCAGAATTTCGTTATAGACATCTACTATCCTCAGGTAATGAAGCGGTTATTGGTATTTCTCAGTCTGGTGAAACAGCCGATACTCTTGCCTGCATTAGAGAAGCTAAATCAAAGTTTTTCAAGGTATTTTCATTCGTTAATGTAAAAAATAGTAGTATTGATAGAGAGTCAGATGGTGTCATTTACACTCACTCTGGCCCAGAAATCGGTGTGGCTAGTACCAAAAACTATTTAGCACAACTTCTTAACATATATCTTTTTTCGTTATATTTTGGTTTTAGCAAAAAAACAGTATCAGACTCAGAGTTAGCCGGTCGTCTTGATGAGTTATCTCAGCTACCTGACTTAATTGAAAAATGCTTACAATTAAACGATCAACTAAAAGTGATTGCAAAAAAATATGCTTCTAGTAGAGATTTTATTTTTATTGGTCGTGGAGTCAACTACCCAACGGCTCTTGAAGGTGCTCTTAAGTTAAAAGAAATTTCTTATATACATTCAACTGGATATCCTGCAGGAGAGCTCAAGCATGGACCAATTGCACTCATCGATGCAAATATGCCGATTGTTTGTTTATGTCCTCAATCCGATACGTATGACAAAATGATTTCAAATATTCAAGAAGTTAAAGCTAGAGATGGTAAGCTTATTATTATCGCAAGTGAAGGTGATGATTCGTTTAATGACATGTCTGAAGATATTATTTACATTCCAAAATGCTCACAAGATTTAACGCCAATGTTATCTGTGATTCCATTACAACTTCTATCCTATCATATTTCAATTGAATTAGGATGTAATGTTGATCAGCCAAGAAATCTAGCAAAAAGTGTTACCGTTGAGTAGTCAAAAACTGTTTTTAATGGGATTTATGGGGTGTGGAAAATCAAGCATAGCGTCTCATATTTCAGAATCAATGCAATTAGACTATATTGATACAGATCAAGAAATTGAACGTCATCAAACACTGAGTATTTCTGAATTATTTGACCGCTTTGGAGAACCCCACTTTAGAAACCTTGAGCTTGAGTTAGCACATCAATTATCTAACTACAAGCAATCTATTATATCTACTGGAGGTGGCTTTTTACTACAAAAAGAAGTAAGCCAAATATGCCAAAAACTTGGCCCCATTGTGTTTCTAAAAACCTCGTTTAAAACTATATTAGATAGACTAAACAATGATGAAAGCCGTCCATTAGCTAGAAACAGGACTCATTTAGAAGCACTATATAATTCAAGACAATCTGAGTATGAAAGACTTGCTTCTTGGTCCATAAATACGGATAATAAAACTATTGAAGACATCAGCCAATTAGTGTGGAGCTATTATGAAAACTATTCCTCTTAACTATAATAGAACTCAGAATTCACCTATCATTATTTCAAATACATTTAACGATTTGTATACGTTTTGGAAACAGGCTAATAAAGGTCAATCCATATTATGCGTGACGACACATGAATTAGAGTCCTTAATTAATGAACATTTAACCCCACTTTTTCAAGAAAGTGAAACTAACTTTCACATCTATACTATTCCGAGTGGTGAGCCCCAAAAAAATTTAACGACCGTTTCTGAAATTTTAGATATACTGTGTAACTTAAAATTTGAACGAATTGATACAATCATTGCTTTTGGTGGTGGTGTTATTGGAGACTTAGTTGGATTTGTTGCGGCAAGTTATTTAAGAGGGATCAATCTTATTCAATGCCCAACAAGTTTATTAGCACAAGTAGATGCATCTATTGGTGGTAAAACAGGGGTTAATCACACTAGTGGAAAAAACTTAATTGGGTCTTTCTATCAACCTTTGTGTACGTTCATAAATCCCAAAATACTCCACACATTACCAACAGACGAAATGAGATGTGGGATGGCCGAAATTGTTAAATATGGGATTATTAGAGACCCCGAACTATTTGAATATTTAGAGACACATGCTAACGATTTATCAACCTATCAATATACGGATGCCCCTGATAAATGGGATCATATTATTACACGTTCGGCTCATAATAAAGCGGAAGTCGTTCAGTTAGATGAAAAAGAAGCTGGGCTTAGAGAAACATTAAACTTGGGCCATACTTTTGGCCATGCTATAGAGGCCGCACATCGTTATATTGATTACAAGCATGGTGAAGCCGTCGCACTTGGTATGGCTATCGCCGCTAATGCAGCTACCCATAAATCGCTTCTTTCAAATGAAGATAATGAACGGATACAAAATTTATTAAAAAACTTGAAGTTTGATTGTGAATTAGATCATTTACAAATTAATGACTACATTCCACTACTCCAATCTGACAAAAAGGTTCGAAAAGGTAAAATAAGGTTTATTTTACCAGTAAGTATTGGCGATACATGCGTTTATGACAAATTCACTACACCCGACTTAATTCAAGCCTATAAATCTTTAACCGATAAAGGATAATAATATGACAGCAAGAATTTTAATAATAAATGGCCCTAATCTTAATTTACTAGGTAAACGAGAACCCGAAATTTATGGGTCAGACACCCTTAAGTCTATCATAACCGACTGTAAACAGCATGCGTTAAGTCTTAATTTAGATATTGAACATTTTCAAAGTAATGATGAAGGTGAGCTAATTACCAAAATTCAAAATGCACATACGTTTCAAGCCATTATCATCAACCCTGCAGCTTATACACATTATAGTGTAGCCATTAGAGATGCATTAGCGTCATTAAATATTCCAAAAGTTGAAGTTCATTTGAGTAATGTTCATAAACGTGAAGCTTTTCGTCACCAGTCAATGACTGCTGGAGCTTGCGATGCACAACTTTGTGGATTTGGTAAAAAAGGTTACTTTTTGGCTATCACCTATTTATACGAACTACTCTCTGAATAAAACCTTAAAAAATTCAAACTCTTATCGAGTGTCTCAAATCCTAAATCTTTGTAAAAATCTAATACATTGTTTTTACAACTTAGATCAATATGATGAATCTTGCTTAATTCTGAACAACTTAATATATATTGAATAAGTTGCTTACCCACTCCTTTATGTTGATGTTCAGATGCTATGACAACATCATAAATCGTGGCAACATAATAATAATCTGTAAGAACTCTGGCGAACCCTACAACAGTATTGGTATCTGGACACCTGATAACGTATATTAGATCTGTATGATCTAATATTTTTTCTAGATCGTCATACGTTCTACCTTTTGACCACCATTGATCAGCCAAAAGTGATAAGATCACATTGAGTTCAACTTTTTTTAATGATTTTTCAATAGTTATAAGCACATGTAGATACTATCATAAGTATTACATTTAATAAATAACAAACTATTTAGTTCAAACAAAAATCGTATTGAATGTAAACTTTACCAAAGTCCATTACATACTCTATACGCTCTACCTTTTTTTGACTATCGAGGACATTTTCATTTAAAAGTGGTTTCATTTCGTCATCCTTTCTTTCCATACTATCCCCCATTAGTGGTCTTAAACTCTATACATATTAATTACCCTTTTAACATTAAAACAAAACATTGAAAAAACTTAATATTTTTGAAACTTGTCAATAAATAATAAAGGTTGCTAAACTAAATGCAATGATTCAAAATCCTTATAAACGAATATTACTAAAACTTAGTGGTGAAGCCTTCAAAGGTGATAGAGATTATGGTATTGATCCTAGTTTTTTAACCTATGTTGCTAATGAACTCAAACAAGGATTTGAATTAGGTGCACAAATCGGAATTGTAATTGGTGGGGGTAATATATTTAGAGGGATTTCAGCTGCAGCTAATGGCATGGACCGAGTTACGGCTGATCATAGTGGTATGCTTGCTACAGTTATGAATGCACTAGCCTTACGTGATGCTCTAGAAAATGTTGGGGTTCCAACAAGAGTTCAAACATCAATAGAAATGAAAGAAATAGCTGAACCTTTTATATTAAGACGCGCTATGAGACACCTCTCCAAAGGACGTATTGTTATTTTTGCGGCTGGAACAGGAAATCCTTATTTTACTACAGATACAACAGCCGCTTTACGCGCTGCCGAAATTAAGGCGGATGTCATTATTAAAGCAACAAAAGTGGATGGTGTTTACGATAAAGATCCGATGGAACACTCTGATGCTAAAAAGTTTAATCATTTAAGCTACATGGATGTACTAAAAGAAAACATTCAAGTAATGGATTCTACGGCAATTTCATTATCCATGGATAACAAAATTCCAATAGTAGTTCTGAATTTAACTGAAAGTGGAAATATTAAAAGCCTCTTGAATGGTAATACTATTGGATCTAAAATAGGAGATTAAAATGAATGAATTGCACGATAAAATGTCGAAATCTATTGAATCATTAAAAACTAAGTTATCTGGGATTCGAACAGGTAGAGCTAATCCGGACTTATTAAATAGTGTAAAAGCGGATTATTATGGTGCTTTAACACCAATTACACAACTAGCTAATGTTTCAGCAAGTGATAATAGCACCCTTGTTATTAATGTTTATGACGCGAGTGCCGTTTCAGCTGTTGAAAAAGGAATTCTAACTTCAGACCTAAACTTAAACCCACAAACAGATGGAAGTGTTATACGGTTACGACTTCCAGACCTTACAGAGGAACGACGTAAAGATTTGATTAAAGTAATTAAAAAAGAGGCTGAGGATAGTAAGGTTTCTTTACGTAATATTAGACGTGATTATTTAGATAGCGTTAAAAAATCAGATGACTCAACTGAAGATGACCTAAAACATGCTCAAGATGAAGTTCAAAAAGTGATTGATAAATATACCCATGATATTGACGAACTTGTCACTAAAAAAGAAACTGAAATTTTAACTGTTTAATGATTACGGATTACACCTCCATACTTGATAAATACTCTATAGACAGGTCATCTATTCCTAAACATATTGCCATTATTATGGATGGAAATGGAAGATGGGCCAAAGAAAAAGGTGAAGCTAGATATGTTGGACATCAGAAAGGATATCAAACACTCACTGAAACGATCGAACATTGCGATGCACTTGGTATTTCATATTTAAGTGTTTATGCGTTTTCAACTGAAAATTGGAAACGTCCTAAAACTGAAGTAAGTTTTTTAATGACACTCTTAAAAAAAGTTCTCAAAAATGAGATTCACAAACTTATTAACAACAAAGTTAAGCTGCGATTTTATGGGGATATGAGCGAATTGTCTCAAGATGTCTCAAATTTGATTAAAGAATCTGAAGAAAAGACAGCTAATTTTACTGGATTACAAGTTAATATAATGTTTAATTATGGATCTAGAAATGAGTTATGCTCCGCCGTAAAAACTATTTCAAGTCGTGGACTAAAAGACGCTGAAATTACTGAAGAGTTAATTACAGAAACACTTTACACTCACGATTTACCAGACCCCGAGATTCTCATTCGACCAGGTGGTGAATATCGACTGAGTAATTTTATGCTATGGCAATGTGCATACAGTGAACTCTTTTTCACAGAAACCTTATGGCCTGACTTTTCTTTACATGAACTTGTAAGTATTATCAAAAGCTTTCAAGATAGACACCGACGTTTTGGGGGGCTTTAAATGAAAAAGAGACTTATTACAGGTATTATCTTGGGCACAATTTCCTTAACGGCACTCATTATTGGAATGACACCATTATTTTGGGGCTTGCTCATTTTTGCAAGTTTAATAAACTACGAGTTACTTACCATTAACAGCCATACAAAATCGTCTGTACTTGTTAAAGGATTCAGTTTAATTTTATTGCCTGTTTTATTTGTCTCAAGTATATTACTCTCCGATTACATTCTAGAAATGGCCGTTTTCTTTGCCGCTATTCATTTATTATTGGTTCTTGAACTCAGGCATGGTCAAGTTATTGGTGCAAACTCATCCTTATTTTTTATGCTTAGATCTATCTATTTATCACTAACAATAAGTGGATTGTTCTTTATACGGCATATGGAAAATGGCTTAGTTATAGTACTTCTGATATTATCTTGTATTTGGATCACAGATTCGATGGCTTATTTTGGAGGCCGTTTAATTGGAAAGCGCTCTTTTTCTCAATTTAGTCCTAATAAAACAATTGAAGGATCTACAATAGGTTTGATCTCTACTGTTATTTATGCCATCGCCTTTTCGTTTATATTAGATTGGCCATTGCTCCTATTAGCTGCTTTTGGTTTAATTGTTTCTATTATATCTCAATTAGGAGATTTACACGAATCAATGACCAAACGTTTTTTTAACGTTAAAGACTCTTCTAATTTTTTGCCCGGTCATGGTGGGTTTTATGATCGTTTGGATAGTACAATTGCCGTCACTCCATTTGCGATAATTTTTCTGGAACTTTTATTATGAAAGACATCATTATACTTGGATCAACTGGATCGATCGGAACACAAACATTAGACGTTATTCGTGAATTTAGTGATCAATTTCGAGTCAAAGGACTAAGCGCAGGTCGAAATATATCGTTATTAAGAGAGCAAGTTCGAACGTATCAACCTGAATTTGTGTGTATTCAAACCGAATCCGATTATCATTTACTAAAAGAAGAGTTTCCTAATACTACATTATTTTTTGGTTCAGCCGGACTTAATGAGATCGCTCAAGTTACATGTGATTTATTAGTGGTGGCCATCGTTGGAACAACCGCACTTAAAGCCACTGAAATCGGTATTAAATCCGGCTCACCCATTGGGTTGGCATGTAAAGAAGTATTGGTGACAGCTGGTGATATTTTCATGCCATTAGCTAAGGAACGAAATGTTCCCATTCTACCTATCGACTCTGAACATGCGGCCATCAAACAATGTTTAGCTGGTATTGGTGAAGATACGAAACAAATCAGCAAACTCATCTTAACAGCTTCTGGAGGTCCTTTCTTCAAAACAGATCCATCGTTGTTACACTCTATTACTCCAGAAGACGCCTTAAAGCACCCAAATTGGGATATGGGATCGAAAATCTCTATAGACTCAGCAACATTAATGAATAAAGGCTTGGAAGTGATTGAAGCGCATCATTTATTTTCTGTACCATACGACCAAATTGATGTTGTCGTTCATCCTACCAGTATTGTCCATTCTATGGTTGAGTTTACTGATGGTACGCTTTTAGCTCAAATGGGAAGCCCTGATATGAGATTTCCCATTCAATATGCCCTTTCATACCCTAAAAAATGGGAAAACCCATGGCCTAAGACAAGTTTGACCTCATGTGGAGCTCTTGAATTTTTTGAACCGAATATCACCGCATTCCCACTTCTGAAGTTAGCCTTTGATATGGGTATTCAAGGAGGAAATGCACCGGCTATTATGAATGCGGCTAACGAATCAGCTGTCTCTTTATTTTTATCTAAAAAAATTAGATTTACGGATATCCATACCACTATTTTATCCGCTTTAGAGCGATTCCCCATTCAACATAATTTATCATTAGATGACTTAATACACTGTGACAAGGAGGTTAAAGAAAAGATTTTATATGACTATCACTAGGGGGACATTCTTAACGATTAGTGCGGTTTGTTATGACCGTCCTAAAATGGCGCATGAGCTGCTATTATTTTATCAGTATGCTGAGTCTATTCAAGACGCACTAGACACCTACTTTACACACCAAAAAACATCGGAATCGGCAAGAAACACGCTTCGCTCACGTCTTGAACAATTTAACGAAGTACAAATTGAAGCCACACTTAAAACTCATAGTATTGCAATCACATGTTTTGGTGATAATGATTATCCAGAACAATTATCTAAAGTAGCCTATCCACCGCTAGTTTTGTATTACAAAGGACAATTAAAGTGCTTAAACAAACCCTGTCTTGGGGTCGTGGGTCCTAGAAAAATGAGTGTTTATGGTAAAAAAGTCGCTCAATATTTTACCAAGCACCTGTGTCAGGGATTTTGTATTGTGTCTGGGCTCGCATCCGGAGTTGATACTATGGCTCATCAAGTTTCCTTAAATGAAAATAAATATACCGTGGCTGTATTAGGGAATGGTCTCGACCGATGTTACCCAAGCGAAAATGTAGGCTTATTTTATCAAATTGAACAAAATGGATGCTTGTTATCTGAGTTCCCACCTGGTGTAGGAAGCAAGCCTCATCATTTCCCCCAACGAAACCGAATTGTAAGTGGGTTAAGCTTAGGTATATTAGTGGTTGAAGGGTCGGTTAAAAGTGGCTCTATGATTACCGCTAAACTAGCCTTAGAAGATAATAAAGATGTATTTGCGGTTCCCGGAGATATTTTTACAGAAACAAGTAAAGGCGTTAATAGTCTACTTAAAGATGGGGCACAGTTTACAACACACCCCAATGATATTTTCACAACCTATTCATCACTGTTTTCATCACTTCCAAAACAACCGAAAACCGTGACCGTTGAATTAAACAAATCTGAAAAAAAGGTACTTAAATCCCTTCATTTCACCCCACAAAATTTAGATAACCTTCGTATTCAAACCCAACTTGACACCCCGTTACTACTAGCGACATTAAGTGCGTTAGAACTTCACGGTCTTATTGAATCCGATTCTGGATTAGGCTATGCGTTGAAACCATGACAAACTTAATAGATTCGTCCTCATACTCTTTTTTCAATCACCAAAATATTCACGTTGGGCTGTCCAGAAAGTCATCTAAATTTACTCCTGATTCACCACCCTTTGATGGACCTGTTTACTGGATGAACCAAACTCATTCTAATCAGATTCAATGGATTGATAAGAACAGCCCAAACATTACAGATGATGTCGACGCCTTACTTTGTTCAACACCATCACTCACTTTAGCTGTCAAATGGGCCGATTGTTTACCGATCTTACTGTACTTACCTACACCAGATATTCCATCGAAACCTCATGGTATTATTGCCTCTATACATGCTGGACGACGCGGCTCTTTGTCAGGTATTACCGCGGCTGTTCTAACCGAGCTTAAACACTATTCGCCCTCACTTAATGGACTAGAAGTTTATTTAGGTCCCCATATATCCTCAGACAACTACCCTATATCAAACTCCATTCACTATAATCTTAAGGCCGCAAATTTGCGATATATCGTCATGTACTGTGAAGATCCCATCATCTATGATAGTGCAAAATGTACATACTCAGATTCGGATTTTTATTCGTACCGAAAGGGAGATACTCATCATCGAAACTGGGCGTTTATTCAGTTACGTCCCTAAAACCTGATCCAAAACAGATTCGACTGTATCTGCTTTATCAGCCTCTAACGAAACTAACGGTAATCTAGGCTCACCCATAGGAAAGCCAAGTAACTTTAACGCATGTTTTACAGGAACCGGATTGGTATCAATGAATAATACATCAAATAACGGTTTTAGACGATCAAACTCAACTTGTGCAGCCTCTAGGTCATTATTTAAGGCCGCTTGCATTAAGTTTTGTAGTGGTTTTCCAACTACATGTGAAGCAACGGATACTACACCGGCGCCACCTCTTGATATAGCGTCTAACACGAGGGAATCATCCCCCACATAAACGGAAAAATCATCCGGAGTTAACGACACCATTTTCTCAAACTGATCCATGTCACCCGCCGCTTCTTTGATAGACACAATATTGGGAATTTCAGCTAGTCGAGCCACCGTTTCGGGTTCCATATTAATACCCGTTCGTCCTGGAATGTTATAGAGCATAATAGGCAAAGACACTGATGCCGCCACAGCTTTGAAATGTTGATACATTCCCTCTTGATTCGGTTTATTATAGTAAGGAACGACTTGTAAGAGTGCATCCACACCAAGAGATTCGGCTCTCTGACTACTGGTGATAGCCGTTTGTGTACAATTAGAACCTGTTCCAGCCATTATCGGGACTCGTTTTCTAGTTCCTTTAACAACTTCTTCCATCAGCTTGAACTCTTCATCGTGAGTCAGGGTTGGGGACTCTCCAGTAGTACCCGTTAATAACACCGTATTCGTTTGATTTTCAATCAAATATTCCACTAGTTCCATAGCCGTGTACATATCGACCTCATTTTCTGAAGTAAATGGTGTGGCCATGGCCGTGATTAAAGGTCCAAATTCTGTTGTCATAGAAGTTTAGTATACATGATAATAATACTTATCAAAAGATTGTTTTATCGGCATTTTTTAAATACGCCTCTCGAGTCCGCTGATTTTCAAGAATTGGCACTAAATTTTTAGAGGCACGTTCATGAATGATGTTATCTGGCGTATCGAGAACCCAGTAATGTTCACAATAATCTAACAAGCCAATTTCTTCAATCAGTGCGCCTTCAATTACAATCTTCGACGCATGGCTATTATGAATTATTTTATGAACGACTTTCTTAATAAATGGATGCACGATGTCGTTTAACTGTCGTAATTTATCAGGATCAGAAAACACAATTTGGCCCAAGGTTTTGCGACAGACTACATTGTCCGAACTAAAAATATGATCACCGTAGACCACTTTTAAATAATCCTGAATCTCTGTGTTTTCTAGTGCCTCATGTCCAATTTTATCTAATTCAATAAGCTCGGCATTTTCAGACTCTGCAAAGGATCGTGAATACGTCGTTTTACCGGTTCCAGCTCGCCCAGATATTCCATATACTATGGGTCCTTTTAACACCTCATTTTTTCTTAAAATGGGTAATATCACTCTTGGTAACCATCCATTAACCGCAACCTGCTTACTTAACGCCTCTCTAACAATAGTAGAAGACATCTGGAGCATTTCTAACTCCACAAACGACACTCTCAGTCCATATAACAACGACTCCTTACTACAACGAAGTTGGGCCTTCTCTTTATCGAATCTTCCAGATCGATTAAACACCACAAATTCACATTCTTTTATTAACTCATCAATTTTGTACCATTCTTCTAACGACTCAAACTGATCATCACCAATCCATACCGTAACATCGGCATTATATTGAGACTTTAATGCTAAGACCGTCTCATACGTATACGAAGGGCCCGTTCGATCTAGTTCACATGTATCGACAATAACCGGATAGTCTTTACAAATAGCTTGAAGGCACTCTAAACGAAACTCAGCGGTTAATACGGTTTCTACTTTATGCGGACTTCTGGCCGCCGGTATTACACGTATCTCATCATAATTATCTTGGTCACATATCGTTTTAATTACATTCACATGGCCCAAATGAATCGGATCAAAACTACCTCCAAATATCGCTACTTTTTTACTCATCTTCAGAAATCAAATTACGTGTCATGAGCTGAGTTATGGCATCGGTTGGACTAACAGTCCCAAATAATACGGCATGAACCATCGCCATAATTGGGCACTGTCTTAATAATTCAGGGTACTTTTCAGCTAATAACTGCACCGTTCTGGCACCTTCTACTGTTTTTTCGGCCGTAAACGCATCAATTTGAGCTTGATCTCCACGTCCTAGCAGTTCGCCAAAGCTTCTATTTCTGCTATTTTTCGATAAACAAGTCGTCATCATATCCCCCATTCCAGACAAGCCTGTTAGAGTCTCAACTTGACCATTGAAAAATGTTGCTACCTTTTGCATCTCCCCTAAGCCGCGTGTCATGAGCGCCGCTTTCGCATTATCTCCACAGGCAAGACCGTCACAAAGACCCGCCGCAATCGCAATCACATTTTTAAAAATCCCACCACATTCAACACCTTTCAGGTCGGAAGATCCATAAAGTCGGAAATTATTCGAACTCAACTCATTTTGTATAGACTGAACCAACGACAGATCTTCACCAGCAATAACTGAAGCAGCTGGCTTTCCCTGTGCAATTTCAATAGCAATATTGGGTCCAGATAACATCATTACTGAGTTTTTAGGGAATAAAGACCGTACATAATCACTAATAAACGGGCTCTTTTCACCATCTAAGAGGCCTTTACTCAATAACACAATAGTTTGACTAGGTTCTAACTCTAATTGAGTTAATACCGACTTTATGTGTTGGGATGCAAGCGCCACAATTACTGTATCCACTCCTACACAGACTTCAGATAACGACTGAGAGGCTTTAAGATCCGGTAACGAAACACCTGGTAATCGTTTTGAACTTTTATGATTTAAAATACTTTTAGCGGTGAGTTCTGAATGAGCCCAAACACAAACATCATGTCCTGATTCCGCACTTTTTATGGCAACGGCTAATCCCCATGCACCCCCACCAATTATCCCAAACTTAGCCATTCAGCTTATTTTCCTTTCCATGGACTAATCGCACGACATTCGAACGATGTCGCCATATAATAAATAGTCCCATTATCGATACAACCACTAAATACGCAACTGGCGCTTGAACATAATAAAAACCAAGCGGCATTAACAAACAGCCAATAATAGACCCTAGAGAAACATATTTTGTAATAGCAATCACGCAAATTACAACCGCTAATATTACCCCTGCCACTATCGCATTTAAAGCAATCAGCATCCCAAGGGCAGAAGCAACCCCCTTTCCACCTTTAAAATTGGCAAAAATACTCAAACTATGGCCTACAATGACTACAGCGCCAACCCCAACGTGCCACCATGTAGATTGGAAATACTGCATGGCAAAATAAGTTGGAAAAAAACCTTTCAAACAATCTAATATGAGGACGGCTATTCCCCAATACTTTCCACACACACGCCCTACATTTGTTGCACCTAGGTTACCAGAGCCGTGCTCTCGTAAATTAATGCCCTTTATCTTACCCGCTAACTGAGCAAAAGATACCGATCCAATCACATAAGCCGCCAGTAAAATCAGGCTAGCTTCTAACATAGTTTAATGGATTTTCCTTAACATCTTCAAAGACATGATCCGCTAAATAAGAGCTTCTTACCCATGGCCCTGAAAATACGAATCGAATTCCAGCTTCCTCAGAAGCTTCTTTGTATTGTTTAAATTCATCTGGATGATAGTATTTTTTGACTTCGGCATTATCTTTACCCGGCCGTAAATATTGTCCTAAAGTTAGAATATCAACGTTCACATTTTGAATGGCATTAAATGTGTCTAGTAATTCCTGATGAGACTCACCTAAACCAAGCATAATACCCGTTTTAGTTAAAATATCAGGACGACGCTTTTTAACCTCGGCCAATACATCAAGAGAACGTTGGTACAGCGATCCTTTTCTAATATCTTTGTATAATGAGGGTACCGTTTCAATATTATGATTTAAAACATCTGGGCTAGAATCAAGTACCGTTTGTAGCTGATCATAGTTACCTTGAAAATCGGGAATCAACACCTCAACCTTCACCTCAGGATACGCTTCATGAATTCCGTTTACAATATATGCATAATGACTCGCACCACCATCTGGTAAATCGTCTCTGTTGGGTGAAGTTAGTACAACAAACCGTAAAGATAAGCGTTTAATGGCATGTAGAATAGTGTCTAACTCTGTAGGATCAGGTGGTAATGGTTTTCCATGTCTAATACTACAAAACGCACAATTTCGTGTGCATACGGTACCTAAAATCAAAAATGTTAATTGGCCTCTTGCAAAACACTCACCTCTATTTGGGCACTTTGCCTCCTGGCAGACCGTGTTGGGGACTTCACGGTCCAATAGCTTTCCAAGCTCACGGGTGGCATCCGATTTATTCTTTTTTTGTTTCAGCCATTCAGGCAATCTAAGTGTATCCATGTGACTAGTTTAACAGATTCGCTTTTTCTTGTCAGGGTAGACACACTTATCCAATTAATGTTCAGCATGTGTTAAGTCAAAAGTTTTCAAAGATTTATCAATTTTTCCTGGAAAAATGATTATTACCTGCTCTATTGACTCATCTGGTGACACTTCTTCAACTTCTACTACTTCTACTACTTCTTCTTCTACTTCTTCAACTTCTAATACTACCGCTTCTGATTCTTCAACTTCTACTACTTCTTCTTCTACTTCTTCAACTTCTAATACTACCGCTTCTGATTCTTCAACTTCTACTACTACTGCTTCTGATTCTTCTAAAGCGCCTTGTTCATTTACAGCTAACGCTTGACGATATAACTCATTCGCTGTTTGATCATCTGTTTCAAATTGAGCCGATAAAGCTTCTAGTTGAGCTTGTTGATTCTCATCTGTTTGAGGAGACTCTGCCTGTACAGCTACCGTATCTTGAGTTGTAAGAATATCCTCGGCTAATGTTTGTTTAGCAATACAAGCTGGTAATAGTGTCAAAGCCAAAGTGATTGTTACTAATTTCAGAAGTATATTTTTAGTTGTCATATTAATCCCCTATTTTGATCTTTATATAGTGTATCGAGTATAAATCGTAAATTCTTGCATAATAATTAATTAATTTTATTAAAATAAATACAACTAAGTATAAAAACTCTATTTTGTACGATCTATAATGGCCAATCGTAAACGTTCAAACCAAGGCGATGTTGTCGCATCAATTTCATTTAAGTCACTGGAATCAACAATAATATCTTGTGACGTTTCTTGGACTTCCAAAGTAAATGTTCGACTACGGGTAGTATTAGGTTCTAAATAATTTATGTAAATTGTGGCGATTAACGACGCAGGATTTGCATCTGAAACCCTTTGGCTCCAATGATAAGCATATTCTTGTGAAGAAAAAAGAACATCATCATCAATAAATACAGACTGGCGATTATCAATATTTAGCTCTATATATAAACTTACAATTAGTGAATTTTTATACTGCTTTTGATACGACTTAAGAACGGCATCTGATATTAACTTTTCTGAACTGAAGTTATGAGCGATCGAACGAATCCTAGTGCTTGGTGCGGCGTATAACCTTAGCTCATGTTGTAATTGCTTCCCCCATACATTTAAATTAATAACGGGCACCTGGTTAAATCTTGTAACCCTAGCCTTGCTGGATAAAGTTTTTCGACGTGACATTGTATCGACACCGGCATTTAGTAACACAACCGGATTAATGACAGGATCTAATAACACAATCGACTCAGCATTTTGAAAAGCCTCTTTTTCTTGACATGAACACAATGCAATTAAGAAGCAGATACTTACACTAAAAATTAGTTTCCGACTAAATAGGCTCAATGAGTGACTCTCGGTAGTCTTCAGGTGCGTCATAACCCATTAGATTACAAATGGTGGCCGCAATATTACTTAATCCTGCATCCTCAACATCGGCTAATTTGTATCGAATCTTTCTATTTTCATCAATGATTACGAATGGAACTGGATTTAAGGTATGTGCGGTCTTAGGAGTTCTTACGCCGTCTTTTTCACTATACATTTCGTCAGCATTACCATGGTCTGCACAAATAATCGTAATACCATCTAATTTATTGACGCAATCCACGATCTTTTTCACACACTCATCCGTCACTTCAACAGATTTAACCGCCGCATCCATATCACCTGTATGTCCAATCATATCTCCGTTTGGAAAATTGACACGACCAAACTCATAATGACCAGTTTCTAATAATTCGATGGTTTTTTCGGTAATTTCATAAGCTCTCATGGCCGGTTGTTCATGAAACGGTCGTGGATCGGATGGTATTTCAATATAAGTTTCTAATGATTTATCGATATACCCACTCATATTACCATTCCAAAAATAGGTAACATGCCCATATTTTTGAGTTTCTGAAATCGCAAAGGTTTTAAGATAAGACGCACACATATAATGACCAATCGCCTTATCAATTTGAGGAGGACTAACTAAAAAATGCTTCGGTATGTTTGCATCACCATCATACTCTGTCATTGCAGCAAAAAACACATCCGGAACAGATTCTCTATCAAAATAGTCAAATTCTATATCTTCAAACGCCTTACACATTTCAATGGCACGGTCACCTCTAAAATTAAAGAAAATTACTGCGTCCCCATCTTTTACAGGACCAACAGGCTTCCCATCTTTAGCTACAACAAACCCTGGAATATACTGATCATTTACACCAAGCTCATCGTAGGCCACTTGAATAGCGGATTCAGCGGACTCAACTTGAGGGCCCTTTCCTAAAACGTGTAACTGCCACCCTCTCTCAACCATTGGCCAATCGGCGTTATACCGATCCATCGTCACTAACATCCGTCCCCCACCAGAGGCAATTTGTATATCCATATCGTCGCCTAATGTCTCGATGTGTTTGTTAAGAATACTTAAATAGTTGAGCGCCGATTTTTCAGCCACATCACGACCATCTGTTAACATATGTAATCTTACTCGATATATGCCATCATCTTTAGCCGCTGATAACAGCGCCAATAAATGACTAATATGAGCATGCACATTTCCATCTGATAATAATCCCATCAAATGAAGTGTCGATTGGTTATCTTTGATGTGACGAACGGTTTGTTTCCATGTGTCACCTTGAAATAGAGCTCCAGACTCTACCGCTTCTTTAACTAAACGAGCCCCTTGAGCCACAATTCGTCCGGCACCAATAGCATTATGTCCCACCTCTGAATTCCCCATATCATCCTCGCTCGGCATCCCAACAGCAGGCCCATGGGCTTTTAGGGTACGATATAAATCACTTTTTTGATAAGTATCCATAAAGGGAGTTTTTGCAACATGAACCGCATTTGATGGAAGATCTTCACCTAACCCTACACCATCCATTATGAGTAAAACGGTAGGCCCTTTTTTGGATAAAAATGAGATGGAGGGATCGAGTTCGTTCATTGGTTTTCCTTAAAAATATTAATAAATAATGTATGAGTAGTTTATCAAGTTTTTGATCAAGACTCCATTTTTATTGAGAATTAATAATATTGACAATTTTATAAAATTTTAATAAAATTTGTAAATAAAACACATATTAGTAGTTTTAAATACCATGGGCATATGGAAACTATTTGGGTGGGGTTCAAGCAATTCACACTCGACAATACAAAAAAGTTCGGCCAATCCAAATTCATGTTCGAATACAAGTAAGAATAAGCCCAATGTGATTGAATATAACAAAGTTGATAATTATTTTACATTTATATCCAATGCGTTAAGTGGTATGTACCAAACATTCGAACTCGTTAACTACTTAGTAGATTACTTTATTGATAAATTATCTCAAAACCTTTATTCAGAAGATTCTTTAAAAGACTACAGAAGCAATTTAATTCCATGGGCAAACGATTTCATCAATTATTTAAAATCGTTTGATTCATTCTGTATCCTTCCATTAAGTGTCTATAACGCAAGCTCTGTAACACAACAAAGAGTTTGGTATAGCCCTAATTGTAGCTGTCTTGGAGATGATTTGATCGTTTTTAAGCATACTAAAAGACCAACTGACACATTAAAAATAAAAACTATTACATTAAAAATAATTTAAATTACTGATTTACAATTTTTAAGATATCGGCAAATTTTGTTATAATTCATCTTATGAAAAACACAAAAGATACCATTCGTTCAAACCTAATAGACTTTAGATCTCGTTTAACTAACACCCTTGTTTCTAAAGCAAACTTAGATTTAAATCAACAATTATCGCAATACATAAGCCATCAATCATCTGTCACCCTACTGGCCGCCTACTACCCTTTTCAAAATGAATTATCTGTTTTAGAAACATTATCTAATATTTCTCATAAACAGTACGCGTTTCCACGATTTGATGAAAAAAAGAACTCGTATGAAATGGCAATCATTCAGTCATTAACTAACGATTTTATTGTTGGAAAATTCAATTGCTACGAGGCTAAACCAGAGTGTCCAATTTGTGAAACGTCATCTATTTCTCATTGGTTAATACCTGGCTTAGCTTTTGACAAAAAAGGAAATCGCTTAGGCTTTGGAGCCGGGATTTATGATCGATTATTAGAGAATACAAAAGGTCTTAAAATAGGAATTTGTTATGACGAGCAAATTGTTAAACACATTCCTAATGAACCTCATGACCAAATTATGGATGTTTTGATAACACCTAATGAAATCATAAAGATTTAAATCATAAACGATTTATAAGGAACCCTTTGCCAACTGTTTAGGGGTGCGCTATGATTAGGTACATGAGCTTATGGACTACACTTACAACAAAATTATTTGGTGACCCCAATACAAAAGTCGTTAATTCGTTTAATCCGACCGTTGAAAAAATCAATCAGTTAGAAGAGCGTTATCAAGCAATGACTGATAACGAACTTCAAGATCAAACCCCCCAATTGAAAGCTCGATTAAAAAATGGTGAAACACTCGACCAAATCCTTCCTGATGCGTTTGCATTGGTTAGAGAAGCATCCAAACGTGTTTTGGAAATGAGACACTTTGATGTTCAATTAATTGGTGGCATTGTGATGCACCAAGGTCGCATTGCCGAGATGAAAACCGGTGAAGGAAAAACACTTGTTTGTACACTCCCCGCCTATCTTAATGCATTAACTGGAAATGGGGTTTATGTAGTTACAGTCAACGAATACCTAGCCGAACGAGATAGTGAATGGATGGGTCAGCTCTACACATTTCTAGGTTTAAGTGTAGGATTGTTAAAATCAAGTAATTCTCCAGAACAACGACTAGCGGCTTATGAAGCAGATATTACTTATGGAACAAATAACGAATTTGGATTTGATTACCTAAGAGATAATTTAGCTACATCATATGATGAGTACGCTCAAAAAAACAGAGAATTTGCGATTGTAGATGAAGTAGATAGTATTCTTATTGATGAAGCCCGAACCCCACTTATTATTTCGGGTCCAATTCCAGACTCTGCAGCAAAATACAAAAAAGTTGTAGCCGCCGTGAAGAAGCTAAAAGAAACAGATCACTATACATTAGATGAAAAACATAAACATGCGGTATTAACGGAACCTGGAATTGAAGAACTTGAAAAGCTATTAGGTATTGATAATATTTACGCACAAGATACTATGGGAACAGCTCATATGGCACTCCAGTGTTTAAAAGCGTACAGACTATATACCAAAGATGTAGATTATGTGCTTAAAGATGGTCAAGTCATGATCGTTGATGAATTTACAGGCCGTATTTTAGAAGGACGTCGGTATTCAGATGGATTACATCAGGCGATTGAAGCATTAGAGAATGTGACGGTACAAGAAGAAAGCCAGACCTTAGCCAGCGTTACTTATCAAAATTATTTCCGTTTATTTCCTAAATTAGCGGGTATGACTGGTACAGCGAAAACCGAAGAAGAAGAATTTGTTAAAATTTACAACTTAGATGTAGTCTGTATTCCAACTAATAAGCCAATTATGAGAGAGGATGTTGCTGACGTTATCTATAAAAACCGTGAGCAAAAATTTAAAGCCATTACAAAAGACGTAAAAGAGGCACATGAAAAAGGTCAACCGGTGCTTGTGGGCACCATTACCATTGAATCCTCAGAAAAGCTGTCAAAATATTTCAAAAAAGAAGGAATTTCACATAACGTTTTAAATGCCAAATACCATGAACAAGAAGCCGAAATTATTACTCGAGCCGGACAAAAATCTGCTGTTACTATTGCAACTAATATGGCAGGTCGTGGTACTGATATCAAATTAGGTGAAGGGGTTGATGAATTAGGGGGATTGTATGTTATTGGGTCCTCAAGACATGAATCACGTCGAATTGACAATCAACTTCGTGGACGATCTGGTCGACAAGGTGATCCTGGAAAATCGAAATTTTATGTTGGATTAGATGACGAATTAATGCGACTTTTTGGTTCCGATAGAATTTCCGGTGTTATGGAGCGATTAGGAATGCCGGATGATACTCCTATTGAACATGGAATGATTACAAAATCTATTGAACGTGCCCAGAAAAAAGTGGAGCAATATCACTTTTCTATGCGTAAACAAATTTTAGAATATGACAATGTACTTGATAAACAACGAAATACTATATACGACTTACGTCTTGCCATCCTTCAACATGAAAATTTAAGTGACAAATTTAATGAAGCCATCAAAAATATTATTTCAGAATTATTTGTAATGTATGGAATTCAAGTGAATACCCAAAATCAAAAACCACCTGTTAATCTGGATCAATTATCTGATTTCAAAGTTGCCTTAACCGATATTTTCCCTATTAAAAGCATTGACTCTTTAATTCAAAAAGCGATTGAGAGTAAAGACCCCATTCAAGAATTAAGTATGGCTTTTTACAGTTTATACGTCTCTAGAAGACGAGAGTATCCGGATGGATTATTTGATAAAGTGTCTTCCATGATTTTATTACAAACACTTGATGCAAAATGGATGGACCATTTACACAATATGGACTTACTCAGAGAAGGAATTGGCTTACGAGCTTACGGACAAAAAGACCCACTTATGGAATACAAAATTGAAGGTTTTGACCTCTTTAAAGAATTACTCAACACCGTTTACTCTGAAGCATTAAAAATGATTCTTCGTGTTCAAATTCAAATTAATGATGTTCCAATTACTGGACCTATACAACCAAAGATATCTACTGCTAAGAAAAAGCGAAAGAAAAAATAGATCTATTTCTAAAGTTTTACTAACAGACTTATGTTCCAAGAATTAAACCAATCATTTAATACTTTATCTAAGGCTTTTAAAGAATTAGAGCCCTCTCTAGCTTACGATGAATTATCTGAAACAATAAGACAGCAAGAGGCCGAAATTGAAGAGCCTAGTTTTTGGGAAAATAATACTAAGGCACAATCGATTCTCAAAGAACTCAACCAGCTTAAATCTAAAAAAGATTCGATAGACTCACTTCGTACTCTTCAAGATGATATTTCTACCTATTTGGAATTAATTATTGAAACCAACGATCGTTCTGATATCGATGCCACTTCTAAATTATTAAAAATATTTGAGACAAAACTCTCCAATTTAGAAACATATACGCTGCTATCCGGTCCATACGATAATGAGGACTGTATTTTCTCCATTACAGCAGGAGCTGGTGGAACAGATGCCCAAGATTGGACCGATATTTTATGCCGAATGTTCTGTCGATATTTCGATCAAACAGGACTCTCTTACACGATCGAAGAAAGTAGTCCGGGTGATGAAGCTGGTCTAAAATCCGTTACCATTACGGTTAAAGGACATTATGCCTACGGTTTTTTAAAAACAGAAATTGGGGTCCATCGACTTGTCCGACTTTCACCATTTAATGCCAATAATAAACGACAGACCTCTTTTGCCGCTGTAGACGTGATTCCCAGTCTACCTGAAGCAGATACTCAATTAGACATTCCGGCCGATGATCTGCGTATTGATACGTATCGAGCCTCCGGGGCTGGAGGACAGCACGTCAATAAAACAAGTTCGGCTGTTCGAATCACCCATATCCCAACGGGTACAGTTGCTCAGTCTCAATCTAGCCGTTCACAAGGTGCAAATAAGGAAGCGGCAATGGCTATGCTCAAATCACGCTTAACGCAACAATTGCAGGCCGCACATAAAGAAACACTCGATGAGTTAAGTGGGGCAAGTAACGAAATTGCTTGGGGCCATCAGATTAGATCCTACGTATTCCATCCGTACCAACTCGTAAAAGATCATCGTACCGATCATGAAACCAGTCAATTACAACATGTTTTGGACGGCGATATTCACCCGTTTATTTTAGCATTTTTAAGACATGAATCTGAATCTAAACATTAGTTGTCAGTGCATAGTTAACAAGGTACACTAGATACTATGAAACGACTTTCTAACACTTGGATTAACACCATCATTTTTTCGATATTGACTCTAACACTTTGTCTCGTAGGATTTGATGTTTACAGTCGATTAAAACTTGAAAGTGAGCAACAAACTAAAGAAATCGCCATTACATTCAATCAGTTACATTCCCTATCTATACATTCACTACAAGATATTTCTACTGTGTTAGCGTCAATCAAACAATCTGAGGCCATTAGTACAGTTATTTTAGATGAGCGGAGTATTCAAACATTTATTACAAATGGTCAAGCCACGTTACTTACCGGTTATGAAATTGAAAACAGCCTTCGAATTGGTCAAAACTACCGTAGTTTAATTAGTCATTTGAAGAAAAGGGGTGGTATTAAAAAGCAGAACATCTATCTCGTGGTAGATCAATATAAAAACTACAACCATATTAAAGACACGCTTATCTTAACCTTTAGCCCAGAACTCATTAAAGAACGTGGCTTTAATATTTTAGAGCTCAGTACCACAAAATCGACTATTGAATCGATCCCAGTTGGCTTTGATACGAAATTAATCCAACAACTTCATTCTCATGGATTTAATGTAATCCCCCGATTTGCTCCGAACCCATCGGCTAGCAAACAACTCGTGCAATTTAAGTTTCAACAGCTTGAAAAAATTGACAGCTTATACACGATTGCCTTAAAACCACCTTATTTAGGTTCAAATCAGCACAGTGAGTTAATTGTTCAATCGGCACTTGATAACAACTATAAGCTACTTTTCTCTCGCACTTATCGTGATAAAAGCTTACTTGAATTAGCCAAAAAATCACCTAAATTATTGTTAAGTGCTAGTGAGGCTCATATCTCATTAGGAAGTCAGCACCCCCTGAGTGCCCATTCTATCCTCGATCAGCATACTCATATGACCTTACTTAATCTCAAATATTCTGGCATCCCAGCTATCAACATATTGCCCACCGTAAACGCGTTTCTCTCTCAATTAAAATCAGATCTTAATTACCATCATATTCAACTGACAAAAGAATTTGTTTATCCCGCCTCAAATTATTCAGGTCGTCATTTTATCACAACACTATGCTTAACCGTCAGTTTACTAATCTTATTGCATTACATCTTAAGTAAATTTGTTTTTATTGAACTTCGATATCAGCTGTTTGTTACAGGGCTTTACCTATTTTCATTCGTAAGTACCTCTTACTTACTATCCCCTATTGTATGGGACCGAGTCCTGATGCTTCTAACCGTTATTATGTTTAGTACACTGAGTTTAATAGAGTTTTATCCACTCCAGAGAAATGAGAGCCCACTTAAAGAAAGTATCTTATTTTTTATTAAAACATTAACGTTTTGTAGTTTAGGTGGTGCAATTATTTTGTCCATTACATTTAAACAAGCGTTTTTAATTGGATATGCGCAATTTTATGGCGTATCATTGTCTATTATCATTAGTCTGCTATTAAGTTCTTACTATTTCATTATGGGGCCTGAACGTATTCGATCTGGATTCTATATAGTGAAGCGAGCTCTCTTAGCTCCTATTAACAGTATGACGGTGATCAGTTTTATTGTTGTCATACTTCTAATTACTAGCTTTTGGTTCCGTGAATCGATTGCGATATTAAACCTTTTTGAACGCTATCTAGATTCACTATTTGACTCTATCCAATTCCTACGCCCAAGATTTAAAGAATTCGCTGTTGGCTTTCCAGCCCTGTTAATGGCTGTTTATGGTCAAGGCTTATTATTTCCAAAGCGATGGACATGGTTCTTTATTGGTCTTGGGTCGTTAGGTTTAGTTTCATTATTACATTCGTTTTGTATTGTAAATACTCCAATTGTAATTACGCTTGGCCAAACGATTATTGCCGCCGCTTCTGGTTTTTTATTTTTTCTGTTATATTTATCTATTACTGTACTATTTAAACAATTATTATCTAGCGATTAATCATGTCCACTCAAAATAAATCACCAAACAAAAAAAAGACATCCAAACCATCTAAAACGACTCATCCTCTTGAAACTCAGTTAAAGTTAACGTTTAAAAATCATGAGCTCCTCGAACTAGCATTTACTCATAGCTCGTTTGCTAAACAGCACCGTGGAAACCATGGTAAAGACAACGAACGATTAGAATTTTTTGGTGATGCCATTTTAAAATTTGTGGTGTCACAATACTTATATGATAACTTTAAAGAAAAAAATGAAGGAGAGCTTACCAAAGTTAGATCCCAAATCATTTCTGATGCGACGCTATACTCAGTGGCGATTGAACTTAATTTTAATGATTACATTCATCTATCCTATTCGGAGTCAAAAACAAAGGGTGAATTAAAACCATCAATTTTATCGGATGCTGTTGAAGCCTTTATCGGAGCACTATATATTGACAAAGGTCTAATAACCGTCACTAAATTTATTATCCAACACATTATAGAGCCTAAACTTAAAGATTTAGAAAAAAATCCAATCACTGATTATAAGTCTATCGTTCAAGAATATTTACAAAAAACTGTTAAACAACTTCCTAGCTATACTATTATCAAAGAAACAGGTCCAGAACACGCCAAAGTTTTCACTGTTAGGATTACCTTTCAATTTCAAAATGAAACGGTCAGCTGCTTAGGTACTGGTACTAATAAAAAGAAAGCCGAACAATCGGCCTCTAAATCGGCTTACATAGATTATATACAGTCGTCCATTACAGCGTCATAACGCGCTGTACTCGTTCTCCGATTTTACAAATAGCTTCTCTTGGGTTCTGTTGTGTTTTATCGGCAAATTCATGTAGCGAATCGTGAGTTGAACCGTTAGTATCATCGAATATAATGGCGATATCTCCAACACAACATGACGCATCCCCAAGATCTACACAAATCATATCCATACAAATGCGACCGATCACTGGATAAGCGTTTCCATTTATAAGTACATTTAAGCTTTCGGTGGAACTAGGAATCCCATCTGAATACCCTATGGATAAAATGGCGACTGTTGTATCAGTTAATGCTGTAAATTGTTGAGAATAACTCACAGTCTCACCAGTTAAAACGCGTCGTACATATAATACACGCGTCTCAAGTTTTAAAACATTTTGATATAAAGACAGCCCTATTCGAACCATATCCATTTCAATACTCGGTTGAATGGCTAATCCTGCCGAATTTGAGACATGCGCTAGTATTGGAGAGGACTCTTCCCTACGACAACGATGAATAATCTCCTTAAAATGTTGAATCTGCGTTTTCGTTTTTTGAGACTCTAATACCTCAGACTCAACCAAGTGGGTACATATTCCAACGATTTGAATGTGCTTATTGGCTTGTATTTGCTCCCAAAGGTCCCAAAAATAGTCTTCGCTAGCTCCTAAACGGTTAAGTCCGGTATTTAGTTTTAAATGCACCTTAATTGGCCGTTCATTGGAAATGTTTATTAATTCAGTCAGAAACTCTTGGGAATAGACTGTATACTCCACCGTATCTGGTAAGTCTTGCCACTGATCAAATAAAGGTTCCGATAGCAATAAAATGGGCATTGAGGTTTCAAATGCTAAAATATCTTCCGCTTCTTTTACTGTAGCAACGCCTAAGTAATCAAAATTGGCTTCACGCAAGAGTGGTACAATCTGCTTAACCCCACAACCATAAGCGTTGGATTTAACTACGGCCAATAATTTAGTGTGACAATTAAGGTGATGTTTAATGTTATTTATATTTGAAAGACACTGAGCTTTCGAAATGCTTAACTGGGCGCGTGACATGTACTTAAGTATTACTAAAATAAATCGATAAAAAATATTAGGACTATTTTGTTCGATTAGTGTAATATGTTATAATAACTTTCGTTTTTTTACAACGAAACTGAGTCGAGGTATATATGGTAGTTGGTTATTCATTAGGTAATAAAGATTCTGAAGAAGATATTTTAGTTCTTGGAGAAAATGATGAGGATGTGGTTACGTTTTCATCTTCTCTTGAAATTGCATTAACACGTCAATGTAATAATGCTTGTGGGTACTGCCCTTTCAAAGGAAATGAGGAATTAATGATTCCATATTCCACTATTAACATGGCGAAACATGCACGTTTGCGTGGGGTTCGTGAAGTTCATTATATGGCTGGAGAACGTCCTGATAAAAATGCCCAAGTAAGAAGTTTACTAAATTTATGGGGTTTTCAATCTTATGCCGATTATATTTATACAGTAGCTGAACTTGGATTTCTTGAAGGATTGATTCCGGTATTAGAAACAGGCATATGTTCGCTTCCTGAACTTACTAAATTTCAAGATATTGTAGCCGTTTATAAACTCATGCTTGATGGCATTGACGAAAAAAACAAACATCTTGTACATGCCAATGCTATTGGTAAAAAATTAGACTATCGTTTAAAAATGCTCGAATGGACTGGTAAACTAAAATTTCCGGTTATTACTGGTTTTATTTTAGGAATTGGTGAAACCAAAACATTTCGTAAAGAAATGCTTCGCCAAATTGCGGCCATGCATGAACAATATGGTCATATTCACGAGGTACTCATTCAAAACTTTGTGCCCTCTCCTAACACGGCCATGGCTAACAAATCGGCCCCAAATACCAATTTAATATTAGATACTGTCGAATTAGCCAAAACTATATTACCAGACGATATTACCCTCACCGTTCCGGCACATCTTAACCAGAATATTTTACCTGAGCTTTTAAAGGCTGGTATTCGTGACTTTGGTCGTATTCCTGATGGTCCATCGATTATCTTTCCTGATAAACCACCATTAAATATTGAAACACTTGAGTCCGTAGTTAATGATGCCGGCCTTCGATTACAACAACGTTTTCCATTAAAATATGATTTTATTAAACATGGCAAATATTGCAAAAAGCTAGGCCAAGTGTTTGATGCTTACAAATACAAAATTAAAAAAGCGGATCAATTAAAAGTATCCAACTAATTGGAGGAACCTAATGACACAATCATCACAACCGACACCTTCAGATCGTCAGGTTCCTATTCGAGCAGATGCGGCTCATGCCTCAAGTAAGGCCCCAAAAGACTTCTTTTCAAACCTTATTGGTTCCATTTCGGTTGATCCTAAACAATTTATTGAAAAAGAAGATGGTCTCTATGAAATGGCCACTCAAGATTCTACGACTGAAGATTCCAAGGAGCCTGAAAAAGAAACAATTGTTCAGAAAAAAGATACGAAGCCAAAAGAGGTTCCTAAAGATATGCCAACGTTTGCTGCTGAGGAGTTGGTAACGCTAGAGTCTCCGATGATGGACAGACAATTTACACTTCTCACACATATTTATGGGACGCTTCAGATGCAGCTTAACCAGATGGTAAAATCAGAGAAGCTAGTCTCTAATGTACGAACCCTTTTCCAAACACAAATTGGGCCAGATCAAGAACTGGATATCATGGTTAATAAAAAAGCGAATACGTTGCAGGTTACCTTATATGCCGACTCCAAACTCCAAGCGTTCTTACTTGATAAAATTATCGCACTCAAAGCCTATCTTAAAAAAGAGAATCCCCATTTAGATGATATCGAATTAGATATTGCAGACCTTGAACAACGTGCAAGTGCAAGAAACCTTAATGTTTTACGTCAGAAGGTAGAGTTTTTAACGTCTAATTCGTAAGGTTTAGAGGCAACACATCCTTTTGTTTAACCAATTTTTTTGAAAACTGATACAAGAGCCCTTCTTCTTTTTTAGTAAGATACGCTACCGTTTGATTGTAACGATCTAGCTCGATTTGTAGCGATGTGGGTACCGGAACTTTGATTGACTCAGCGCTAAGCTTAGACTCAATTTCATTTGCGAGTGACACGGACTCTGTAAACTCTCCATACGTTAATACATGCTGAACTTGACTCAGTTGTGGAATCTTTTTAACTAACGTTTCTTGAGTAGCTAATGGAACATAGCGTTGATGAAGATACGGTTTTACATACTTCCAATATAGTTCGGCACTTTCACGATGGATTCGACTTTGGTTAATACCATGCATAATTGTAATAAATATCGTCAAAAATATGACTAAGACAATATCTTTACGATTTTTATAGCACCAATTTTTAAACATTTGCATAGTTTTATATTATCATAGCTTAAAAATTAAGAGTAGATAATTTATTGACAAAGTAAGCGTTGCATTTTACTATTAGTGAACACCTGTGGGGGTGTAGCTC
>CACECR010000010.1 GCA_902558105.1 uncultured Candidatus Marinamargulisbacteria bacterium | reverse complement strand
TTTTTAAATTTTTAATATGAAATTTATAAATTTTATTTTCGTTATAATAGTAGTTTTAATAATTTGAGGGTTTTATATGTTTAAAGTAATTAGTACTAGAGGTGAACTTGAGAGTCAGAGTATTGTGATTGGTGTGTCTGGCTATGATGGTTCTAAAGAATGTGTTGATTTAACGTATTTAAAAGATGAATTACGGATTATACTAAAACGTTATGGTCAGGATTTGTCTAAGATAGATACCTTAACTAAAGATGAGTTGATTGATCATTCTGTAGATTTAGCCTTAGGTCTAGGGGATAAAAATATCCAATTATTTTTTTTAAGAGATATAGTCAAAGCGGTATCAGAAATTGAATCTGTTGATCAAGCGATAAATATATCGAGGCGACTATCAAATCAGCACAATCAATCATGGTGTTTAAGAAAAGTAGCCGAAGTGGTATTAGGGAAAAGAGATATTAATCAAGCTATAGAGATAGCGGAGCTTATACCAGATGAATTGACTCAATCATGGTGTTTAAATGATATAGCCCAAAGTGTTCTTAAAACAGGAGATATTGATTGGGCGATAGAGATAGCGGGACGAATTCCGCATGACAATGAAAAATCATGGTCTTTAAGAAAACTAGTCGAAGTGGAAATAGAAAAAGAAAATGTTGATAAAGCGATAGAGATAACGGGCCTTATATCGAATCAAAGTCTAAAATCCCTTTGTTTAAGTGATATAGCTATTGTGTTAGAGAGAAAAGAGGGGGCGGATAGAGGTCTTAGTCATATTTGGAATACTGTTGCGCCTGGGGATGAAAATATCTACTTATGTTTTTTAATCGATATAGTCAAACGTGTAGCTAAAACTGGAGATGTTGATCAAGCGACAAAGATATCGAGGCGACTACCAAATCAGCGGAATCAATCATGGTGTTTAAGAAAAGTAGCCGAAGTGGTATTAGGGAAAAGAGATATTAATCAAGCTATAGAGATAGCGGAGCTTATACCAGATGAATTGACTCGATCATGGTGTTTAAATGATATAGCCCAAAGTGTTTTTAACACAGGAGATGTGAATAGGGCGATAGAGATAGCGGTGAGAGTACCCGATGATAAGGAAAAATCATGTTGTTTAAGAAAAATGGCCGAAGTGGAATTAGAAAAAGAAAATGTTGATAAAGCGATAGAGATAGCCCTGCTCATATCGAATGAAAGTTTAAAATCTTATTGTTTAAGAGGTATAGTCGATTTGGTATTGAAAGAAGGGTTATTCATTAAATCGATGGGGCTTTCTTATATAATTCCAGATATCAGTGTAAAATCAGTTTGTTTAAATGATATATCTCTTGAGATAATGAGAAAAAGGGGATATGGTAGCGCTTTGAAATTTGTTCAGCAGATACCGGATGACCCTATAAAATCAATGTGTTTAAGATCTGTGGTCAATTCGTTAGTGACAGCAAGGTATTTTGATAGGGCGTTAATAGTTGCTAAGCAGATACCGGAAGATCATGAAAAGTCGCTTTGCTTATATGATATTGCAAAGAATGTAGCTTCTTCAGGTGATTTTCATAAAGCGAAAGCAATAGCTCTTTTAATACCCTGCGATAGGATGAAATCAAACTTGTTTAAAGAAATGGGTGGTAGAGTACCTAATATTACATTTTTAAGTTACGATGGGGGCGTTACTTATGTCGATTAATGATACTTTTGTTTAGATTTCAAAATGCAGAGTTGAATTTTTAAACTTTACTCGATAGTAATTTATTATAAATGATAGTAATAATGTGAATTTTAAACAGTATTATTAAGGAGTTGGTTACATGTTCTTTCGTTAATTACGAAAGACTCTCCTAAAAGACTACAAACACTTCATATTTTTCAGAGCTGTCCATGATTAACATTAAGGTTTAAAGAATTTTGTTGTTTTTTGAAGTGATTTGTCAGATTCTTTAACGGTCTAATAGAGTTCTAGATTTTTTGTTTTAATATCCACGTATAAGATTTTATTTGATGTTGTTATATTTTTTTTCTTAATTAAATTTTTTTATATATATTATTCATTTTTTTAAGGTTTAAATATGAAATTAATGATTTTTATTTTCGTAATATAATTAGTGTTATGAATTTGAGGGTTTTATATGTTTAAGGTAATAAGTACTAGAAGTGAACTTGAAAGTTTGGATGGTGGAATTGTTTTTTCTGGGGATTTTGATTATCAAGAATGTTTTAAGCTATCTAGTCTTCCCGACGAATTAGTGCAATATACTTTAAAATTTTGTGACCTTAGTGACATTGCACGATTTGCACGTGTTTCTCGAAAATGTCGGTATTTAACAAATGGTGTTTTTTCATCAGAGGCTATCTCATCGTTATTTTCTTATTTGCCTAAAGACTTTTTTGGTAGATTGGGAGTATTTGAGGGTTTTCAGACTTCTCGCTTTTTTACAAAACATTTTAAAGACGGTGTTCCTGAAAGGTATTTAAAAGTTCAATTGCTGACTATATTAGAACGATATAATCTTAAATTGGATAACATAGACGTTTTAACTAAAGATGCATTGATTAATGATTCTGTAGACTTAGCCTTAGTTGAACAGAATGTAGATATAAAATCAAGTTTTTTAAGTGATTTGGTCACATTGGTATTAGAATTAGGAGATGGTGATAAAGCGTTAGAGATAATGGCGAGTATATCTGATGTACATAAACGATTATGTTGTTTCAAAGATTTTGCCCTATGGCATTCTTGGATAGGAGATATAGATAAATCTACAGACATAGTGGCGAGTATATCGGATTTATCTTTGCAATCAGAGTGGTTGCTAGATATAGCAAAAGTGGTACTAGAAAGAGGAGATGTTGAAAATGCGTTAGAGATATTTTATCGAGCGATAGATAGAGGGGCGTTGATATGGGATATAAGAGAGCAATCCTGTCATTTATGGGATATTTCCAAATTATTTTTAGAAAGAGGTTATGTTGAAAAAGCGAAAGACATAGCTGAGACTATATCTCTTGACAGAGAAAAATCTTTTTGTTTATGCGATATAGTTGTTGTGCTAATACAATTAGGTGATGTTGAAAAAGCGAAAGAGATTGTGATGCTTATACCGTATGATGGTATTAAATCAGATTTGTTAAGCGAAATATCTAAACTTGAAGCTGAAACAGGAAATGTTGCGTCTGATGGTGGTTCATCAAGTGAGAGCCTGCTTTTCCGTCTCTTTTATTAGAGTACTTTAATGGCAGTGAGTATTCGGAGTCTTCAACGTCTTAATAGAGTTCTAGATTCTTTATTTATTTTAAATTAAAAAGCCCACCAACGTGGTTTTTTGTTTTAACACGTATATATAACATCTTATTTGATGTTGCTATATTTTTTCTTAATTAAATTTTTTTATATATATTATTCATTTTTTTAATGTTTTAATATGAAATTAATGATTTTTATTTTCGTAATATAATTAATGTTATGAATTTGAGGGTTTTATATGTTTAAGGTAATTAGTACTAGAGTTGAGTTTGAAAGTGTGGGTGGAGGAAGTGTTGCGACTGGGGGTGATTCTCAAGAATGGTTTGCTTTAATAAATTTTAAATGTAAATTAATTAGCATACTAAGTCTTGATCATCAGGATATGACTGATATATATGGCTTATCTAAAGATGAGTTGATTGATCATTCTGTAGCCCTAACCTTAGTTCTTCCGGATGAATATAGAAAATCATTGTCTTTAATGAATATAGTTAGATGTGTAGTTGAAACAGGAGATGATGATAAAGCGATAGAGATTGCTGGGCGTATACCGGATGAATTTATAAAATCATTGTCTTTAATGGATATAGTCAAAGTGGTATTAGGGAAAAAAGATGTTAATAAAGCCCAACAGGCACTCGAGCTTATAACGGATGAAACTATAAAACCCAATTGTTTAATTGAAATTGCTAAAGTTCTAGTTGATATTAGAGATTTTGCTCAAGCGGAGTATATGTGTGATCAAGCGATAGCGGTAGCGGTGGGTACATCGAATGAACAAGTAAAATCTGCTTGTTCAAGAGATGTAGTAAAAGTGTTATTAGAAATAGGAAATTTTACAAAAGTTATAGAGATAGTGGACCTTATATCGAACGGATATGACGTTTGGAACTGTTTAAACGATATAACCGAATTTTTAGCCAGTACAGAGGATTTTGCTCAAGCGGGTGATGCATGTCATAAAGTGATAGAGATGGCGCTTTCACTACCAGATGTGTTTAAATCAACGTCTTTGGTAAAAATAGTAAGTTTTTTATTAAAAAAAGAAGAATTTAATAAAGTTTTGGAGACAGTTTCGCTTATAACGGATGAAACTATAAAATTCAATTGTTTAATTGACATTGCTAAAGTGCTAATTGCTAAAGGAGATGTTGCTCAAGCGGATTGTATATGTGATCAAGCGTTAGAGGTAGCGGAGCGTATACCGGATGAGTCACACAAATCATATTTGTTAGAACATATAGCCAAACGTGTAGCTGAAATAAAAGCTGATGTGTCTGTTAGTTAGTACATAAGTGAGAGCTTTGAACCTCCTGCTCTTCTATTAGAGGACTCTAATGGACAATATACTGGGTTCATGTTTCTTTGAAGTATATTTTTTGTTCTTGTTTTTATGGAAGTGATCACTTGGAGTCTTCAACGGCCTAATAGAGTTCTAGATTCTTTATTTATTTCAAATTAAAAAGCCCACGTTTGTGGGTTTTTTCGTTTCAATACCCACATATAAGATCTTATTTGATGTTTATTTTTAAACATGTGAAATTTTTCTTAGGTAGTTTCGATATATAGTTAATATATAGTAATTTTATATATTTAATATAAATAAAAACAATTAATAGGAGTCTGTGATGTATAAAGTATTGAGTATGAGACAAGAAATAGTTTTCTTGACCTTCCCGCTGAATGTGTTCAAAAGATATTAAATTTTTGTGGTCTTAGTGATATTGCACGATTTGCAAGAGTGTCTAGAAAATGTAGGGATTTAGCAAATGGTGCTATTTTACCAGAGACTATTCCATCGTTAGTTTCTTCTTTGCCTCAAGACTTACCTGATATATTTGGAATGCTGCGTCGACTTCAGACGTCTCATTTTTTAACATTAGAGTCTAAAAAACCTGTGGCTTTAACGTATGATTTAGAATCTTTAGATTATTTAAAAGGTAAATTGCGTACTATATTAGAATTTTACAATCTTCAATTGGATAATATAGACGGCTTAACTAAAGATGCATTGATTAATTCTTCTGTAGATTTAGGCTTAAGTTTAGCAGATGTAGGTAGAAGATTATTTTGTTTAAGCGATATAGTAGACGTGTTATCCAAAGCTGGCAATCTTATTAGGGCGTTTTCGATAGCTAAACATATACCAATTGTTTCTGATCAAGGAACATGTTTACGATCTTTAGTACAAGTCGCATTAAAAATACACGATGTTGATATTGCGACACAGATAGCGCATCAAATCCCGGATAATGTACAAAAATACAACAGTCTTATAGAAATAGTTGAATCGGTATTAAAATTAAGGAATTTTAAAACTGCGTTAGATATATGTGATCAAGCGATAATTGTAGTGAATTTAATACCTTTCGATTTTTTTAAGTCAAATATGTTAAAAAATATAGTGCATTACTTAGTTCAATCACGTGATCTTGAGAAAGCTTTCGTTACAGCGAAGAGTATTCCGGATGAAGATATAAAATTATTGTGTTTAGAAAAGATCTCTAAGTTGCCAATAGTATCAAAAGCTTGTAGGCGTTCTAGATAGTAAAAAAGATAGCGATAGTTACATTGTTATGCTTAATTAATTGTTTATGATTTATTTTGTTTGGTCTGTTTTAGTTGCAAAGCATTTCTAATGTTTCAAACTTTATCATTGGGTAACATACTAGTAATTGTTTATTTATATTGAATGATTACTAGTATTTTTCATTTAATTTAACTTGTAAATTAACCTGTAACTTTGTTAAATTGATCTATATGAAACCATAGTGTGTTATTTTTCTTATGTCTTTTTTGACTTCGTTTCATCGATTTTATTACTCTATTAAACCGGAATTATAACTATGAATCAATTATTATTAGCAACAAATAACCCTGGTAAAGTGAAAGAAATTTCAGAAATGTTGTCTGGGTCTTCACTTAATGTGGCCTCATATAAAGACTTCATTAATGAGACGATTGATGTGATTGAAGATGGGCTTACATTTGAAGAAAATGCCATTAAAAAGGTTCAGGCCTTTCCACAGTTAGAGTCCGTGGGTTATTTGTCTGACGATTCGGGTTTAGAAGTAGATGCCTTAGATGGGCGTCCGGGTATTTATTCGGCTCGGTATGCTGGAGAAGGTGCTACAAGTGATCAGCTGTGTCATAAGATTTTGTCCGAATTATATGGGGCTGGGGATCGTTCAGCTCGATTTGTCTGTGTTATGGCGCTTCGTTTGCCTGATGGTTCTGTTCAAACGGTTCGTGGTGAAGTAGAGGGGCGTATCGCGTATGATATGCAAGGAGACCAAGGGTTTGGGTACGATCCTATTTTTATTCCAGAAGATTTAGATTGTACATTTGCAGATATGAGCTTAGAACAGAAGCATGAGTATTCTCATCGAGGTCGTGCGTTAAATTTAATACGTAATATTTTAGTTTAAGTTCATAATTATAATTGCTAATTTTTTTCAGTAGTTCTTTTGTTTAACTATCAAAGTGATAAGATTTTTAGATTATTATTTTTTTTGAAAAAGACATGAAATTTTTTATTATTTTTTACGAGAATTTATATAGATAGTTTGTATAGGGTATTAAATTATGTTTAAAGTACTTTCACTATGTGATAGTCAAGAATTTACGAAAGCAGAGACACTTTTTCAATCCTTAATTTTTAATCAGATGTCTATTTTGCATTATCGTTTTTTAGATAAAACTGTAGATCAAATTGTGAAAACTTTTTATCATCCAAAATTTGAAAGTATTCCTATTCATCGTAAGTATCAGTTGATTTTGAATTCTATGGACAGACATTTAAGGTCTTGTATAGAGAATAGACTTATTGTAAGTATACCTTCTAAAAAAAATACTAATTTACAAAAACTTAAAGTTAATGGCAAAAAAGTGTCGCTACAAGTTTTTACAGATATTCAGTCTTATTGCAAAGATATTAAACAGTCTTTTGTTCATGCTGTAGTATTTATCAATGTTTTTCAAAATACTTTTTCAAATGTCCAAAAAAATGATCGTTTATTTTTAGAGCTTTCTCATATCACGTCACTTTTTTCTCAGTGGAGGAGTTTTACAGAGACTCTTGCTGTTCTTATTAATGAGGTTGAAGTCATAGAAAAATTTTTGGGTATGTATAAACCTTTTGAAAAAGGAGAGTTGAGTGGAGCTTTTGAGTTTTTAAAAAACGCTCTTGTATCATTTGATTTTTCACATCAGAGATTTAGTCAACAAAAGCAGTTAATGCATTTACAAATGTTAACAATATATTTTTCTTATCGATCCGGTAAACAATTTGATCGAGATATTAGTAAACGGGATCAACAGCTTAGTGATATTTCAATTGATTTAGTACAGCCTTATTGGGATTTATTTTTAACTCTAAGGACTTCTTTAAGACCCTCCTATGTTCAAGATCTTGTGTCTCGTATGCGAACCAATCAAGTTCAAAAAAAGACTGAGATTTATGATAATGTTAATATTCAAGAGTTAGAGTTTTTGATAGATATTTTGGGAGATGTGTTTAGTCAAACTCCTATTCAATTTATTCAAAAAAATATGCTTAAGGATAGTTTAGAAATTGCACATTTGAATTCTAATATTATGTTAGTTGTTCCACAAGAACATATTCTTAAACTATCTTTAAAAACTCAAGTTTTACTCTTTCGTCGAGCGGTTCAGTTTAATAGATCTTCAATTACCAATAAATCTATTTTTCAATCTATTAAAGTTGTTAATAATATATTAGCTTGTCTTAAAAGTCATTTGACAGGTAGGTCTTCTTTATCAAATGAAATGCTATGTGATTTGTTTTACGATATTTATGTTACTTTAGTGATGCTGAGTACGTCTGGAAAAGTATTTATTTTACAATCATTAACTTCTAGTTATAAAAGACTGTTAACTGATTTTTCAACATTACTTTCTCCCTTAAGTCTTAACTATAAACTGGAATTGAGACTTTGTTCACAAATAAAAACTGAGCCTGTTTTATTTCACTATGTCATTCGTCTTAGTGAGTTTATGGATAAAAATAAATTTGGAAAATTTCCAATTTTTAATGATCTATCATTGGTATGGTCCGCTGATGATTTTAGTTCGGCTTTTGAATTATTAGAGTCTTTAGAACTTACTGAATTTCAAGCACCTTTAGCGTTGTATTTTCAAGTTACTCCTGGCTCTAATCGGTTGTTTTTAAATTCTCAGTATTTTGCTAAACTAGCTTGTTCCTTACATTCATATTCAGCTATTTTACAGTTTTTTGATATAGCTCAAGGTGATAACTATGTTGCCTTTTCGGAAGTATATACCAAATTTGTTGAATCGTTTTTAACATCTTATCTGTCTTTATATTTTAACTTGGAAGATGCTTCTTTTAAATTTATATTTAAAGAGGGTTTAATTGAAGTGGTTATTTTAACAGAGGGTGTTCCCTTACTCTATCAAATCACAGAAGACATTTTATCTGAAATTTTTTCATCGGACTTTTCTATTTTTTATTCGTTAAATGGAGTAGATCCTTCTGATATTGCAAGACTGTTATGTAAATTAGAGTTGAGTATACAGTTAGAGTGTTTATTTATGGTTTCTTTTTACAAGTTTGATCGTATCGTTGATGTTTTACTTAAAAATTTAGAAGCTAAGTTTAGTGACTTAGACTCTAATGAATCTAATGTATACGATTATTTTGATCAGTTACATCAGTCTACTTTTTATATTCAACGTCAAAACGATACTTTGTGTGATCGGTTAAATGTACTTTATGATAAATTTCAACACCTAGTTTGTGCTAAGAAAGCACTATCTTTAGACTTAACCCCAGCCCCAGCTCAAGTTCCTTTAGTCCCAGCTTCAGTCCCAACGCTAGTCCCAGCTTCAGTCCCAACGTCATTAGACTTAACCCCAGCCCCAGTCCAAGCGCCTTTAGACTCAATCTCAGCCTCAGCTCAAGTTTCTTTCGTCCCAGTTCCAACCCCAACTTCTTCTAAATATCATGACGATGATTCTAATGATTATTCTGATTTAGACCCTGAATTTGTTAGGGAGTTATTGTCTTTAAAAAATCAAAAGCTGCGAAACTTGATAGCATTTTTTAATCGTCATAAAATTCCTTGTGAATTAGTTCATAACGGAAGATCTCGTCATTCATTTTTATCGTTTAGTAGTCATGGTAAGTCTTTTGAATTTCCCATTCCTACGCATTTAGGAAAACCATTGTCGGTAGGTGTATTGCATAAATTGAAGAAATTAGTGATGCGTTAAACTTTTCGGTGTTTATTTTTTAATTAAACTTTCGCCTAATTGACCACATGCGGCCACAATATCTTGTCCTTTGGTAAAACGAATAGTGGCACGAACACCTTTTCTTGTTAAACGCTCTTTGAACTTTTTTATGACGTCTTTGCTAACCGGTTCGAATGGAATTTTAGGGTGTGGATTTAAATTTATTAGATTTACTTTTGCATTCAAATATTTGGCTAAGTTGGCGAGCTCTTCTAATTCGTCATCACCATCGTTTTCACCTTTTAGAAGTGTATATTCTAGGGTTAATTTTCTGTTGTGTTGTTTTAAGTATTGTGAAAGTAATCGACTGACTTCATTAATAGGGTTTCGTTTTTCAATCGACATAATTTTTTCACGTTTATCTGGATTTGGGTTTCCTACGGAAAAGGCTAAATTAATGGCAATTTCTTGATCTATTAAATATTGAATGCCTTGTAAATATCCCGAGGTTGAAACTGTAATGTTTCTTCTACTGATATAAAACCCTTCTTCACTAGTAATTCGTTGAATCGACGCATAAACTGTTTCTACATTAAGTAACGGTTCTCCCATTCCCATGTATACCAAATGAGTAATGGCATGACCATCATTCATTACATAGAGTAATTGGCCTAAAATTTCACCTAAGGATAATTGCTTTTTAAAGCCGGCATATCCTGTTAAACAAAATTTGCAATCTACGGGGCAGCCACTTTGAGAAGAGATACAGAGTGTTTTGTATTTTTTTTCTACTAAGACAACGGCTTCAATAAATTGATGGCCTTCAAGTTCGAAAATATATTTTGTCGCTAGCTTATCTGAAGAGGGTAGTACTTCTACATTTACAAAGGGAACAATGGGTATAATTGTTTTTAATTTTTCACGTAAGTCTTTTGATAAATTTGTCATGTCATCAAAGTTAATGACTTTTTTCTTGTAGACCCAATCAAATACTTGTTTCGCTACAAAGGGTTTCCCTCCATTTCCTTTGATCAGGTTTTGGAGTTCGGATAAGGATAAATCTAGTATCGTTTTTACATCTTTTTTTGCCATAGCCATCTAGTATATCACTTTTTAATGATTTTGACATTGTTTTGACTTCACATTTTTTGAGCTTAGGGGTATAATTGAAGTTCTGTCGGGGTGTAGCGCAGCCTGGTTAGCGCACCTGTTTTGGGAACAGGGGGTCGCAAGTTCGAATCTTGCCACCCCGACCATTTTTTGAATGCTGCATCGATTTTATTGCCCGGCCTGCTATTCCCATAGCTATTCCGTGCCTTAGAAATCATCCCATCATTCAAAAAAAGCATTCATGATAAATATGTGACGCATTTACGCTGCATCGATTTTATTGCCCGGCCTGCTATTCCCATAGCTATTCCGTGCCTTAGAAATCATCCCATCATTCAAAAAAAGCATTCATGATAAATATGTGATTCCTGAATTTAAAATCTTTTAAATATTAATATATCGTGTTAAAGTTATCATTTAGATATTTCAAAGGGCTTGATTATGAAAATTATAATTTTAATGTTTTTAGTGATTACCTCAGCTTGTCAGAGTGAAAAAACTACTTATCAAGAGGCGCTAATTAATTCAGTAATAGATTCGGATTCTATTGAGTTAATCCGTTCTAATTTTATTGAGGATCAACCGGAATCAGACATCGATAATATACAAGATTCCTCGGACTCATCTGAAGTTTATTTTTATTCTGATGGGAACCCAGTCAGAATTCGTACCTATGAAGAGTCTGCAATTAATCATAGTGTTACGATAGGATCTTTGCGAATTTCTGAAGGCTTTTCTGGAACTATTAATCTTCCTGAAGGAGCTTATCTAGTTGAAACAAGTACAGGGCAAAAATTGTTATCAGGTGAATATGATAGATTAGATAATGTGTCTTTAGGCTTAGTACCATATGGATCTCATACGGTGGTCGTCGAAGAAATGGGTGATGATTTAAATGATTTTGTATTGCAATTACGATTTTCAATCGATTCTAGCGACTTATTAAATAATGCGTTTTTTGCACGTGCGAATCGTATGCCTGCATTTACAAATTGTTATAATGAAAATTCTGAACTTGTATATTTATATACCGAGGGTCCAGTATTTATCGCAACTGCTGAAGAGTCTGATATTAATCATATTGTGACTATAGGTGAGCGTCAAATTAATGAAGGGTTTTCAGGTCAGGTAGAATTTAAAGCTGGATGTTATCCCGTAAATGCTCCCTATGGTACCACCTGGTTATCTGGTGAATATGCGCTGCCTGTTGGCGATGTTCCTTTTGGTAAAGAAACGTTACTTATTGAAGAAGGTCGAGACGATATGAATGATTTTGTTATTCAAATCCATGCCAATTCTTTAACCGATGACGTTGTCCCTGGTTCTTACTTTTTTAGAGGTGGTGTAACTCAAAATTAAGTATTTATTGATACTTTATGAGATGCTTATCTTTAATTTACTTATAGCTCGTTATATTTATTTCAATTACATCTAAATAGTCTGGTCTAAAATCTATAGGATATCTGTATATTTTATATCCTTTTACTAAGACAGATTTATTGATGTAGGTATCTAAATTAATGGTGTCGCTTTTTATGGCAAATGTGATTTCAGAATTTTTTTAATTGCATGTGTACCGTATTGATAGTTAGTGACTTCAGGTTTGATGAGAGTCCTTCTGCTTATGTGTAGTTATTGGTTTCTTTATTACAACTTACTATAATACTTGCTAAACATAGTGTCTGTAATAATAGTTTATAAATTTGTTCCAAATCCTTTTCTTAATAAATAATGAGCTGTACTCCATAATATAAAAATGGCAATCACAATACTTATTAGAGATTCAAAAACCGGAATATCGCTGATTCCAAAAAAACCATATCTAAAGGTGTTAATGATGTAGAGAATAGGGTTAAATTTTGAAAGTGTCTGCCAAAATGGGCTTAAACTCTCAATCGAATAAAAGATTCCTCCTAAATAAATAAGTGGCGTTAATATAAAGGTTGGAACAATCGAGACATCATCAAACTTTTTCGAAAATAAGGCATTTATAAATCCAGCGATAGAGAACAGTAATGAGGTTAAGAAGATGGTGCTTATAACTACCCATAAACTGTAAATACTCAGTGTCGTAAACCACATTGAAATAATCGTCACTATTAAACCGGTTAATAAGCCTCTCGCCATTCCACCCATTACATATCCTAAAATAATCATGGATGGACTTAATGGTGAGATGAGTAATTCTTCAACACTTTTACTAAATTTGGCCGAGAAAAATGACGAGACTACATTATAATAGGAGTTGTTAAGAACGGACATAATAATGAGACCTGGCGCAATAAAGTCGAGATAGCTTATGTCTTGTATCTGACCAATTCGACTCCCTAAAAATGAACCAAAGATAACAAAATATAAGGTCATTGTAATGGCTGACGGAAGTAATGTTTGAATCCAAATACGAAAAATTCGGGATACTTCTTTTCTGGCAATAGTGCTTAAACCAATGTATTGCTCTTTAATCATTTGGGATCCTCGACTAATTGTAAAAAGACTTCCTCTAAACGATTCGCTTTGGCCGATAATCGTTTTACTATAATATCTTGTTTGTTGAGTTCGAGCACTAAATCGTTGAGGTTTTGTTCGGTATTTAATTGCACTTCGATGCTATTATCTGAAAGTGTTTGATGTTGAGTGCAGCTCAAGCTAATGGTTTTGGGCAACTTTTTAGTTGTTTCTATAATAAATGACTCACTAGGAAGTAAACTAAGTAGTTCCTTTTTGGTGGTGTTTTGAATGATTTGACCATTATCAATGATGCCAATATTTTTACATAAAGCTTCGGCTTCTTCTAAATAATGTGTGGTTAAAATAATCGTTAACCCATCTTTATTTAGTTTTTGAAGTAAATCCCACATGAGTCGCCTTAAACTGATATCTACACCTGCGGTGGGTTCGTCTAGTATTAATAATTTCGGTTCGTGGACTAATGCACGGGCAATCATGAGTCGGCGTTTTTGTCCACCAGATAGACCTCCAGCCATGCTGTTACGTTTTTCCCAAAGCCCCATGAGTTCTAAGAGTTCTTTGGCACGGGTGTTTGCCACCCGAAAGGGAACTCCATAATATCCTGCTTGATTTACTAAAATTTGCATGGGGGTTTCAAAGATACTAAAATTAAATTCTTGAGGAACAATACCTAAATGTCGTTTTACATTTTGTTGGTCAGAATCTAAATCATGCCCAAAAACTTTAACAGTGCCTTCCGTTTTGGTAATTAATGATGAAATAATTCCTATAGTAGTAGATTTTCCGGCACCGTTTGGTCCTAATAGTCCAAAAAAATCATTAGCTTTTACCGTAAGGTCGATTCCTTTAAGTGCTGGGAATCCGTTTGGATAAAATTTTTTGAGTTGTTTAATTTCTAGAGCATTTCGTTTTGGCATAGTATGAGTGTAGCATATTTAGGTAGATTTCGGTTAGTGTCTATTTGAATCTGTATCGACGATTTTGCTACACTGTTTTATTATATAGTATTATTTGGAAAAGCGTATGAGTTTGTCAGAAAAAGTGTGTGAGCCATGTCGTGGAGGAATTCCACCATTAACCCCCGATGAAATAACTCCTTTAGTATCGCAACTTAACAATTGGGATGTCATAGAGTCTCATCATCTAGCTAAAGAGTATACATTTTCAAATTTTAAAGATGCTTTAGCTTTTACGAATAAAGTTGGTGAGTTAGCCGAAGATGTTGGGCATCACCCAGATATTTATTTGGCTTGGGGTAAGGTGACACTTACAGTTTGGACACACAAAATTGATGGACTAGCTGAAGCTGATTTTATTTTTGCAGCAAAATGTGACACGTTATAATGGCCCAATTAGTAGAGTTTGTTCGTCAGTATAATATACATACTGTTTTATTAGACGCTGCAGGTACTATTTATGATGATAAAGGTCCGTTTGAAGGTGTTGTTGAGGCTCTTCATACGCTTCAAAATGATGGGGTTAATTTTTTACTCGCTACTAACAACACCACGACGTCATTAACTGGAATCAAAGCGTATATGTCAAATTTTGGTATCGAAATGGAAGAAGATCATATTATTTCATCTGGTTTAGTACTTCGGGATGTTCCTTATTTAAAAGAAAGAGTGGCTGGTAAAAAGGTATATGTTGTTGGCTCTGAGGGCTCTAGGCAATATGTCAGTTTGGCTGAGGGTGAGATTGAGGAGTCCGTTAAGGATGCTGAGATGGTTGTTTTTGCTTCTTCTTTTCCCACGGGGAACAATATATGGATCAATGAAATAGCCGATGAATGGCGAAAACGACCCGATTTAGATTTAATTTGTATAAATCCGGATCGATATGTTCAGCATCAAAAAAGGCCATATCCTGTTATTGGTTTTTATGTTGATAGGTTTATTGAAGAAACAGGGGCAAGTGTTGACTTTGTGGGTAAGCCGGATCGGTCGTTTTCTATTTTGGTTGAAAATCATTTGAAAAATATGAATATTCCGATGGATGACCGAGTGATTTTTTGTGATGATAACCCGTATAATATTCGTCAAATGTCTATCGATCTACCATTAAAAGCTGTCCATTTGCGTGATACTGGCTTGTCATTTGATCCTGTTGATTTTGGCTTGCCGTATCAATGGGCATCTTTAGTATAATTATATTTTTTTATCCAATTAAACGTTCATTTGATGTTAATAAGTTTTGAAATATGGATAATTATTACTGTAGTACGAGTTTTGTACCTTGAAATGCTTGAATTTGCTTGACAATATTTTTATATTTTATATAATATTTACACTTCTAATAATTTCAAGGTTGGGTTTTAAATGATAGGCATCATTTCTTCTAGCATTTTATATGATATGTATAAGGTTGTGTCTTTTGTTGCTGCGGATGCTTTTGACACATCTTTTCATTCTTTTGATGATAATGGAGGTGACACTTCACCATCTCAAGAGACTACCTGTTCTAGTGATTCAGGATATCCTGGCAGCCCACCACAGGATATTTACTATGATTCAAGTGACGAGTATGAGTATGAAAACGGGGGTGATGTTCAATTTAGAGTGGAGTTATGTGGAAACGTTCAAGAATGTCCTGGGCAAGATTTTTTAAGTTACATAAAAAACAGTACAATTGGTGATCAGGTTTCATCTGCACAATTTGCTTATGTTAGAGAGCTTTCATCTTCAAGACTTCGTCATAATTCGATAAAAAATGGTGGAATTCAAGTACTTTAATGATTGTACAATTTAAGGTTATTGCTGTTAAATTAAAAGAACCTGTTGATATAAGCTATTTAGAATCTTACTTTGGATCAGACTCTTTTAAATCATTACAAACGTTATATAATTCGTATTCTACATCCGTTGGTGATTCCTCAACTCCATCCTCAACTCCAGTTTTTGATAGATTATATGAAGAACATGTTGATAAAATAAATATTGAAAATACTTTGAGTGCTTTTATTAATGAATTTCAAGGGTTTAAGGTTGGCTCAAGACGATTAGATCCAAGGGATTTGAGAGAGTTTCAAGTATATTATATTGATTGGTATAATTTACCATGTAGGATAAGTGATTCAAATCAACTATTATTATCTATCTTGAGGTATCAATTAGTTAAGTTTTCTTGGACTAATAAGTTATCCACATATAATGACAAACGGTTTAAATCAATATCGTCTACAATAGGAAGAGAGCTTTTTGCAATATGTTTGGATCGAAATCGTTTCGTTTCCGCTGCACGCTATCATATTTCATATCGAATGCTCATGAGTCCAAAATTTCCTAGAAAAGTAGATGGTTCATCACAACAAAAGTCATCTTCACGTCCAGTTATGATTCAAGATACTGTTAATACAATAGTTATTGATTCACGTAAGCGTTTCTTTAATTTGGCTCCGTCTTTGATTTTTTTATTGCATTATCTTTCTAAGGACGCTACGTCACCTAATTATGCGGGTCGACATATTAATCGTACATGTAGTTTTGCTGTTGTTAATTCAAATGTGAAAACGGTGATGCAAATGTTCTTGTTTAAAATGTATGATTTTTCTCGGGTTGATCATGTTAGGAATTGGATTGTAGATATTGCTAGAAAACATAGCTTATGGAACGAATGCGAATTATGTAAATTTACTAGTCACTTTGATTTTAAACTTGCTCAAAAGTGGGCAGATGGGTTTCAATTGCTTGGATTAGGTGCAAGTGAATTGAAAGAAATCATTGGAACGGATCAAGCCTATGGGAATGATTTTTTACAGTTGGTGGAAGTTTTTGGACGAACCAAAAATTATAATATTGGTCGTTGGAATCGTTTGAGTCTTTTTTATGCTTTTTTTGAAAATAAAGCTATTTTGTCAGGGTGTAATGATATTTTAAACGATATTTCCTCAATGGATCATTCTTCTTATTCCAAAAGGCGAGTGTTAGATTTATATAAACTTTATAAATATTCTGAGCATTTATATGAGTTGTTTCAAGATTCTTCTAGTTTGGAAGAAAAAATAGAAAAGATAATTGAATTTTTTGAAGCCCATAGAGAAGTGGCTAAGTGGGCATTAATTTTAATTGATTTTTTTGTTTGGAATCCAGGTGTCAATAAAGTCTATGTTGACACATTTTTAGATGATAAGTCATCTGCGATAGAGATGGCTAATTTGTTTATTAATTTTGTGTGTAGTTCTTTCGAAGTTTCAGATAAATTTGATGTAGACCCGAGAAAGTTAGAGCCGCTATTTGCGATGGTTGGAACTCCTTATTTTGGAGTTAGTGTATTTAAACCAGAGGTTTTTGAGTTATCATATCTACAGGAGTCGTATAAATCTCGTAAAGATTTTTATGAAGCCCGTTTTAGAATGTATAAGAGAGATTATGCTATTTTTGAAGATTCTTCACAGTCTATTGCAGACAAGACTAACTTACATCCATTACATGTTTTTTTTGGATTGACTCATTCAGGATATCTTGACAAAACTGTGCCCGTTTATGAATATCAACCAAGAAAATCAGATCAACATAATGTTTTATGTTCCTTTTTTGATTCGGTAACACGTTTAGATGGTAGAGCGGCCATTGTTAGAACGAACATGCCTAAATCCATTACAGATGAATTTTCAGAGCTCTTCTATCGATTAAATAACGGGACCTGGACAAATGAGGATATCACTGTTGTTTGCCAAGGTGACTATTGGAGTATTATGAAGCTTCAAATTGTGCTACGGTTTCCATGGTTGGCGTCTAAGTTTTGATCTTTTAAGTTTTTGGACTGTATAATATAGCTAATGTTCATCTTTTATTATTCATATATTTGTATTTGTGCGATTTTTTCAATTTTGCCATGGGTTTTTGGGAAACGCAATTTAGATAGTTTTTTATTCTCGGCATCTGCACTTTCATCGGGTTTATGGATTTTTAGTATTTTAAATGTTTTTCAGTATCAATCGTTGCTTTGGGTGAATGGTGCGTACGTTTTTTCGGGGATATTTGTGTTAATAAATGTACTTTTTACTTGGTTATATCCTGTTAGACAATTTAATTTTACGCCTTTTTTGAAATCAATATGCATCATTTTTGTAGCTTTTTATATGTACTTTGGTTTAGTTCATTCATTTTTTGCAACACATATTTCAAAGGATCTTGATGTGATTTATGGTATGGGGCGGGATGTTTTTTTAGTAGTATTACTATTGGGAATGATTTTATTTTTGATGGGTGTTTTCCGTGGAATGAAACTGTCATCCCCTATCAATAAAATGCAATTAAAATATTATGTTTTTGGAACCGCATGTACATTTTTTATTGGACTAATTATTGTATTTGTTGTTCCAATTTTTGTGGGGTCGAGCCAGTATAGTATTTATGCGCCTTTATTTTACCCTATAACAATGGCTCTGCATTTTTATGCCATTATTAAACATCAGTTACTAGATATACGAATTATAATTAAGCGAAGTGTTGTGTACTTATGTGTTATGGGTGTTTTGTCCATTATATTTTTTGCATCTTTTATTAGTATTACGCAACTGTTAAGTTTATCGCCTCTAGAAGAATTGATTTGTTTATTTTTGATTTCATTTTTAATTTTATCTATTTATCCATCGTTTGTTATGTATATTAATACGGTTACAGATCGTTTCTTTTTTAGGCAATCTTATAGTTTTCAAGAGGTCTCTTCAACTTATGATAAGAATTTAATTTTATTGCAAAAATCAGGGGATATTATTAATTACTTTATGATCATTATTTTAGAGACTATTCGTCCGAAAGAGTGGATTTTATACTATAAGAATGAACTTGGAGAAATATTTACGCAAACAAAATTAGGGCAGAATCCATATTCAGGTCAGACGTTACCATTTTCAACATTTTTTGATGGTGAAGCTAATGTGAATGGAGAGCTTAAGGATTGTAAGCATGATCCATTAGATGATCAGTATGAATTAGTTGGAGGTATTAGTACAACCAGGGGATTGCAGGTTGTACTGTGCTTGGCTTCTAAGTCGGTGGAATTACCTTATGAAAAAACAGATCGTCAATTAATAAATTTGCTTCTTAATCGAACGGCTATTGCGCTTGATCATGTGTGTCATTATGAAGATATTATACGGTATTCCCAAATTTTATCGCGGTTTAATTCATTATTTGTCACAAGTAAGCCGATTAGTAATACTTTAGACTTAATGAAAAGTTGTACGCCTGTTTTATATAAAGATTTTTTTGGTGAGTTTATCGTTTCATTTCAGTCTTTGGAGGATATTTCAATACTTTTTCAAGTACCTGAGCTTGAATTTCCGCATGAGTTTTCTTTCGTAAATGAGGTTCGTTCATATTTTTACGGTTTAATGTCTCGAGAAGAATCTATTTTATTAGATGAGTTAAGTTACGATAAGTTGTCAGATGGACTACGCGAATTCTTTAAACTTAATGACTTTAAATCGATCGTCTTTTTAAGTTTTCAATCTGAAAACGAAGATATCCATTATTTGGCTTGGTTTACTCGAGTTCGCTTAGATGGATCGATGGTGTTTACACAGCTCTTGTCTTCTTTTCATCATTCTTTACATTCATTTTATAAACGGGTCCATTTGTATAATCAAATTATTAAGGCTAATACCTATAATCAAGATGTTTTACATACAATGTTGGTTGGTATTGTTATTTTTGATCAACATGGAACTATCAAACATTTAAACTCAGAAGGTTCCCGAGTTCTTAATACATCGATGACTGCGATAGGCCATGCTGTAGATTCTCTAGATTTGGAGAGTTCCTTACAGTCTTTTTTAGATTATGTATGTAATGTGACGCAAGTGAATTCTTTTGAAATTAAATTAGATAATGGTCTCATTTTAACAGCGTCATCAACAAGAGTTAGTTATAAACATACTTATGATACCGTTTGTTTGTTAACGGATATTACTGGATTTAGAAAACTTGAACGACAGTTGGAGCAGTCTGATCGTTTGGCGTCTTTAAGTAATTTGTCTCGTGGATTATCTCGTGAAATCGGACGCCCTATCAGTAGCTTGCAAATGAATATGAATCAGTTATCGGATGTGTGGGGAGATGAATCTCAAATGTTTGAGCTTTCGGAAACTATTTCGAATCATGTTGATCACATTAATTCGTTGTGTCAATCATTACTGCGCTTAGGCAAGCCCAGCCCTGTGCAATTTATGCCTGTTAATTTAAATACATTGTTTAAGGAAGCACAAGGTCTTGTTAAAGGAGATTTGTCATTACATAATGTTTCAATTAATGATGACTTTGAGCAAGCGATTATTGTTAAAGGTGATTATAATCAGTTATTGCAAGTCGTGTTGAACTGTTTAATTAATGCGATTGAATCATTTAATGGTAAAGGGGGGGGCGTTTTTTGTTCGTTTAATATTGTTGATGCTAGTTGTGTGGTTGCCATTCGTGATTATGGTATTGGAATAGAATTGGTGAAACAATCACAAATTTTTGATCCTTTTTTTACAACAAAGCCCAAACGAAATGGATTAGGGTTAACTATTGCGAAGCGAATTATTGAGGATCACTTAGGAGAACTTCTAGTAACTAGTTTGGATGATGGTGTTGAGGTTTTGATTAAGATGCCACTATATACTAAAGGAGCGTCGTAATGATTCTATATAGTTTTTTAGCGATCGTATTATCTATTCTATCGATTTCTATCACTTCTTTTTTTGTTAATTCAAATAATGAAGTTAATGCGACATATCGACTGCCTATTTTTATTCATTCAATGTTGATGTTGGGATTTCCCATTCATTACTTGTTTTTTAATGATGTTGTTACTTTTCAATCTTTGTATGGACTTGTGTTTTTTACTTTAATTGTTGCAGTGCTACATATTATTTTGTATTTTTTGATGGTCTTTTCTAAGTTCTTAAGGATGATTCAACTGGGGGCTATTTGTTTTTATGTATTGTTTTTAACTACATTAAGTATGTCATATTTTTATGGATTATTTTATGATTATTCATCTTTAATATCATCTTATGTGCCTGTTATTCTTGCGTTATTTTATTTGATTTTGGCGATGGCTATTTTCAATGTCAAGCAAGATCAACCTAAGTATATCAGACAAGTCGTTTTGTCTAAAATTCTGTTATGTTCTCTCATTTTCTCTCTAAGTATATTATTAGCAACGACTGTGTTGTCACGTATTTTTGACTACGCTGTTTTTATTGATTTGATTTTAGTGTCGTTTTCTTTTTTAGTGGCATTTATTGCGTTAAGTTATAGTTTTTTTTCGGAACTTCGAGTTTTATATCGGTACCAGCTCTTTGATCAAATTGTATTTTATTCGTTATTTACCATTCTCTTTGTTGTTTTAATCGAATGTAAGCAATTGATTTTTACTTGGGTTGAACTTCCTATTTTGGGTCTCTTGATTTTATTATCTAGTATCTTGTATTTCTTATTTCCAATAATTACAGATTTTAAAGAAAAAATTATGAATCGTTTTGTTTCTGAGTTATTTTCAATTGAAGATAAATTTACTGAGTTTACATTTCATTTTTCTAATATTTTGCATTTAAAACAAATTTCATCTCAATTGGTTAATTATATGTCAAAAGCGTTATCATCAAATACGGTTCAATTGTTTTCGTTTAGTGGGTATTTAGTTGGAGACATTTCAGAGGAGTTAAACACGTTTCTAACTGAAAACCGTATTGATTTTCTTAGCTTTTTTGATGAGTTTTCCTATTATGATCGATCTTTAGTTGATTTAAGTTCTTTTGGACGTGTAAATTGCCCTGAAAATTGGGTGTGTTGTAAATCATTTTTCGATAAACAGGATATCGAACTTATTATGCCTGTTAAAATCCATGGGAATTATTTAATATTTTTAATTTTATATTCACGTCCGTCACATTCTTATACGTTTAATGAAAAAGTATTTTTGAACATGGTAAGCCATTATCTATCGGCAGTTTTTCAAAATGCTATTTATTATCAAAAGTTGATGTTTAATAAAGATTTAATGGAGTTAACAAATGAGTTTGCATTGGCACTCAATGAGTTAATGACTACAACGGACTTATATACGATATGGGCCAAATATTTAAATGCTATATTCTCTTCTAAATTAGGCATTGTTTATGAGAAGAATAGAAGCAATAATCAATGGGAAACAACTTATGCTTCAAAGTCATTTTTTTCTGATTTTTCTAAAGCTGATCTTGATTCAGTTTTTCCTTTTCAAAATAAGGTACCTATTGTTTATGAGTCAGGGTATCAATTGTATCGAGATTCGACGGAATTAATTGATGAGCATTTAATGGCGACTTTATTTGAACATTCTGGCACACGAACAGCACTTCTTTTTTATTTAGCCGATCAAAATGGATGCTATGCGGTTATTTGTACATTTTTTAAATCGGATACCAATGTGTTTCCAATTTCTCAATACTTAATTGTAGAAACTGTGTTGCAGTTATTGCAGGTTTCTTATGCCAATTTTCATACTTATGACGAATTAAGAGATACTAAAGTTTATAATGAATTAATTTTAGAGCAGTTGATTACACCTGTTTTATTATTGGATAAATCGTTTAACATTACTGGCATTAATCGTTCAGGTGAAAAGTTACTTAATACATCGTTATGGAACCTAATTCATAAACCAGTCACATCATTAATTGACTCGTTACCTGAGTTTCAATTAATAGTGGATTCTTTAGAGTCTGGAGAGAGTCGAAATATTGAGTTTAAACTTAATCGTGATAAGCAAGTTTATATTTATGCTGTATCTATTGCTTCTATTGATTCTGGTATTGTGTTGGTATTTACAGATGTTTCAGATCAACGATTGTTAGAGCAGCAAGTGAATCATGTGTCTCATCAAAGTTCTCTAGGGACATTAGCGGCTGGTGTAGCTCATGAAATCAAAAATCCATTAGTGGCGATACGAACATTTACACAATTATTGACTAAAAAATATAAAACAGATGGGTTTAAAGATCGATATATGTCAATTGTTCCACCTCAAATTGATCGCATTGCGTCATTGTGTGATTCTTTGGTTCAGCTTGGGAAGCCTTTGAAACCTAATCGAAATAATATTTGTTTTTTAACGTTAATGGAGAGAGTCTTTGTATTAGGTAAATTAGTCGCAAGTGATAAGCGTAAGTTGATTCATGTTGAAAGTTCTGTGGATTTTGAACTATTTGTGGATAAAGATCAGTTTGAGCAAGTTATTTTGAACTTATTACTTAATGCGATTGATTCATTAAAAGAGGTGGATAATCCGGCGATAAGTATTTCAACGTCTCATGTGTCAGAGGATTATTCTGAACTTGTAATTCAAGATAATGGGTGTGGAATTGAATTGGATCGAATTCAACATTTGTTTGATCCTTTTTATACAACGAAAGTAACGGGTACTGGTTTAGGTATGTCGGTTGTGCATCAAATTATTAAGGCCCATGACGGTGATATTTCAGTGATTTCTAAAGTGGGTTCGGGTTCTACGTTTAAGATTGTGATTCCAAGAGAATCGTCATTATATAGTTGAGAAGTTTTCTTGATTATATAGTTGGTGTTTTTTAATTTCTTCACCTATAAAATGTTGAGGTAGAGGAATTTGACATTTTTTTAGCAGTGCCATAATGGGTTTGATAAAAAAGTTGGAAATACTTAATGTTCCTAAATATATTAGCCATACATAGTCTCCATTTTCTTGAGAATGTATAATGCTATAAATACTTAAGGACACTACTAATAAGCTAAATGTAATGATTTCAGGTGTTTCATTTTGAATTAAGTCTTTTGAGGGTTGTGTGGAGATTGGGAGTAAGTCTTTCAGTTTAAAAGGAATTTGTCTCAATTCTTCAGACTCAATATTGTTATATTTTGCATAAACATAATTTACTAAAATAGAGCTGATGATTAGTAATGGAGTTCCGGCATATAGTAGTAGGAATTGTGTTGAGTTTTCAGTTTCTTTAGAGGTTGTATTTCGATCGGTTTGACTAGTTATTGGAATAAAATTTATTCCGAAGCTAATGAGTGATGCTAACATTAAATTTGTATAATAGGCTTTTTCTGGATTGTCTTTTTCAATGCTATTTATGTATTTGAAGGTTGAAGTGTTTGTAATTGACCATTGTGTTTGGTTGTAAAATTTTGGTGGATATAATTGTTTGTTAATTGTTGGTAGTGTACAAAGTAGAATAACAGTTGATGTTCCAAGTGACATGTGATTAGTGAGGAAGCTGATTCCTGTTTTGCATTCAGCTGCAATAGCGACATACGTAATGAATCGATGATATTGGGAGCCTAAAATGTAAGGGTCTCTTAGCTTAGAGGTCTTGTTTGATCCGTATCTATAGAGTGTTGGAATAATATTTGCAAGCAATAAAAGTGCGGCATATTTATTTGTTGTTGTTTCTGTTGCGTCTGAAATAATTCCATGAGCAGCAGTATAGCAGGCCATCATCGATATAAGTTGCTTAAGTTTAAAAGGTTTGGATTTTTGTATAGTTTCTAAATATTCCTTAATTTTATTGTCTTCTAAAGGAACAACTGTATTAGATGAAGCTGTCTTTTCTTCATCATTTATTACAACGATAGTAGTATCGTTTGTTGGATTGCTAAAGCTTATTCGTTTAAAATTTAACATATTGTGTGGAAGTTTATGTTATTAAACATTAGCATTTTTTATCCAATGGTCAATACCTTTAGCTGAGTTAATGGCGTGTATAAGTTTACTTACCAGGAGTTCTTTGTTTTCTAATGCACTGAAGTTTATCAGTTGTTTTGCCATATGAATACATGGATTTTGGTGAGTGGGAATTTCTCCTTTTAAGCACTTGAGTCCAAATTCAAGAGTTGCCGATGGAGTATCGAATTCTGGATAGAGTATGGTATCGTTGGATTCAATAAAGGTTTCAGTCATATTGTTTGTGGTTGAGCCATAGATTACGCGTGTTCGTTTGTTAGGATGACATTCGCTGCTACCTTCGACGCCTCTAATAATAATACTATTATCGTACATATTATTGTGGTGGCATAATGAGATACTTTTTTCTTTGTAGGGTGGGTGGGTGTATCCTGTTACGATGGTGTTTACTTTAGCTTTGAATATTGGATTTAATTTTTCAATAGTTGCTAAAAAAGGGCGTTTTACCATATTTTGTCGTAATGTTTTTAGTTTAAATGCGTTTGGAAAACTAATGGATTGATCAATGTATCCCCAACCAATATCTGGATTTTCTAATTGTGTTTTAATGGTTTCTCCTGATTTTAATGGATTATGTCCAGCTTCAGCGAGGATGTCATGAGTGGTGAGTCCGTACTTTGGGCCAATGCGTTGAACACCATGGAGAACGGTTGGGATCCCTATAGATGCTAGAAGTGGGGCTATAAATATACTGAATGGCATATGGCGTTTCATGCCGTCAAACGGGTTTGATAAGTACAGTACATGATCCAGATCACAGTGCCATTGATGACTGTGGGTTGTGTAGTAGTCTAAAGCCGCTTTATTTTCGATTGGAGTTTCTCGTTTGAGTCGGAGTGCTTCAAGAAAAATAGCGCTTTGCCATTCAGGGGTTTCTGGGTTAAATACATGGTCTAATCCGGATATGATTTCATCATGATCGGCGTCAGTGTATTGAACTAGTTTTATGCATTGAGAATAGAAAGGGGCGTTTGTAGACGTTATTTCTAATAGAGGATGAAGTTCGTCTGGAATAATTGTTCTTGCATCTTCTTTCGCATTTGCTAGCCATTTTTTTTCATCATCAGTATTTTCAAGCATGACAAAGGCTGTTAACAAGGTTGCTTTAGTGGTTAGGTGGATATTCTTGGATTGAAAAAGTGTATTACATTGTGAGAGTTCTTCTTTGCTAAGGTTTTTACCCATTGTGGCACCGGTGCCTTTTTTCTTAACAAATGAAATTGCAATCTCTTGATTCATGCGAGTATTGTATCATGTCTGATCTGGATTCTTAAAATAGTGTAGACTGAGTAGTATGGATAGATCTACGTCTCATAATGTTGGGAAACGGTTGCCTCGATCTTTTTTCGCTCGAGAGACGGTAACTGTGGCTCAAGACCTGCTAGGTAAGGTACTTTGCTTTGACTCAGAGGATGGGTTTTGTTCAGGTGTTATTATCGAAACGGAAGCTTATACACAGGAAGATCCTGCGTGTCATGCTTATTTAGGGAAGCAAACGGTGCGTAATGCGGCGATGTTTTCGGACCCGGCTGTTTGGTATAGTTACTTTATTTATGGAATGTATCATTGTTTAAATTGTGTCACTGAAAGCTCTGGAAGAGGGTGTGCCGTTTTACTTCGTGGTGTGATCCCTTTGGAGGGACTTGAGATTTTTAAGAAAAATCGATCGAAATCTTCTGCCAAGCAATGGGCGAATGGTCCGGCAAAATTGATGATGGCGATGGGTATTCCCTCAACAGTGAATCAGCAAGATATGTGCGATGTGTCGTCTCGATTATGGATTGAAGATAGAGGTTTTTTTCCTGAGTCTATTCGCGAAACTTCTCGAATTGGGATAAGTAAAGGGACGGAGTTAATGTGGCGATTTGTTTGCGAATTTAACGATTAAACATGGTATAGTGGATCAAAATGATTGGAGGAAATGATATGTCAGATGTGGTAGTTATTACGGGTGCAAATCGTGGAATTGGGTTAGAGCTTGCTAAGAAATATTCTCAACGTGGTGCTCATGTGATTGGTTTAGTTCGAGAGTCGTCTTCTGAATTGTCCAACTGCGCCGCTCAAGTTATTGAGGGTGTGGATGTGACGGACTTAGAGTCTATTAGCCAGGCTAAGTCCCAATTGCAGTGCGAATCGATTGCTATTTTAATTAATAATGCGGGACTTTTAACGGCTGAATCGTTAGATGATATGTCGTTTGAACGGATACAACGTCAATTTGATATTAATACCTTAGGGCCATTAAAAGTAACATCTGTATTATTACCGCTTTTACAGCCTGGGGCTAAATGTATTATGATGACGAGTCGCATGGGATCTATTGCGGATAATGAGTCGGGGTCTCGATATGGGTATCGTTTATCAAAAGCGGCGTTGAATGCAGCGTCTAAATCGTTGGCAATTGACTTAAAACCTAAAGGCATTATTGTGGGTATTTGTCATCCGGGTTGGGTTCAAACCGAGATGACGGGACATACGGGGCATTTAACGGCACCTGAGTCGGCGTCGGCATTGATGGATCGAATTTCTGAATTTACGTTGGAGACGACCGGTACGTTTGTGCATTCGAATGGCGAGAGATTACCTTGGTAGTTAGCGATTAAAGCTTGCGCTGTCTTCACCTAATGAATAGGGGGACTCACATTCACCACTTTGTTTACTAATACTAACATTGGTACTTGAGGTGAGTTGTACTAAGACTTTGTATTGATCTTCACCTTCGCTTTCATTGTTATACTCGTGTTCAAAGCAATAGACCGTTTCTCCAGGTGTAATATCTTCAGGATCTCTGTTGATGACACCATTTGTATTGGGTTCGTAAGTAAATTGGATAGCATTTGGGCTTTCGGATGTATCGACTCCAGATTCTTTTCCTATGGAGACCACTTTTTTTTCAGGATTTAAATTGAAATCTACAAATGACACATGCGGGTCTTCTTGTTGAACACTCGTTATGCCATGTTTAAGCCAATTTCCTTTTAACGTATTTGGGATGTCTTGTGCATTTTCTCCACAGATTGGTTCGATGGTTCTGGCTTCCAGTCCAGATCCATCATCATAGCCTAGTTTGCTCTTGAGTTCAGTTTTTAGCGGGTCGTCATAGTAATCTAGTGCACAGACAATGTAATACCAATCATCATAAAAGGCGCTTTGATTAATAAAATCTAATCGTTCGATTCGTGTATCTCGAAGTCCCCAATCAAAATTATATTGTGTTTCATTTGGCCCGCCAGCATGGCCTAGAATGGTTCCAGCTGATACGCTAATCGTTACAGATTTATTACACCGTTGCATGTCTTCTCCGCCCGTTGAATAATTGGTGCATTGATCGCTTGTAAAGCTTCCCATTGCGGTAATTAATTCTTCACTGAGTCCTTTCATATGTTTAAAGTAGCCGGTCACTTTTGAACAGACTTTAAAATCGAGTGAAAAGTCCGTTTTATTGCTTGTTAAGTAGTTCATTTGGTCGATATGTGTAATGGTGAGATCTCCTGGAGCAATGATGTTTACTTGTGATGGCGCTGGAGATCCGTCTTCTTGGTGTGGCTCAAAATATATGTATAGATGTGGAGATGGGAATGTGTGGCCTCCGGATGCATTGATATTTCCTAGTGGGATTACACTTGAAATAGGCTCGGTGGGTGCATGAGTAAAAAATACAGTTTCTGTTCCACAACTTTGTGAGCTTGTTCCCGTGGTGTCAGAATTGCTGCTTGTTCCCGTGGAGTCAGAATTGTTGCTTGTGCTTGAGTTGGCAGGGTCTGTTATTCCCGCACAACTGGTTATGGCGAGTATTAGCCCTAAACTAAGTAGTTTTTTGAATAGCATAGTTAATGTATCGATTAATATTGGATATCAGTTTAGAAGGATGTTTTTTTAAGTGGGTGTTTGTCTTTTATAATTTTTTTAATAGTTTCTCACTTATTAATGGGGCTAAAAAACAGCCATGACTACCAAGACCATTTAATATCCATACATTTTTATGGTCTGGGTGATGTGTGGCAATAGGTGTTCTGTCTTTTAGTATCGGGCGAATGCCACTATTAATAGCTGTAACGGTATATTTTTGGGAGAGAGTTGTACTGAGAAACTCTGTTAATGTGTCGTAATTTTCTTTACTACATAAGCTAGATCTCCAGTCCCATTCTGTAGTACTTCCACATTTAAATTGCTTATCAGGAGTTGGAGCAATCCATTTTCCAAGGTTGTAAAAGTTATTTTTTAAATATTTTGTTTGAAAAGTTAGTACGTTTCCTTTTGCGTTTTCCCAGTTTAGGTTTTTCCAGAGAGGGTTTTGAGTAGCCTGATGACCTTCACAAAAGATGATGTTCCGGGCTTTTATATCGTTGTACTCAATATGTGAATCGCTTATGGTAAGTTTGTCGTGATGAAAGCTTTCGTTAATTAATATCTTTTTCTCTTGAAAATAACGTTGGCTGTTTTTTAATAGCGTATGTGTATCCACTTGGTAACTATGATCGACTTTGATGAGTGGTTGTGGGGTGTTTTTGAGTTCGGGGTAGTGGTGATGGTTTTCTTCTTTATTAAGATAAGGGGTGTATGGGGCTAAGTTTTTTTTCTTAGAGTAGTAATTGAGGGTTTCTTTTGTTTGAAGTTTACGAACTTGTTGGATAGATCTTATTATTTTTATCTCTATAATACTCTCAATATATTTATAATAATATAGCGCTTTTTCTAATTCTTCATGTTCTTTCCATAGAGGAACTAGTCGTTTTCCTTTGATAGGGTTGATGAGTCCACCAGCAATTAAGGATGAGGAGTGATGGTGTTTGTTATCAATGATGAGAATGGATTTGTTTTGATTAAGTGCTTGATAGGCAAGGTGCGTTCCAGCCAACCCTTGTCCGATAATCAGAATGTCTGTCATTGTTGTCATACAGTATTGGTTTATTTAATAAGATTTAATTTGTTAAGAATTAGGAAAAATAATCCATAGCTTGAGGCCGTGGCGATCATAGAAAGTATGAGGCTGATCCAAAATGAGATATTATTCTTTAATAACAGGGGCAGTACAATGAAAAATACTAAGGAGGGTATGACTAGCCAAAAAATGGAGATAGAAAGTTCGGATATGTTTTGAATATCTTTTGTCTCAATGTAAATCCAAGTTATGGCTAGGATAGACATGATGGGTAACGAAGTTAAAAACGCTGCTATCCAAGAGGAGGTTTTGGCTATTTCAGAAATAGTGACTATTATAATCGCACTAATTAATGTTTTTATAATGAAGTAATTCATAGACTAAGTATAGCAAATTCATGAATATAAAATGAACTTAATTTTTGTAGGGAACGATGGCCCAGTTTTCCCGATGGTTCGTAGATGCTAGAGTATGCTCGGCTATAAAACTTTCGATACTTCTTTTTGGCCCAGAAAATTGGGTTAATGCGTATAGCTTTGCACTAATCTCGATACTATTGTGTTGTTTGAGGTTTTGATACTGATCCGCTTTGTTTGATGGGACTAATCGATTTATATCGTTATCGGCTAATTGACAGATTTTATGCGGGTTCGCGCTTAATTGTATTTCTTTTGCATATTCATATCCTGGAAGTTTTTGAACTGGATATTCTGACTTTGAGTTGGGGTCTTGGAAATAAAGTAAGTTTATATTGTTTATAGCACGCTTTGATTTTAGTGAAGGAATTTTTGGATTTTTTGGGTCTTTACCATAGGTCTCTAGTATCCATTGAATGAGTAACGTTTTAACCGATAATAATCCGGCTCCTGATTTGATCATATCAAATAGTGTGATGGTTTGTTTTAAGCAGTTTTGTGGTGTTAAGCCGATTTTTTTACAGTGTTTTTTAAATTCGTTAAATTGTTCAAGTCCCATATTATGTTTATGCTCATATTGATTTGTTTCTTTGTTGTAGCTAAATATATTTCCTGAAAATATGAGTTGAATGTGTTTAAGTTGGTGAAGTGCTTGGCTTAATTTGGCTGGCCAAGAGAATGAGGCTCCAACGATAATTAGTACATCTTTAGGATTGGCTTGTTGGTGTTTTTTGAGTTCGTAGGCTATTTGATGTAGAGTGTGACAGCCTGTGGGTGTGAGTGATGGATCTATTATTGTTTTTGTGTTGTTATCAGTTTGGATATTTTGAGTGACTGTTATTATTCTTGGTGTTTTATTCATAATTTTAAGTTTAAAACGTAAGTGTTTAAGTTGTGTGATTGTTTTGTTATTTTTTTTTATGTTTTGTTAAGACAATGTTAAGATCGATCGATTTAGTTTTATATGAGAGTGATTTTATTTATTTTGTTTGTATTGATTTTGAATGGATGTGCTGGTTCAAATTCCTCTGATTCTTCAGTAGTTTCTGAATCTGATTGGGTAGTTCCATCTATTTCTGTTTTTCAATCGTCCAAAACAGATCAGTTTTTAATGAATTTGGATCATATTACGGATGGGCATGCCTATCGAGGGAGTCGATCTGAAACTTCTTCTCCTCATTCTGGGGCTCATCTTAATATAATAAATGATCAAAATCAGTGGCCTCAAGGGGGTAACTTGCCTGAGCATTATCCTCCGATTTATGCGATTGCTGATGCGGAGGTGACTCGAATTGATACTTACTTTTCAGTTGTTCAACAGCCTCAGAGTATTGAGAATTTTCGTTATGGCATTACGTTAAAAATTGCGGAGAGAAATGGTGCTCCAGTTACATTTTCGTATAGTATCGAACCCATGATAAATCCAGAGGATGAAGATTTTTATAAGCCATTTATATTGGTTGAGGTAGGAGATATTGTTGAGAAGGGGGATGTGATTGCTTATTTTTATTTAGCGCCAAATGATGATAGTCATAATGCACATATTCACTTTCATTTGCAGTGGAATAATCAGTTTCAAGGGCCTTGTATATTTACTGAAGAGTTAGTGGCTAGTTTTAATGTATTGTTTCAAGAACGCGGTTATGAGGGCGACTCACCTCCTGGAACGATGTGTTATATGCTCGGGGAAAATGAAAACCCGTTCGAAGAACAGGCTGTGGATTCTCTATGAGTTTGATTGCCTCCATCAAATAAAACAAATTTTGAGGGATGATGCTTTAAAAAAAGTGATAGAGGCAATCAAACTCATATATTTTTGCTTTTTAACTATTATACAAATAACGTAGTTAAAAAGTTCCATTTTTTTCAAAAAAAAATTTTTAAGTTCATTTCTTGACTATGAGTTTGATTGCCTCCATCAAATAAAACAAATTTTGAGGGATGATGCTTTAAAAAAAAGTGATAGAGGCAATCAAACTCATATATTTTTGCTTTTAACTATTATACAAATAACGTAGTTAA
>CACECR010000009.1 GCA_902558105.1 uncultured Candidatus Marinamargulisbacteria bacterium | reverse complement strand
ATCAACCGCCGCTATCGGCCATTTATTACATCATCTTAAACCCAAAGCATGTCACTGGATTCAAGCGTCCGCTACTGGTTATTATGGCGATACAAGTCAAAAGAAAAGTGATGAAAGTAGCCCAAATGGACACACATTTTTAGCGAAAGTGTGTAAAGAATGGGAAAGTATCGCCACGATTAGTAGTAAAACCATCCCCAACTGCACCTTAAGTATTTGTCGAATTGGATTAGTACTAGATAAAAACGCCGATGCATGGAAAAAAATGATCATACCGATCAAACTAGGAATTTCTGGTCCCTTAGGATCCGGGTCTCAATGGTGGTCGTGGATTCACCTTGATGATATTGTGAGTGGGATAGATTTTTTAATCAAAAAACAACTAGGCGGTATTTTTAATTTCACCAGCCCTACCCCATATCAACAAGAAAAATTTAATGCCATTATCGCCAAACACTATAATCGCCCAAGCCTCATCCCAACACCAAAATTTGCACTCAAATTAGCACTAGGTGACGCGGCAAACGAACTACTCTTAAACTCCTGTTACGCCAAACCCAAAGCCCTAGTAGATGCCGGATACTCCTTTAGCGCACCCACACTCAAAGACGCCCTTAAAAACTTATGATAGAAAACAACATTCTCTTCCTTATCAATCTAATCTTAGTCCCTGCAACTATCCTACACATCTATTGGATCTTAAGCGGAGAAAAAATGCTAGACATCGCCCTACCGTTTGATGTGAATAACAAAAAAGAGTCTTTAGGTAAGCCCATCTATTACTCGTTAGTAATAATTAGCTTAGCACCTGTCATAATACTTCAATGTATAGTCTTATGCTTGATCAATGGAATAGCAACACCCGTCGATACGTATAAAAGCATTATCTTAATCGGTGGAAGTATGTTTTGTATGATACGAGCAGTTCTAGGGTGGACCTTAATGAATTCCTGGTTCAAAAATACGCCATTTCAATACTATAATATCCGATATTACTCACCGATATTTTTAATACTAGGCTTAGGGTTTTGGGTACTTAGCTAAACTATTTACCAACACAGCGATCCCACAGCGCCACCTGTAAGCGAGAGCTATACCTAAAACCAGTTGCTTTACACACATCCACTAACCATTGAGATTTCTTGAATAACATCTCTTGATCCGATGCAGCTGGCATTAAAAAGACACGCATCGAATCCAAGTCAAAAGGTTCGACATACTCCGAAATAACAGTAGCGACATCATCGTCTGTAGACACTACAAATTTAAAAAAGGCAACATCATACTCAGAAAACCATTTCAAAATCGAACCGGCATAACGCTTAGATTTTGGCATGCCACTATTGGCAAGTTTAGGACTCACGTTAAATTGGGCAACAAAATCTAAAAGCTCCTCTTTAGGTTTAAACGTCCCATTCGTTTCTATTTCAATGTAAGGCAAGCCTTCAAGGGCAATCTCTAAATCTTCGAAAAAAGACACTAATTGTGATTGCTGCAACATGGGCTCCCCACCCGTTACCACCAAGTGAGCACCTTTTTTAAAAGCCTCTAAGTATCCTTGAGAGGACCAATCAGAAAGAATAGCTGCATTCGACACCGACTCCCCTTGAAGCCAAGTTTCAATCGTATCACAGCGCCATGTTGCACCACTATCTAATGATTTTGTTTGTACAGTATTTACACCCCCACATGTTAAATTACAACCCTTAAGACGTAAAAAAACAGCTGGGGCACCCATCGTGGGCCCTTCACCTTGCACCGAATAAAAATCTTCACTAACCGCTAAGTCTTTTTTTGACATTTGATTATTGTCTCAAAGGAACGAATAGAGGTCAAACAATATATTTGAATATTTAAATTGATAAAAATGAAATTTTAAAAGTTAATATACGAAATATAAATAATGTATAATATAAAAAAATGTATTCACTATTACTAGCAAGCCTTTTGTTAGTGAGTTCTTTATCAGCCAATGTCGGTTTAGCTGGTGGATTCTATAGTAACGATAAATTATCGGAATTTGATACAGATGGAATTGGATTAAATTTATCTGTCGATTATAATCAAAAGTTAAATCAAAATGTAGACATTATCTACGGATTATCATACGGGAATCAAAGTATAAAAAACATCAGCGGAAGTTTTGATTATTTTTTAGTTAATATAAACGGTGAATATAATATAAACAAACAGTTTTACACATTTGCTGGACTAAACTTACCAATAGCTTTAGCATCAATAAAATTAACAGTAGAAACAATATTTGGCCAACAGTTTGGAGTTACATCAAAATACACTGGAGAAATCGGGTTTCAATTAGGCGCTGGGTTTAACATTAACGAAAACCTAGCGATTGAGTTAGGATACCAAGCCATTAATGCAAAAAGGAACACTACAAGTACGGAATTTGGATTTCAAGAGTCTGCTAGTTCATCAACAGAAATCGCTGAAGCTATCACGATAAACACAAAATATACATTCTAAAATTAAAAGAATAAGATTAACAAAAAACCACGCCGGCATCATTGGGCGTGTTTTTTTTTAATTGTTAAAATAGTCTAACTAATTTTTTCTAAAGAAATATAGACAACGCTTGGAGACAACTTATCTCCAGCTGTTATATTTACATGATTATGAACTCGATAAGTACCTGGAGAAAGTTTAGACTCTGTATGAATAGAGGTTTGCATTTTCATAGCCTCAATTGTAGCTACCTTAACCGGCTCACCAGCTATAACCGTAATCTCTTCACCATCAGACAAACTAGATACCAATACACCTTCCATTGGAACAGTAATCTGAGTACCATCAGGTTCAGGTAATAAATCTGGACATTGAGCTAGAATAGCTTGACGCTGCCTTTCAATCTCATCAACATTCTCAACAATATGAGAAGATTCATCACCATTTGAAGAACCTAGCGTAATTTTATGATAACCTGAATGAGATCCATCATCTTTTAAAATTACCGTATTAGAAACCACTCTTATGTCTTGACGAACACCACGCTCATCAAGGTATGAAAGATCCTGACCGACCGTTCCTTTAACAAGATCCGAATACCCAAACTCAGCATCGTGACCCACTACTAATGCCTTAAGCACCCCTTGAGGATTAAGATAGGTTTGAGTATTCGTTCGTCCTTCACGTTGCCCCACCAAATAGTCTTTCATTTGAGTAGGAAACAAACCAAGTAACGATTGATCATAATCAGAAATAGTCATATTTAACTGCTCTTCATAATCAACAGCAACAGTAGATTTATTAGACGTCGGCTCCTGACGAGATAATACAGCTTCGCGGAAACGCTGTGAGAAAGGAGAATCATACATCGAATTTAACGACCAATTTGCATATAAATTTACAAAATCTGCTGGTAATGTAAGATTAAACTCTTTAGAGTTAGATGAAGAGATTTCCTCATCTAATAATATTAATAACGTTTTTTGAAACTCCTCAGATCGTTCATTAAATTCATCCACTTGCAACTCAAAAAAAGGTGACAGTACATCTGAATACTTAGACCGTAAATAATCCGTTACCATAGACCCTAACTGTACATTTTGTTGAGACCTTGGCGTCACAGATACACGACCCGTTTGAACCGTTTGCCCAAGATCATGAATCGCTTCTAACATATGATCAGGAATATTAAATTGAGTTAATACAGGTAACATATGCGCTCTAGCACCTCCTGGAATTCCAGTATTAGGAGGAGCGGAACGATTCCAATCGGCAATTGAAACATTCGACACAGCATTACTCGCTAATTTTGCCGCGGCTTCAATATCTGCAAAAGGCTTTAAAACATACTGAACCGTCGATTGAGTACTAGAAAGTATTGTCATTGATGGATGGGTACCAACAAAATCCGAACCCGCCGAAAAAATTCTAAACGTTGATGATTTAGATTCTACGGCTTTTTGTATAGCCGTCGTCTGATCAGACTTAGAAACAATTTTCGGCACCTTTGTTGATAATTTTTTTATATGATGACCCGTAAAAATAACACTCGGGACATTTTTTAAAACACGAGCTACTAAACTTGATAAACTCATAATCTACTCCTCACCTTGTTTTCTATGTGTATGATTAACATCAAATAAAGAGTTCATTTCAAACACAAACTTATAAACACTATTCATTACAGTATTTGAAGCTATTATAACCTCCGCATCAAATGCAATATGCGTTCCAGGATGCTTCAAGTGCCCTCCAATAGGAATTACAGATTGAGCTAAAGCAAAGTCTGAAACATTCATTGTAGTGAGTGCATCAAATACAACATGGAACTTCTCTAAATCCTTAACCCCTTTAGAGCTTAAAAACGTATTAAAATCATTGATTGAAAGTAAGGTTCCATCTTTTAAATACGCATCTTTAGCTAATTGTCGAAATGCAATTAATGAGCACGTAGCTGTATAAATCTCACGAACCTCTTCTGACGTCGTGTGACTGTCCCATGACACCGTTGGAATGGCCATCTGGCCACTTTCTATCGACTCAACAACACTTAATGCAATTTCAGATGCAACGTTTCCTGCAACAAATATTTTATTAATTACTCCAAGCTCACCATTCGGACCCGTCATCATTCCATTCTCTTTATAATGAGTGGTTTGAGACTCATACAGTGCCCGTCGTTTCTGAGAATCGTCAACAGAATAACCACCAATCGGAGACATCCCTTGAATACAAAAACCACGCATCAACTCTGTTAACACTCGATTAGGGAAATGAGGTAAAAATGCCGATGGATGCTTACCAGACAATAAGAAACTTTGTTTATTCGCACCCCCATTACCTTCCGCTAAAGCAACAGAATTTGGAGCGGCATCTAATGCCTGACCAAGTACACTAAACGTTTCCATCGCATGATGAGACGCCTTATCAGACTGAGCCTCATCTCGTTGATGTACCGCTTCAAGTCCAAACGGTTCCTTAGATGCTAATTTAAAATAATCCTCAAATCCACCCTGTTCAAATGCCTCTTGCAAATCTGTATTAGGAGAAGAAAGAGACTCTGACAATTCCAAAAGAGCCTCATGATCTAACGATGCTGCTTCTGGCGAACGACGCGATCGAATACTTGGACCATTTAACGAAACATGAGCAAGCTTCTGTAAAATTCCTTGGACCGCCTCATCTTGATTTCGTAATGGATTACGAGATAATTGAGTTAAATCATCTAAAGTTCTCGTATTCAATGCGGGATTAGTAATCCAACCATCTGTTAATGCATTTAACGCCAATGGCCGACGAGAAACAGCGGTACCCACCAACGCCATAGAAGCAGAAACACCCGTATGAGTTTCTACTAAATCAGTAAAACTCCCCTCACTTATCGGTTGCTTTGAAATTAAGGCCGCAACCTGCATATTCGCACCTGGTAATAGAAGCCCATCATAATGTACAGAGTGAGTCTCCACAACATTAGCCAGTTTTTCATAAGTTAATTTATTTAACTGAGCATGTCCGGAAGGATGAATTGCTTCAACATAGACGCGCTCATGAACAACCTTGTACTTTCGCTCTAACTGTGGAAGAGGCGTTCCATTTTCTAAATGACGAAGCCACTCTAAATGAGCAGAGGGGGTATTACCGTCTGGAAGAACCACTTCATGTTCAGACGTTGGCAATTCAACTTGAAAACGAACATTCATTTCAATAGGAACAAACGGGCTTTCAATAATCGTCGTAGTCCCATCAGGATTTTTAAATTGAAGCTTAACAGGTTGTGGATTACCCGCTTCGTCAATCACAACACCAAACTCAAACGTTCCTGGGCCTACGTAATTATTTGTTTTAACAAATTGCTGAACTAAAGTCTCTAATGACTCACGATAAGGTTCTAAATGAGGGGGCAACGTGGTTTCAACGGTTTTAGCACCCTTTTGCTGAGCACTACAATCACGAATCAAAGTAATCACACGTCGATCGTCTGTTTGTACATTTTCAGCTAAGACCTGTATTTCAACGTGACGAATTCTTGGATAAAAAATTTCAACTAAAATCTCTCCGGTATCTTCATGCGTTGCAGCCGATCCAGCTTTGGCAAAATCAAGACATCGTTGTAAATCATCAAGATCATTTGGATCTTTACAAATGGCAATCCCACCACCCCCACCTCCACTAGGTGGTTTAAAGATTAGAGACGCGCCTAAATAGTCATTAGCAAATGCTCGAGCTTGTTCAAACTGATCGGATAACGGTCCTGTTAACGTCATTCCTGGACTTACAGGTAACCCTGCGTCAAAACAAGCATTTCGAAATTTCTGTTTATCTCCAAGCTCCATCGACTCCGGTGTTGGACCCATCCATTTCACACCTTCTGACTCTAATAACCGAGCTAAAGATGGGTCTTCGGAGCCATAACCAAATCGAGGATCCACATGCGTAATTGGAGCCGATGGATTCTTTGCATTATGCTCATGAATCTTTTCAAGAAGTTGAGCATAATTCATTACAGCCGCCGTTGGTGTTGGCCCCTCCAAGCGAATATCCGCATCACGATGTGGCCCCACTTTCAGTGCATGAATACCAAACGATTTATATTCTTCGGCTAAAGCTAAAGCATAGTTAGAATTATAAACGGCAACCCCAACACCATCTAATTCGCCTTGTTTGTAAGGTGTCCAAACACGGCCATGCATACGAGACGTTGGAATACCATCTCTTTCAAAATCATGCTCAACACTAGTGTATGAAACGTAAGAACTTGAAAAAGGACGAGAAGAAACTGAACTTTTTAATCCAGGGATTTCAAAAGAACTGTTAGGTAAAACAGGTTGTTGTGAACGTGCAGCAGGCAACGTCACCTTAGATCGTACAGCCCTCAAACCAGACCTCACACTACGCAAACCACCCATTGCAGCACGACTTAAAGCCATAAATATCTCCTAAGCTAAATCATCACAAGCCAAGAAGTACAATAAAAAATGTTTTGGAAACTACTTTCATGTGTTCATAAAAGTTATAAAATAAGAATAATAAAAATATCAACAGATGACAAGTGATTTAAAGAAAAAAACACTCTTTATACTAATATAAATTAAAATAAGATATGAAATTAAATGAAATTAACAGTTATTTTTTTTTCAAAAAAGCTATAAAAACCAAGTAGATAAACTTATATATTATAAAAGTAAAAGATAGTATTTAAAAAACTAAACGTCTAAAATCTTTTCAATATGCATCCACGACAACTTCTCTACAGACTCTATGGCACGCAACACCTCACGAATATCATCATCAGAAATTGACGACAACCCACTTTTAGGACTAAAGCGACATTGCCAATGATGGATATATTCTGTTAGTGAAATATCTGCTGGATACACTTTTGTTCCACGATTATAAATACCATGTAAATCAAGATCAACCACTTCAGAAAGAGATCTCATCGATTGCACCAAATCATCCAAGGACACATTCGATTCGACATAAATATCTACCCCATTAACTGTCGCTAAATCAGTAGAGGTCGCTAACCTAGATTGAAGTTTAGGCATCACAAACGGCTGATAAGCGCGCTCGACATACTCGGGCATCGTACGACCCAAATTAGAAATTAATGTATCCGTAAATACAGACGTTGTAACGGCCTTATCCGAAGGGGTTAAGTCTCCAGTTAAACACCCACTAGCCAACGTTACTTTTAACGCTTGTTCAATAGCATCCGCCTCTCTAAAATAACCTAAATGTCGACACATCATCACCGCTGTTAAGATCATCGAACTTGGATTGGCTAAATCTTGTCCGGCAATATCCGGAGCCGTCCCATGAACGGCCTCAAAAATGGCATACTCTCGACCTAAATTACAGGCAGGCGCCACACCTAGCCCACCCACTAATCCAGAACTTAAATCTGAAATAATATCTCCATTCATATTCGAACATAAAATCACATCAAACTGTTTAGGATTTATCGCCATCTGATGCGCACAATTATCAATTAAAATATGATCCGTTTCAATATCTGAATACTCGGAAGCAATCTCTTCAAACGTCGATTTCAAAAGTCCTTCTGTTTTTTTCATAATATTAGCTTTAGTCGCACAATGTATTTTTTTACGACCCGCAGATCTTGCATACTCAAACGCCGCACGAACAATATCTTCACAGCCTTTTCGAGACACTAATTTTAAGGTAAGAGCGACATCCTTAGTCTGCATATATTCAATACCCGTATACAAATCTTCAACATTTTCACGAACCACCACTAAATCTAGCGCCTCTTCTTGAAAAAAACTTTTAACATTTGGTAACTGTATAGCGGGACGAATATTAGCATAGGTTTCAAACAAACCCCGTAAAGTTACATTAGCACTTCGCTGACCGTAACCAATGGGTGTCGCTAAAGGTCCTTTTAAAGCTACTTTTGTGTCTTTAATCGACGCAATAGTCACTTCAGGAACACCAGAATCTATTCCAGATTCAAACGCTTTACCACCGGCCACTTGTTCATCCCAGTCAAACTCTAATCCCGCCGCTTCTAAAACTCGACACGTAGCCGACACCACCTCAGGACCAATACCGTCGCCTTTAATTAATGTAATTTTTCTTGTCATAAAACCTCTATCTTCTGGAAACGTTATCGATGCAATTATAAAGAAACATTAACCACCTATCTAGACGAAACAAGAGTCCGGCTTAAGACCTTTTCTACTAATATTGAAATACCTTTTTCAATATTAGAAATACTCGCCTCACACATATAAGCCGGTGTACTAAAAATATTATTGGCTTCATCGATCACAACCTGTTCAACTGTAGATTCTTGATGAACGGCTCCCCATGATTCAATCGCCTGTGAGGCATCCGATTTAGAACCCACTGTAACAATTGCTCCCGGAATCAATCTAGCCGCCAATACCGAACTAATACACATGAAGGCCAGTGGCTTTTTAGACTGATGCATTGATAAGATCGCATTTTTTACAGGTTCTTTAATCGTCATTTCAGTACCTTTAAATGCAAAATCACAGAAATTTTTAGCCACACCAAATCCACCTGGAAATAATAAAGCATCCACATCCTTAGAATTAAAAGACTCAAAATCTTCAACCGGTCCACGAGCTAATCGAGCGGATTCAACTAAACACGATCGAGACTCTTGTAATTCTGTTTGATCATGATGGTTAATAACATGAGCTTGACTCTCAGAAAGTGAGTAAAATCGAACAGTAGCATTTAAACGGTCTAATGCAAGTAAGGTACAAACCGTCTCATGAATTTCAGAACCATCAAACACACCCGAACCGGCTAAGCAAACACCAACGTTCATATAAATTCTCCATTACCCAATCAACAACATAAGTATACGAAAAAAATTAGAAAGATAACAGTTCTAGATCTATCTAAATTTAAATTTAATCCCTTAAAAAAATATAATATTTATAATTTTAAATAAACTTTTTTCTTGATTTTCTTACTATTGATTAGCTATAAATAAAATAATACAAATATTTAGGGAAATACAATGTGTGATGTAATAAATCATTCTATCTTTTATAAAAATGTAGCAGTAAATTTAAATGGGATAGCTAACACTGCGACAAAAAAATCCAAGCGAAGAAAAGTAAAAAGAGAAGGACTCCAAAACGACCAACAAAAAGGCGAGAGTAAAAGAAAAAATAAACCCAACACGCTCCGATCCATTAAAAGTTTCTTTAGAAAGAGAAAGACGATACCAAACTACTATGATAATCCAACAAGACACTTGTTAAAAGTTCTTGAAGATTTAATAAGTAAAAGTGACTTAAAACTCTTAAATTGGAATGAAAGAGATATCTGGGATATTATAAATCATTTTGAAATTAACATTAATGATATAGATGAATTATTTAATTTTAGATCTACCTTTTTAGAAAAAGTCAAACCATTTTTAACATTCTATAATGAACTAAAAATCGGTCAACCTGGTTTACTAAGAATATGTGGTGGAGAATTAAAATATCTTTTTTGGACCCAATTAGGTCAACCAAAAAGTGTAGACGACTGGTTAAATTCCACAGATAAAGAAACTGTACAAACAACCGTCCATTCTATAGATAAAGTATTCAAAGAAAAAAATATGTGCAACGATGAAAGTTTTGAACAGTCTTTTTATGACGAAATACCCGGTGAGGAAAATCTAAATGAGACAACAACTCTGAGTGTGAGTGATGTTATTAATAGAAGTGAAGCATTTAATGAATCTTTTTCTACCAACAATCAAATGAAGGTAGTAAATGAAGAAACCCTAAAAGATTCTGAAAACAATCTACTTAATATTAGTAGCAATTCGTCTTTCGGCGGAGAATTTAATAGAACAGAAATAATGGGGCAATCAAGCCCTTTAAAAACCAATCATATAGAAATAAAAAAAGACGATCAAGTATCAAAACTTACACTCGTATTAGATGATGAAAACTTACTAGCAGAGTCAAGTAGTGACCCATTTAATGACACTGATTTAGGAACTTATAATTCAAATAATCAGAACAAAGGAAGTAATATAGTACGTGTTCTACAGTTAAATAACTCATTAGAAAAAAATTCAAGCACAGACCCTAATAATAGTTCATTAGATCTGGATATATCTGATTGTTCAATATATGACGAATTTTTAAATTTTTCTGAATAATAATATTAAAAAAAAAGTAGCCAATAGGCCCACTTCAAAATATCGCTCATCTAAATAAACGAGATGAATATTAATGATTTTAATCAGATACCAAAGATACAACGGCAAAAAACAAAATAGTTCCACAACAAAATCATGATTACAGGAACTAAACGGAAGAAAAACTTACTAGCAAATAATAAATCTAACTTTCCTTTATCACAAACATTTTTCCTAGAAAAAACTCTAGCTAAAATACTGGATGCCATTGGCATAACAAGTAACTTACTCAAAGAAAATAGAGACGATTTCAAACCAATGCCTAAAATCATCACATACTATAGTTATACAAGTCATTAAAAAATATTAATAATAAAATATAGGTAATAGTTAGTCATGTGAATGTTCTGACAATTAAATATTTAAAATATCCCCCCCCAACCCTATCAACTAAATATTAGAGTCAACGTCTGGTAAGTTAAAAGCTTTCCTGAAACTCTCTTTTGCAGCAGCTCTTCGCCTTGGAGACATATGTCTATCATCTTTAACCGTACCTATAGTTACTGCGGCTCCCCTAACAACTTTTACTCCTTTATTGAATGTTTTCTGCCTTTCCAATCTTCTTGCCTGAATACCAGCTTTTACAGAAGGATCTACTGGTTTAGTGAAATCATAATTTGAATTTTCAAAAGCGGAAGGCCTAAATAATGCCTTAGCTAATGGATTATGTGTAGAACCTGGAACCCGCCGACGAGATTTACGAGACTTTGGAGAGCCTACATCATTTGTATCCTCAGTTATAAAAGGTGAATGAACTGTAGGAGAATTCGTACCTACGTCAGGCGAATATGAAACAACTAGAGGAAGATCTGAACAACGATTAAAAAGTTTGTTTACAAGTGGTGATAAATCTGGACCAAGACTTTGATCTTCACTAAAGGGAGAAGCTGAAAAAAATGGATTTGTAGATCGCTTTGGAGTATGAACCTCAACTTCAATTAAATCAGGCATTGGCTCAGCGTGAATACTTTCTAATGAACGAGCTGACCTTAATTGAAGCTTTTCCTCGAGATCTACTGGATCCCCTTCCTCAGAATGAATACTTTCTAATGAAGAAGCGGGACTTAAATTAGGCATTGTGGGGGTAGGTTCAATTAGTTTAGCTGAAGGTAACCATGCACGAACTAGTTTAGGAGCTCCAGAAGATATTTCGGACGCATACTTATCTAGGGCACCAATTGTTGTTTTATAATCTGATACATAAGAAGCATGCTCTTCAAATTCTACAATACGCTGGGAATATAAAACAAATAAATGAAATCTAGTTTCAATGGTAGTAATAAGATCTAAATAATGTTTAACTGAAAAATGATCAGGATACATTTTAGAATAAAAATCCGCCTCATTCAAAGTTAACTTGTATCGATCTGTAGTTAATTCTCTATTGATTAAAAGACAATCTTTTAACAGAGTGTATTGAGAATCTTGTAATTGCAAATCACGATAAGCAGGTGTTTTTAAAATAAAACTGATCTCATTATCCATAGATTCAAAAGCTTTACTAAAATTGTTTAATTCAGATAATTTAAATTCAACTAAAGGTTGGTCAAGGGTTGCTTGATATTTTAGCTTTTTTTCTATAAAAACACTCTCTAGTTGTCGATATTCTTCTAAACGTTGTTTCTCTAACGGTGATGGAGATGAAAGAGCCTTTAATTTAGTGTATTCTTTACAAATGCTAAGATATCGATAAGCAATTTTATTATATTCATATTCATAAACAAACTCCGGAAAATCTTCTTCAAGCTTAGTTAGTTCAAATTTTTTAGATACAGTAACAAAAGGACTTACGGACCGAACAGGTTGAGTTCCCGTATTGGAACGTTTTAAACTTTTACTTCGGGCCATCTTTTCACGAATAGATTTTGCAGCAGCTCTCGGCTTAGAGAAAAAGCCTTTATTAACATAAATAGAAAATAACCCTTTGTCTTTAATCTCAGTAAGCATATTTAAATATGTCTTCTCTCTAAATAAATCTCCAACCCATTGAGGCATGTTATGGACCTCATCTAAAGATAGCTGATGCCTATCGTACTGATGGGCTTGGCCCTTAAATAACTTTTTAACAGCATGATTAATATGTAACATTAAAGATAAAGACTCTAACTTTGCTTGATTTTTACTCCAGTTAATATTAAACAACCTTATTGGATCCGATTTTCTGTCCATCTTAAAAATGACACGATCAAGTGTTAAATCTTCTGGAACTGAATAACGATCTAAAAAATCAGCCAAATTTCTCACCTGAGCAGTATTTATTCTTTTAGACCTAAAAATACTTCTACGTGATGAACGAGTAGGACCCTCACTACGAGAAGTTCGTACAGAACTCGAGCGTCTTCCAATTTTTTTCAAACTCTTCCAAATACGAGAAGCTTTACCTCGTCTAGGAATGGAAACAGCCAAAACTTTATACGAAGACATTAAGAACACACACATAACCATACCCTTTATACATCACTAATTAGTTTATACAAAAAATTAATAGTAAAAACAAGAAAAATATATTATTTAAAAAAAATTAATAAAAATTCAAAATTCTCAACAATTAACTATATTTTGCATGATACAAACAAACAGCGACAGCATTCGATAAATTTAAACTTCTAATATTTGGATTTGTCATAGGAAGTGAACAACAATCATCTAAAAATCGAGATCTAATATCATACCCTAAGCCCTTAGTTTCACTTCCAAAAATCAAATAATCATCAATACCGAATGGGCGCTCATAAATTGTTTCAGTTGCCTTAGTCGTTAACAAGTGTTTAGGCTTTGACTGTATACAATCAAAATAAGCCGTGGTATCTGAAAAAGTTTCAAAATCTAAAAAAGGCCAATAGTCTAAACCCGCCCGCTTAACAGCAGAGTCACTCAAATCAAAAGCAGGCTCACCAACAATATGTAAACGCACGTCATTAGCCGCACATAAACGACCAATATTACCGGTATTCTGAGGAATTTTGGGGTCAACTAAAACAATGGTAAGCATGACAAACAGTGTAACGGAAAGAAAAACAACTGACTAGATCACACCTCAATTGCCACTAATGACATATCATCTAAATGAGTTGGATTAAAATGGTTGAGATCAAAGCCCTTTTGAAGAAAATCATCACGAATAGCGCTTAACATCATACCAGACGAATCTTTATCAGTTTCAATAAATTCAGAAATATTGGAACGGAGCCAAGGTGACACAGAGCATAAAGACTCTTTCTTAATACAAGTTGAAACATGTCCCCAGTCATCTACAGGATCAAAAACGTCAAAACCATCCGAACCTAAAAACAGAGAAGCACCTTTTTCTAATGTAAAAAAATGAAATTGAGGTAATAAAAGACCATTACGACGAACTGAAAGAGTATAAGACTCACCATACTTAGATTTTAAATCAACTGCACTAGACAATGACGACCAGACGATTCCTCGTGAATTAACTACAATTAAAAAGGAGTCACCAATAGTACACGCATTGACTATAACACCATTATTATTAGGCAAATATTTAACAGACAGAGCCGCTAAAGTAGATGCACCATTATCAGGAAGAGATCGTGAAAGCTCACGTAATTCATCGGTAAATTTTAGATGGGAAAAGTCTAAAACAGACGACGCTAAACGATCAGCTACGACGTGACTATTTGGTTGATCTCCTACACCATCACACACAACTGCATTAACGAAATCAGACCCTGTTTTAATTCCGATACGATCAAAATTAGCACCTTCTTTAGCTTGTGTCCAAGCCTGAACATAACGATCTTCATAAGACTCCGATTTAGACAAACGACCTAAAATAATAGCGGCATTAGTTGAAAACATACGTTTAGAAAATGAAGACAAAGCACGAGTTGAACGACCTGCAGTAAAAAAAGAATGAGCCATATTAATATTATATTACTAAATTTTAAGATAATCAAAAAAGAAGAAAAAAGTACTTAACATACATAACTTTAGATCGATAAATAATTTAACAATCAAATAATAGGGAAGTATCAGTATGCCTTCTAATATATTTAAAGAAATTTCAAGAATAATTAATAAACGAGAAGACCTCTCCCCCAATGAAAAATCATCACTACAAGAAATTATTCATCACTACGAAGAAGATTACATAAACCAAAGTCATATATTAAATACAATAAATAAGGAAGAAAATATGCCAGGTCTTAAAGAAGAACTAAATAAAAAACAAAAAAATGACATACACAACTTTCAAAATAATTTAAAAGAAAGTATTCAAGAATTTGGAATTGACCATCCAGAACTAATGGACAGTATCACCCAACTATGTACAACATTAAGTAATTTAGGTGTGTAATTAAGTAAAATTACACACTCTTAATTTAAAGAATTATAGGAAGATTCATAGAGTTAAAGGGGTTTACCCTAATGCAGACTCAATTTCCTCTTCAAGCGCGTCCTGACTACGAAAACCAATAATACGTGATAATTCTTTTCCATCTTTAAACAAAATACAAGTTGGAAGACCCGTAATCTCTAATTGCTGTGGAGTAGTAGGATTGGCATCCGTATCCATCTTTACAACATCTAATTTATCCGCATGAGAAGTTGCAACCGCTTCAATCACTGGAGCTAGCATACGACATGGTCCACACCACTCTGCCCAAAAATCTACCAAAACAGGTTTCGAATTCTTTAAAACTTTTTCTTCAAAATTAGCGTCTGTAATCTGATCTAATGCCATAATAATCTCCTCTTATTCTGTCATAAGAATAGTAAATTAAAACAAGTTCTGTCAAATTAAAAAGGTTGCCAGATTAGACATTAATTAAGTGATCGATACAATTGCTCTGCAAAAACATCCGTCATACCCGCAACATAATCACAAATAATCCGTGACTCAGAATCATGACTATCGTATAAGGATAAGAAATCTGAAGGAACTTGATCAAACTGTGTAGAAAAGTAATGAAATAAAAAAGCAATAACGGATTGACCGAACTCATTCTTCTCAACAATAGTTGGATGACTATACAAGTTATTACGTAAATAATGACGAAGCTCCGAGGACTTAGCCTCCATCTCCTTACTAAAAGAAACAAACTCATTAGACACGGACTGTAATTGATCTAAAGAAGTTAATCCAAACTCATCAATACGTCGAATAGTCTCTTCAACAACATCTTTAATTTGAGATGAAATAAGATAACTATTAATTAAGTATTTCATTTCAAAATCAGATAAGTTGTGATATAAACGTTTAATATGACAAGAGGCCTCACGCCATAAAGCAATGGATTGATTCAACTCAAGACTGTTTAAAATTCCAGAAGATAAGCCATCGTCTAAATCATGATTATTATATGAAATTTGATCTGCTAAATTAACAATCTCAGACTCCAAGCTTCTAAAAGAGCCTAATTGATCAGGGTTATCATATGGCGTATGATGTTTAATTAACCCCTCTTTGAGCTCATGAGTAAGATTTAATCCATTAAACATTGGGTACTTACGCTCTAAAAAGTCGACAACTCGAAGACTTTGACAATTATGTTCAAATCCACCGTTTCCGTTCATCAGATCATCTAAAACATATTCTCCAGCGTGGCCAAATGGAGTATGGCCTAAATCATGAGCTAACGCTATACCCTCACAAAGATCTTCATTTAAACACAACATTCGAGCAAGCTGCCTAGAAATTTGAGCCACTTCAACTGAGTGAGTCAAACGAGATCGATAATGATCCGACTCTAAAGCCACAAATACTTGAGTCTTATGTTTTAATCGTCTAAACGCCTTCGAATGAACAATGCGATCACGATCTCTTTGATAACAGGTACGAGTGTCATCCTCTGGTTCAGAAAAAGCTCTGCCTTTAGAGGACCTACTTAAACATGCATAAGGTTTAAGTTGAGATATCTCTCGGTCCTCTAACAGTTGTTTCATTAATTAAACTAACGAATAACGAGTAAAAGATGTTATCGTCACACCTTCTGGTAAAGTTTGTTTAACAGATTTATCACCATCTTTAATGAATGCCTGCTCTAATAAACAAACTTCTTTGTAAAACTTTTGAATACGTCCTAAAACAATTTTCTCAGCGATTTCAGCTGGTTTACCTTCGTCTTCGCATTGCTTTAAAATAATCGCTTTCTCTTGGTCTAATTCAGCAGAATCCACATTATCGGATCCTACATAACGAGGGGAAGCAGCTGCAACCTGCATCGCAATATCTTTTCCAAGATCAGCATCTACTATTCCACTAAACTCTACTAAGACACCAATTTTACCATTGGAGTGAATGTAATCCGCCACTGAACCAGCAGACGATTTTGCTTCAACTTGCCCAACTTGGATATTTTCACCAATTTTTAAAACATACTTTGCAATCAAATCAGTTACGGTTTCACCATCAACAGAAGCCGCGTCTAATGCCTCCTTCGATCCTAAATTCTGTGCTAAAGATGCATCAGCTAATTGCTGACCTAACACTGAGAAATCGTCATTACTTGAAACAAAGTCAGTTTCACAATTTAACTCTAAAATAACGGCATTAGATCCATTAACCGCCGTGAACACCCGACCATCTTTAGCTTCGCGATCCGACTTTTTATTAGCCGCAGCTAAACCTTTTTCTCTTAAAAGAACGATTGCTTTTTCAATATCACCATCTGTTTCTTTTAAAACTTCTTTACATTTCATCATCCCTACGCCTGTTTTTGAGCGTAGCTCAGATACTAATGATGCTGTAATTGCCATAATTATGCCTCCTGATTAACTAATTTTTCTTCAACGGCTTTATCAATAGTGTCACCTGTCTTAGAGACAGCTTTTTTAGACCCTTCTTGAATCGCCTTAGATATAACCGATGTTAATAAACGAATCGAACGAATTGCATCGTCGTTTGCTGGAATTGGATATTTAATACCTGTTGGATCTGCATTAGTATCCAAAATACCAATTACCGGAATACCTAACTTCTGAGCTTCTTGAACCGCAAGCTGCTCTTTTTTAATATCAACAATAAAAATAGCCGCTGGCATAGAGGTCATATCACGAATACCATCTAAATAATATTGTAAACGCGATAATGTTTTTTGACGCTTAGACACTTCTTTTTTAGAAAGTCCTTTGTACATTCCCGACTCTTGATCACGCTCGTACTCACGCATTTTATTAATACTTTTACGTATCGTCACATTATTAGTTAATGTACCTCCTAACCAACGTTGGTTGATATAAGGCATTTTAGAATTATTAGCTTCGTCTAAAATAACTTCTTGAGCCTGCTTTTTAGTTCCAACAAATAAAATTTTCTGATTATTAGCCGCACACTCATAAGCGAATTCATATGCCTCAGTAATTAATTCCATTGTTTTTTGAAGATCAATAACGTGAATATCATTACGAGATGTAAAGATATATTTCTTCATTTTTGGATTCCATCTTCTAGTCTGGTGACCGAAATGAACTCCACATTCTAAGAGCTCTCTCATTTTGACTGGCTCTACAGTCTTTTTCTCTTTTGGCATTTATTCCTCCTTGAATAAATTAGTTTCGGGTTAACGTGAAGGCTAACCTAAGATTACAATAAGAAAAACAGTATCATTTTCAGTATAAAACGTCAAGCTCAGCTAGCCTCATTAATTAGAGGGGAAAAGCTCACGAATAACATCTAACACTGTTTCAACATAAATAGGCTTAATGGACGCACCCTTAGGAAACGTCGCTTTGGTTTTCATGGGCAATATACATTCATCAAATCCCATATTCTCAAGCTCTTTCACTCTCTGGGCTACATGAGACACAGCACGCACCTCTCCAGTTAAACCAACCTCACCAATAACACCAATCTTACGTTTTAATGGAGCCATGTACAAAGATGACATAATAGACACAATAATCGCTAAATCTAAACACGTCTCATTAATCTTAAGACCTCCAATTACATTAAGAAAAATATCTTTAGTGAATAATTTTAGCTCTAAAACTTTGTCCATAGCGGCAATCATTAACGTCGCTCGATTAGTATCTACTCCTTGAAAAGTCCGCTTACCCATTCCGTAACCCGAATGAACAACCAATGCCTGAAGCTCAACTAACAAAACTCGACTACCTTCCATGACTGGAACAATAACAGAACCAGGAGACGACAACGTGACATCATCTAAAAACAAACTAGAGTTCACATCGGCCGAAACTAATCCTGCTTCCTCCATAGTAAACAACCCTACTTCATACGATGCCGCAAAACGATTTTTAAAGCATCTCAACAAACGATAATTCAAGTGTCTCTCTCCCTCAAAATAGAGTATAACATCCACTAAATGCTCTAATACTTTTGGGCCTGCGATCGACCCATCTTTTGTAATATGACCAATAATTAAGCCAGTCAACCCATTTTCTTTAATGGTTCGTATAAACTCTGTAGCACAGTGTCTAACCTGAGACATTGTACCTGGAGCTCCGGAAACATCCGCATGATACACAACCTGAATCGAATCTAATATCACACAATCTGGTTTCATCTCTTTAATTACAGATATAATGGCAGATATATCCGTTTGTGCATACACGTGTAATGAGGACCCAGATTTACCCAAGCGATTTGCTCTAAGATACAATTGTTTTTCAGACTCTTCGGCCGTTACATAAAGCACCTTACGATTTTGTAATGAAAAATACTGCAACACTTGTAAAGCTAGCGTGGATTTGCCAATACCTGGTTCTCCACCAATTAAATTAACAGAACCCACAGTTAATCCACCCCCAAGTACACGATCAAACTCTGGTATTGTAGTTGGCATCACGACATCATCTTGAATAGAAATATCTAATAAAGAAACTGGCTTTTTTGGGGCACCATCAGATGTATAGACAGATGGCTTTACAACATCAGATTTCTGCTCAGATAACGTGTTCCACTCAAGACAAGATCCACATTGACCACTCCAAGCTGGAAACGATGCCCCACACGACGAACATACAAAAACAGTCTTTACCTTTGATTTCAACTCAGACGTAACTCCACAGACTGTGCCTGATTTGGCATATCACCAGCAGAAATTGATGGAGACTCCTCTGTAACCATAGACTCAATGCTTAGTTTTTTTTTCACTGTACGAACTGTAAAGCTCACATCATCATTTTTGATAGTAGCACTAACGGATAAACCGGCTCTAAGGTTCTTTTTAAGTAATACATCCGCTAACTTGTCTTCAAATAATTCCTGAATAGCACGACGAAGTGGACGAGCACCCTGACGCTGGTTATATCCATTTTCAACTAAATAATCTTTCACTTTATCGTCAGCTTTAATTTTAATCTCTTTTTCAAGAAGTCTCTCATAAACCTCTTCAAGCATAATCTCAACAATCTGACGAATCACCTCTTTAGGTAATGTTTTAAAAATCACAATATCATCAATACGATTTAAAAACTCAGGCTTAAAGTTTTCTCTTAACTCATCTTGCAACTTAGACTTCATACTTTTGTAATCAGCTTCTTCCTTATCATCAGAAGTAGAGAAACCAAACGAAGTCTCTTTTTCGATAAACTTAGCCCCCACGTTTGACGTCATTACAACAATTGTATTTTTAAAATCAACAACACGACCATTTGAATCAGTTAACCGACCATCATCTAAAATCTGAAGTAAAATATTAATCACTTCAGGCGATGCCTTTTCAAGTTCATCAAATAATACAATCGAATATGGTTTCCTACGAATTGGCTCTGTTAATTGACCACCTTCATTATAGCCAACATATCCTGGAGGCGCTCCAATTAATCTTGATAATGAATGCTTCTCCATATACTCCGTCATATCAATTCTAATTAGGGCATCTTTATCACCAAACAAATACTCAGCAAGAGTCTTGGCCATCTCCGACTTACCTACACCTGTAGGCCCTAAGAATAAAAACGATCCCGTTGGACGTTTAGGATCTTTCAGTCCAACTTTAGCACGTTTAATAGCTCTAGCTACAGCTAAAACAGCTTCATTCTGCCCAATAATCTTCTTATGTAGCTCATCTTCAATTTGTAATAATTTGTGAGACTCCTCTTCTGAAACCTTCGTAATTGGAATACCTGTCCACATCGCCACCACTTCTGTAACAGCTTGTGCATCAACAATATTTCGAGCTTTAGACAACTCATCACTAGGAAAAGAATCAAGCTTTATTTGTATAGCAGATTGTTTATTCTTTAACAGTTGTATCAAAGAAGCATCTTTATTATTTTCAGCTAATGATAGCTCCTTTAATAAAGCCTGGTTTTCAGACATTAACTTCTTCAAATCACTAGATACAGAAGACACACGAAGCATTACTTTTGATGCCGCCTCATCAATTACATCAACTGCTTTGTCTGGTAATTGCCTATCTGTTATAAAACGCGTAGAAAGCTTTACGGCTTCAGATAATGCCTCTTCTGTAATATCAACACCATGAAACTCTTCGTAACGACCCTTAATACCCTTCAATATATCTAATGTTTCAGAATCAGAGGGTTGCTCAACTAATACAGCCTGAAAGCGACGTTCTAAAGCTCCATCACCTTCAATATGCTTGCGATATTCATCTAATGTAGTAGCACCAATACATTGCAACTCTCCACGAGCAAGTGCAGGCTTAAATAAATTTGCTGCATCTAAACTACCTTCAGAACCACCGGTTCCAATAATGGTATGAAGCTCATCAATAAATAAGATAACATTCTTGGCTTTACGAACCTCTTCCATTATTTTTTTTACACGATCTTCAAACTCACCTCTATATTTTGTCCCAGCAACTAATAAACCTAAATCTAAGGTAATTACTCGTTTACCTAAAAGCTTGTCAGGTACATCTTTTGACACTATTTTTTGAGCCAACCCTTCAACAACCGCTGTCTTACCAACACCTGGCTCACCATTTAATACAGGGTTATTTTTTGTTCGTCGAGAAAGTATTTGTATAATACGCTCGATTTCTTCAAATCTACCAATTACTGGATCTAATTTAGAATCCTTAGCTAACCAGGTTAAATCTCTACCATATAAATCTAATGTAGGAGTAGGAACTGAGTTAACAACAGTCTTAGCTTCCTCACCTTTACTACCTAAAGATGAAAATAATGTATCTTTAAAACGTATAGGATCTAAACCAGATTCTGTTAAAACCTTAGCGGCAATATTACTCGAATCACGAAATAATGATAAAAATAAATGTTCAACGTTTACATAGTTATGCCCTAATTTTCTGGCTTCATCCCATGCTGAAGAAAGCACCTGTTTTGCCTGTTGTGTAAATGGAATATTAGTCGTATCAACCTCAAGACCACCATATTCCAAACGATCTTCTAAGACGTTGCGTATGTGATCCGCCGAAACTCCAATATCATCTAAAACTTTACATATAATACTATCTGGTTCACCTATCAAACCTAAAAGAATGTGCTCTGTCCCCACATAATTATGATGAAATCGTTTAGCCTCCTCCTGGGCTAACATAATGGATTGTATGGCTTTTTCTGTAAAACGTGAAAACATAGTTCCCCTTATTATATTGATATGAATGTAATACTTATTATACCACACAAGAACTTTTTCTAAACATTTTTTCTTATCAATTTATTTTATAAAAAAATAGAAACTAACATTAGATTACACTTTGTCAAAAAAAGACATATCAAAAAAGTGAAATTTTCATAGAAGTCGATACGATATAACTATAAATGAAAATATAAAGGGGATTAATATGAAAAACTTCAAAAAATTAAATTTAGAAAGATTTTTAAAATGGATTGAACAGCAAGGACTCTCCATAGATTACAAAGGTGGCCATAAAGAAGATATAAAATTCTCAGTATTACAAAAGATAAACAACAAACAATATATTATAGACACCAATCATAAAAAAACCATCAACTGTTTTTCAGGTGAGAAGTTCACAAAAACAATTCAAAAAATCGAAAAACAAACTCAAGTCACCTTATTTAAATAGTTCCACGTGGAACTTTTTTTTAACCAAACTTGTACAAATTGGCAAATTACCAATTGATTTAAAGAAAAAAAATCAGTAGTATATAAATATATTCATAAAAACAAAATGTTCCACATGGAACATTGATCAATATAAAGGAATTATGCCAATGAAAAAAGGTATTGTATTATCCATTGTTAATCAAAAAGGTGGCGTTGGAAAAACAACAACAGCTGTAAATCTAGCATCCTATTTATCAGAACTTAATAATAAGGTACTACTTGTGGATTTTGATCCACAATCAAATGCAACATCCGCAATTGGAATAAAAAAAGAAAGATTATCCCAATCAGTTTATGACTTAGTCATTAACAACGCAGAATACAAAGAGGTATTATACCCAACCGCCTTTAAAAATCTAGACATACTACCCTCTTCAACAGATTTAGCGGCAGCGGAAGTTGAATTAGTAGACAAATCACAACGTGAATTTATCCTTAAACAAAAATTAGGAAAACTAAAAGAGTATTACGATTACATCATCATCGATTGCGCACCATCACTTGGACTACTAACAATTAATGCATTAACAGCTTCTAATCAAACAATAGTTCCAGTACAATGTGAATATTTTGCCCTAGAAGGCATATCACAACTTATCAATACATTAAGACTTATACAAAAGGGTTTAAATCCTAAACTAAAAATTGCCGGAATCGTATTAACCATGGTTGATATTAGAACATCACTTAATAGATCTGTAATCGAAAATATCAAAAATTATTTCGATTCACTTGTTTTTGATACAATGATTCCGAGAAATATCCGACTAGCTGAAGCGCCAAGCCATGGACTACCTATTGCACTATACAAACCGGAATGTAAAGGATCAATATCATATTTAAAACTAGCAAAGGAGACAATAAAACGTGTCAATTAACGAAAATAGATTAGGTAAAGGATTAGAAGCCTTAATCCCAAGAAACATAATAAGCGAAACGGGTAATAGATTTGATACCGTCAAAATACAATCCATAAAAAAGAATCCCTTTCAACCCAGACAAAAATTCAATGAAGAAAGTATTCAAACGTTAAGCGAATCAATCAAAGAGCATGGTTTAACCCAACCCATCATAGTAAGAGAAAGGGATGATTACTATGAAATAATAGCAGGAGAACGACGATTAAGAGCCAGTATTTTAGCTGGTTTAGAAAAAATTGATGTCATCATTAAAAACATCTCTGATTCAGATTCCATTAAGATGGCCTTAATTGAAAACTTAGAAAGAGAAGATCTAAATCCTATTGAGATTGCAGAAAGTTATCATAAAATGTTGAAAGAATTTCAATTTACTCATGATGATATCGCTAACATCGTTAAACGAAAAAGATCAAGCGTTACAAATAGCCTAAGATTACTAAAGTTACCAGATTCAATCAAAGAGCTATTAAAAAATAAGAAATTATCTGAAGGTCATGCCAAAATATTAGTCGGTATTCCTAATGAGGAGGAACAACTTAGGTTATGCGATCAAATAATCAACCAAAGACTCAACGTCAGACAAACAGAACAAAAGAAGGCAGAAAAAAAGACAGTTAAACTAAGTCCAGAAATTAATGAACTTCAACATAGACTAACGAAACGTTTTCAAACAAATGCAAAAGTCACTGGAACAAAATCTAAGGGTAAAATTACATTAAACTATAAAAGCGAAGAGGAACTAGACTTACTACTTAGAGTATTGATGCCATAGGCTAATATATATGCTTTATGTAGAAAAAACCCTCGTCAGGAAAACTAAGCAACTCACACTCTAGTTCTAACTGAGAATATACCGAATATTGAATAGCACTAATTGGGATATATAATACTGTACCTTTTCGGACAAACCCTTTTGTATAGGTATGTATAGACTCATAGGGAGTAAACGCCTTAGCAGTAATAATATCTGGAGCCTCAACCAATTGACGACCATACTCCACAATATTAACCGTTTCTACTTGATAGTTCTCTAAACCCAAAACGTCAGCAGCATGTGACAAAAAACGTGTTTTTCGAGACTTGGACTCAAAAGCTAATACAGAATTTGAGGGGTTAGCAATTGCATGAGGTATTGAAGGCAAACCAGACCCTGAACCAAAATCATAGACCAATAAATGATCATCACCAATAATCTCGGCTAACTTCAAACTATCTTGAATATGAAAATCAAGTTTATCATAGGCTTTTTTCGAATAAATATTCGTGGTCTCATTATATTCTTTAAGTACATTTACATACCGGTCAATTAAATCAAGAGTCCTCATGAATTTACATACGCCATTAATACAGAAATATCTGCTGGATTAATACCAGCTATTCGACGAGCATCACCAAAGGAATGTGGTTTTTCTTTGATAAATAAATCCCGACTCTCCGATCTTAACCCATGAATCACATTATAATCAATTGATTTAGGAATAATTTTATGATCTGCTTTACGTATTTTTTGAATTTCTCTTTCTTGTTTAGCAATATATCCTTCATACTTAATCATCACCATCGCACGTGACAAAACATCATAATCAAGCGAAGAAAAAGGCTCTAAATTAAGCAATAAATTGGTTGTAATTTCAGGACGTGACACAAACTGCTTAATCGTCACCTTTTTAGATAAAGAAAAGGCGTTAACGACATCATCTGATATTACTTGCTTTGTAAAAAATAAGATCGTGGAATTAATAGATTGATTAAACTGCCTAATATCGTTAATCTCGGAATCAGATATCAAACCAAATGAATAAGCATAATCAGATAAACGCGATAAGGCATTATCTTGTCTTAAAAGAAGTCTATACTCCGAACGAGAAGATAACATTCGATAGGGTTCTTGAATCACATTTTTAGTACAAAGATCGTCAATCATCGTACCAATATAACTTTCATCACGTCTTAGGATAAAAGGGTTTCTCTTCGAAAACGATAACGCCGCATTAATACCAGCCACTAGCCCCTGACCAGCCGCTTCTTCGTAACCTGATGTCCCACAGATTTGTCCAGCCAAGTATAGGCCCTTACAATCTTTCAACTCTAAGGTATGCCGAAGCTGATTAGGAAGGACATAATCATATTCAACCGCATACCCATATTGACGAACTTTAACATTTTCTAATCCAGGAATAGTTTTTAAAAATAAGTCTTGAACAGACGCAGGTAACGAGGTATTTAAACCTTGTGCATAAACCTGAACAGTATCTCGTGTTTCAGGCTCCATGAAAATTTGATGAGAGTCTTTTTGAGGAAAACGAACAACTTTATCTTCAATTGAAGGACAATATCGAGGTCCCTTTCCATCAATTAATCCTGAGTACATCGGAGATTCGTCTAAATTATCTCGAATGATTTGATGAGTTTCAGGAGTTGTATAGGTTAAATAACAAGGTAATTGTTGTGTATAACGTTCATGACGCTCTGTTTTAAAAGAAAAACGTAAAAATTCATTATCACCCTCTTGTATCGACATTTTCGAATAATCAATAGAGTCTGGATCCAATCGTGGAGGGGTCCCTGTCTTTAAACGACCTAATATTAGCCCTAAATCGCGTAAAGAGTCTGACAAAGTAGTTGAAACCCCCTCGCCCATTCGACCAGCATCTGATGAAGAAAGACCCGTATAGATTTTTCCTTTCATAAAAGTACCTGAAGTAATAACCACTTTCGATGCATAATATCGTGACTCTAATGTAGAGACACCAAGAATTTCAGTACGATCGTTATTAAACAATAATCCTGTAACTTCATTTTCGATAATCGTTAAATTAGTTTGATCATTTACAATTTGTTGCATTAAATCAGAATAAGCATCCTTATCCGACTGAGCTCTGTAACATTGAACAGAAGGGCCCCTAGATCGATTTAATACCTTCATTTGAATAAATGTTTGATCAGCCACCCATCCCATAGAGCCTCCTAAAGCATCAATCTCACCAACAATTTGACCTTTAGCCGAGCCACCAATGGCTGGATTACACGGCATAGTACCGATGGACTGTGCATTTAAAGTAATCATGGCTGTGCAACACCCCATACGAGCGGACGATAACGCCGCCTCACAACCAGCGTGACCAGAACCGATAACAATAACATCAAAAGAATTCATTTTAACTAAACTCATAAAAAAATACTTTAGAGCGTAATTATACTAAAGGTAGGCAAAGCAAACAAGTTCAAAGGAAACTATTCATAAAGTGAAATTAACGCTATACTAAAAAAATGGACAAAAATACTGAAGAAATATGTAACTATGCGGGATATGATTACAAGACGGACTATTGGATAAAAGTGGATAGATCGTACGAAAATGAGTGTGAGCAATACACAGTAAGCAAACTTATAAATAAATGCCAAAACAGACATAAGATAATTGATATAGGTTGTGGGTTTGGTCGACTTTTTCCAAGCTATCAACCGTACACGGACTCACAAATTTTATGTGATTACGCACAGCATTTGCTAGATCAAGCTGAAAAAGAATTAAAAAACACAGAAAACACAACATTTATTCAAGGAAATATGTACGAACTACCTATTGATGACACTTCATGTACAATTGCACTAAGTATACGAACACTCCATCATTTAAATAGACCCAAAGTATTTTTCAAACAACTCAATCGAATTTTAACTCCAAATGGTCATGCGATACTTGAAATTCCGAATAAACGTAACTTTTTAACGATTTTACGATTCATTATCGGTCGTTCAAGTTTTAATCCATTTACAAAAGCACCTCATAAACTCGGGGATACGTTCATCAATTTTCATCCAAAACAAATCATAAACGATTTAAAAGAAAACGGTTTTAAATGTATTTGTACTAAAAATACCAATTTTTTAAGACATCCTATCATAAAGAAACTATTACCATTAAAAATAATGATTAAGATTGATAAATTTTTACAATCTACGATATCTTTTATGAATCTAAGTCCAAGTATTATCGTATTAATCAAAAAAGAGCACTCAATTTAATCAAGAAAAACATGTTAATTTACAAAAATAATTAAGAAAAAGACAGTTGGATAAAAAAATGTGGATAAATATAGTAAAATAAACAAAAAGATTAAAAACAAGCGAAAAACAGAGACAAATTAAAAAAAATAAATGTGGATAACCTATGGATAACCTTTGGAAAGAATTAAATTCAATACTAATTTCAAATCTATCAGAACCTAACTATCATATATTTGAAAATTCTACACATCCAGTTAGTTTCGAAAATAATATTTTAACCGTTGAAGTAGAAAATAAGTACACCGTCACATGGTTGAAAGATAAATGTGAAAAATTTTGGAGATTAGAATTAAGTAATGACTATGAAGACATAATGTTCAAATACGTAGTTAAAGAAAGGTCTGAAAAAAAACCACAACTAGAATTATTTCCAATACAAAAACAACTTCAACAACAAGTAAATAAATTACCCGACAATAACTTCACATTTGAAAACTTCATTGTGGGTAATAATAATCGATTTGCACAAGCCGCCGCTCAAGCGGTAAGTCAAAACCCAGCAAAAGCCTACAATCCCCTATTTATCTATGGGTCGGTAGGAGTTGGAAAAACACATTTGTTACATGCCATTGCTAAACAGATCAGACAAAATCATCCCGATTACACCATTCAAATCACAACATCCGAAAAATTCACAAATGAAATGATAAATAGTTTAAAAGACAAAAAAATTAACCTTTTTAAACAAAAGTACCGAAACATAGATGTGCTCATCATTGATGACATCCAATTTCTAGCTGGAAAAGAAGCTACACAAGAAGAATTTTTTCATACCTTTAATGAGTTGCATGGTAATGATAAACAAGTCATATTATCTTCAGATAGGCCACCTAAGGACATCCCAACATTACAAGATCGTTTAAAAACTAGATTCTCCTGTGGGTTAATCGCCGACATTCAACCACCAGAATTCGAAACCAGAATAGCCATCTTAAGAAAAAAAATGGAAGACCTCAACCTTAATATAAATGATGAAATTCTTCATTACATTTCCACACAAATTCCATCAAATGTTCGAGAACTAGAAGGAGCCTTAACTCGGATATCAGCATATGCCGCCCTACTTAATACTGAAATTACCTTATCCATAGCGAGTAATGTCATTAAAGACATGATTTCAGAAAACTCAGAAAAACCCCTCACAATTAAACAAATAAAATCTCATGTAAGCGACTTTTTTAATGTATCAGAATCCGACTTATCTTCTAAAACAAGAACAAAAGAAATTGCTCATGCACGACAAGTAGCGATGTACCTATCTCGAGAACTGACCAGTATATCCTTACCAAAAATTGGCGAAAACTTTGGAAACAGAGATCATACCACTGTTATGCATGCCTATGACAAAATAAAAAAATTACTTGAAAAAGATACGGATACGAAAAATGCCGTAAATCAACTCTTATCCACAATATATTGAACCTAATTTCAAAAAATGTGGACAACTATGTTTATAAATTGTTAACAACTGTTAGTAATGTTGAAAACATTTAATAAATATAAAAAAAAATAAAACTTTTCCAAATGTTATTCATAACTTATAATAAATATAGATTCAAAAAATAGAGTCCAAATAAGCACTTGTCCACATATCCACAACGCTTATTACTACTATTAAAATATATATATAAATAAATTATTAATAACTTATTAAAAGGAGTATCTCATGGAGTTTAGTTGCCCAGGTTCAGAATTATCTCAAGGTATTGGAGTAGCCGAAAAAGCCATATCAAACCGATCCTTACCAATCATGGAGAATATTAGATTAACAAAAAGAGGATCGTCTTTAGAATTAATTGGTAGTGATTTGGAAGTTAGTATTTTATATAAAATGTCTGTACCAGATAACGAAACAAATGGTGACATTTTAATTAAAGCCAGTACGTTTAGCAGTATTGTTTCCAAATTAAGTAGTGATACGATTGATTTAAGTGTAGATACCAACAATAAAGTGGTTATTAAGTCCGATCAAGTTGATTTTGATATCTGTGGTTTGGAAACAAGTGATTATCCAGAGTTTCCAAATATTGACAAAGGGAATACATTTAGTCTAACAGCCGCTTCCTTATTAGAGCTCATTAAACACACCATCTTTTCGGTATCGTTTGATGAAACTAAGCAGTTTTTAAATGGAATTTTAATTTCCACGGATGCTGATGCACTCAGCTTTGTGGCAACGGACGGATTTAGACTAGCCTTAAAAACTCAGAGAATTGAGCCATTGGCCCAGGATATTTCGGTGATTGTCCCTTACAAAGCGTTAAATGAGCTAAGTAAAATTCTACAAAAAAGCAAATCAGAACAGACCGTACAAATTACATTATCCGATCAAAAGATTGCGTTTATTGTTAACGATGTGATTGTCGTATCACGATTATTGCAAGGACAATTTCCTGATTATAAACAGGTGTTACCTCAAACAACTGAAAATAAATTTGTTATAAATCGTAAATCTTTACTATCAGCATGTGATCGCGCCTCGATAATTGCGAGTTACGTAAATCATTTAATTAGAGTTGAATTTAGCCAAGAACAAATGCAGATTTCGTCACGTGCTCCCAAGTTAGGTGATTTTAAAGAAGAATTAGAGATATCTAGAGTTCTGGGTGATGCAAACATGAAAATTTCATTTAATGTTAAGCTCATTTTAGATGCAATTAAGTTGATGGAGTCGGATGATATTTTAATTGAATTTAACAGTGAGTTAAGTCCATGTTGTATACGTCCAGCCTCTGACACCGATTATACGTACATAGTAATGCCCATACGTACGAGTGACTTTGAAACTGATGCCTAACAGGCATGATCAAACGGGTTTGGATTCAGTCGTTTAGAAATTTAAAAGAATGCCGCTTAGAGTTTGACTCTTTTCGGCATTTATATATTTATGGACGTAATAATCAGGGAAAAACAAACTTTTTAGAGTCGTTATTTTATATTGGTAATGGCAAAACTCCTAGTACATCCGATATGGACTTATTGGTGAATTTGAATGCACCCGTCGCTTATCTTGGGGCTGATTTATCAGAATCTGAGGAAGATCATCGAATCTATATTAAATTAGATAAGATCAACGGTCGGCACATGAGTATAAATAATACCGAAATTAAAACTAGATCGGCTCTATTAAAACACTGCCCTATGGTGTACTTATCAGCCGATATTAATCGTGACTATACAACGACACCAGAGGCCAGACGTCGTAGAATTAATTCGGTATTAGAACAACTAGACCCAGAGTATAAGCGTAATGTAAAACAGTTGGTTACGATATTACGTCAAAAAAATGCCCTATTAAAACATGAGTTTCATCAAGAGTTATATGACATTTACAATCAAGGTATTTGTAACGCGGCACCAACAATTGTTAAAAAGCGCCAATGGTATTGTAATGAAGTAACAAGCCGTTTAAAGCCATTATTAGAGCAAGTTTATAAAAATGAATTTAAAAGTATTGAGATCCGATATAAAAGCCGTTATTTAAGAAATAATGATGCTATCGCCGATAATTTGTATCAGTGTATAAAGGATAATTCGTTTAAAGAGAGACAATCCCGAAATAGTTTATATGGCCCGCAGAGAGATGACATTGAGATCATATTTAATGGATTAGATGCATTGATATTTGCCTCAAAAGGAGTTGGTAGAACCCTATCGATCTTGCTGACCCTCTGTGATTTAATGTTATTAGCCGAACACTCTGGGCGTTCATTGCCAATGTTTCTTCTGGATGATACCTTAGCCGAAATAGACGATGAGATTAAGCAACGAGTAATTTCTATTATTCAAGACCATGCTCAATTGATATATTGTACTACACATAAGCATGATCGACTGTTTTTTAGAGATGTTGGTGTTTTTAAAATGGAATCTGGAGAATTGATCAATGAAACGTCTAGTTGATATTGTAAGTGGATTGGGTGTCAAAGATCCTTCACTCAAGCGGCAAACTGTGTATCGACCCATCGAAGAAAAATGGCTAGATATTTTTGGTCAGTTAGCACATACCTTACGATTTTCTCATGTTAAGAATAAGGTCTTAGTAATCTCGTCAACAAACCCAACATGGATTAATGAAATTTCGTATTATGAGTCTGAGTTTTTAAAAAAAATTAATGCCGTATTGGCGGATAAACGGTATCATATTCGCTCGTTAAAAGTAATAATTCAAGCTAAGAGTGTGGCCAGTCGCTTTAAAACTAAAGCTAAGCCCAAACAAAAGTCAGGTAGAACCTTAGAAGAAAATATCAAATTCAAAATGAAAGAACGTCAAAAACTAGGCTACAAACCTTGTATAAAGTGTGGTATAGTTTTAAGTCTACAGTCGGTGTGTCGGTTTTGTAAGACAAGTTAATAAACAGTATTGAAAAGGAGATTGTTATGGGTAGTTTAATTAAAAAAAGACGTAAAAAAATGCGTAAACATAAGTATAAAAAATACGGTAAACGTATGAGAGCTACTAAAAAGTAGAGTCTAGTTAGAATTTAATTGTATTGACTCCCTTACTGTAATATCGTGTTCAGAATGAATGACTCTTGTCACAAGAGGAGTTATTTTTTCTTCAATTATTGTGTAATTATGAAGCGAACAATAATTAGTCACAAACGTTAAAAATTTATCTTTAGATCCTGTGATATAACAGGTTACTTTTGATAAATCATGAGTTCCATAACCAATAATATCTAAACAGTTTTTTAAGGAGTGACGGACACTAATAGCCGGATTCACTGTTTTAAGTTCGGGGCTACAATAGCGTCTAATACTGGATTCAAGAAATGGAAAATGAGAACAGGCGTAAATAACGGTATCGGCTTTAAACTTAGTAAGTTCAAGTATGTAATGTCTTAATTTATCCTGACACTCGGGGATATCAATCGAGTTATCTTCAATATATTGAACAAGATCAGAGCAAGATAATTCAAGCACTAAGCTACTAGGGTGGTACGATTTAATGGTATCTAAATGACTATGGGTTGAAATGGTACCTTTCGTCGCCATTACACATATTCGTTGAGTAAGACTTGTAGAGATAGCATCCTGACAGGCCTCGTCTAAAAGGTTAATAATCGGGACATCTATGGATGATTGTATAAATTCTTTGAGATAGGAATAAGTAGTGTTACATGCAATAACTAAGCATTTAATATCTTGTTGTTTTAAAAATTGTATAATGTGTTGGGTAAGATCATGAAGTGTTTCTTTTGATTTATTACCCCACGGTGCGTTTTGGTTGTCTCCAATATAGATGAATTCTTCGGTAGGAAACGCATTTTGTAATGAATTGAGGACACTAAGCCCGCCCACGCCTGAATCAAATAATCCAATTGCCTTATTATTACTCATAGTAGTAGTGTATCACGAGATAAGTGATAAGACACTAGGATTTTTTGTAACGTTTAAAATATCGTTCGAGCCCAATGACGACCCCATCGGCAATTTTTTGTCGAAAGGATCCTTGTTTGATTAAATAGTTTTCGGTCGGGTTAGTGATAAAACAGGGTTCAATTAAGACACTAGGCATAGTCGAGTATTTTAGAACATACATATTCGATTTCTTAATACCATTATTTTGTAATTTGAGGGTTTGGACCATTCCTTTTTGTATTTCTCTAGATAGAGGTTTATCTATAGCCTTGTAATAGTAGGTTTCCGTTCCTTTGGCATATGATTTAACAAAACTATTCACATGAACACTAATAAATGCATCTGCTTTGTAAGAATTTGCTAAACGAGTTCGTGTTCCTAATGATGGATTTTTATCGCCAGAACGAGCGATAATAACTCTCGCACCTCTTTTTTCTAGTTCTCGTTTGAGTCGAAGTGAAATATCTAATGTATAAACCTTTTCTTTTTCATTATAAATACCGATGGCGCCAGGATCGATACCTCCATGTCCTGGGTCGATGGCAATGACTCTGCCACGAAGTGAGTTTAAATTTGAGGACTTATATCGACTGACAGCAGGTTTGTAGGAAGATTTTTTCTTTGCAATACTTGGTAATTTTCCTGGCTTAAGTGTGATAGTCGCATTCGATCCTATTTGAGCCAATGTACTGGTCATAGATTGTCCAAGAGTTAGTACGACACGTGTTTTGCTTGGGTGCTTACCAATGCTAATGGACTGTATTCCAGAATCAGTTAGACGTTGTGTATTTACTTGCGCATCAAAGTGGGAATAAGGAATATCCCAATATAATCTAAGAGGATTTTTTAATACAAATGGTCCGGCAATAGAAACCGGGTGATGAGCATCGATGGATAACTCATAGGAGCCATTCTTTTTAATAACAGCTAAGGATTTAATTTTGGTGAGAAGTATAGCTGTTTTTCGTTTAAAGTTATTGTAGGGAATTAATCCAAGATCTTTTAAAAAGGATTGTTCGGAAAATAGGAGTTTATTGTTATGTTTAATAAATTGGTATTTTATAGGAATTTTTAAGGATTCTTGACCTGTTTTTTTTGTGACGCTTTGTTGGGTTTGGTTGAAAATGTAGTCGGCGTTATCTTTACTAATAATAAAGCCACCACGTGTATCTTTGATAGAGTAGCCATTGTCTAAAAAAATGGGTTTAAAATTAATGTATGGCTTTTTATTATAGTACGATAAAATGTCGGAACGCTTATAAGAATGATTTAAAATAAAAATAGTAGAAAATTTACGATGTATACTGGCATTGATATCGTTTTTACGATGAGTAGTTTGAAATAAAATTGAAGATAGAGTCGTTGTTTTTTTTGTCGCTTTAGATGATGAGGTCGCTTGTGAAACAATTGAGGATCGTGACATTTTTTGAGATTGAATTAGAAAGAAAGAGGACCCCTTTTGCTCTGTTTTGATATTTAAGGCAGTGAGTCCGTTTAACGGAATATACAGTCTCGATTTGTAAATAAACGGTTTATGAGAAAAACTATATTTTATCGTACCTTTTTGATACGTTTTTAAGTTTGCCGTTAAATAAACTTTCTCGTTAGGTGTTTTTATAATGAAGTGATTATTTTTTCGACTAAATGTTAATGGATAGTCATAGTTCTCAGCGATATCTCGAAGTGGAATGAATAGTGTATTATGTTTTGAGAGAACAGGGGTGCTTAACGCGATCGGATGTTCGGATCTAAACAGCTTAATGCTAGATTTTGGGGTAACAGATGGATTTGAATATAATAAGCTGACACAAAAAAGTACGGTAAAAAGAAGTGTTAAACGTTTCATAATTACTATAGTAATATAGATGCCTTCAGATAGAAACCACTGATATCATAATTATTTTCTTCAACAAGTTGATCGCTAATCGTTTTAAAGTAACCTTCACCAGAAATTGTGAGTCGATCCAAGTATTGATAGTTTGTGAGCGCAATATCGACAGACACTTGTAGTGAGGCTTTAAATAATGTGTCTTTTCTTTCTCGGATTGTTTGTCTTAAAAACGTTCCAGACTGTTGTTGAGATAATGCGTTTTCGATGGCATTAAATCCAAACCCATTATACGATTCTTGTGAAAGTTGAATAAAGACATTCATATTTTCGTAGTGAATAGGATTATAAAGTAGTGAGAGTGTCGATCCATCTCCATTAAAACGTTCGTCATTAGAGTTAATAGAATGAAAATGATGTCGGTATTGAATACTTAGGCCCAATATAGGGACCCACTTTAAACCAGGACTATATCGTAATGTTTTATAATCATCAGTTAAGTTTGTGGGACGTTCTTCTTGGGATATGACGGTATATTTTGTACCTAATAGGCCACTCACCTTTGAAAAAAGTAAGTAAGAATAATCGACTTGTATGTTATTTTTGCGATAATTTAGTTGTGTACTATTTGTTAATAGATCGCTAGGGCTTAAATTAAGTTGATCGGATGAATATTGTAACAGTTTATGAGATTCTAACTCTAAGGAAACGTCTGATTTTGCGGTTGGTGAAAGGGCGAGCGAGTGAAAGAGTGCATATTGATCTTTAAATAATGAGCCCAGATTTTCGGGAGTTCGATTACGGTTAAAGTAGTCTTTATTTAATGTAAGTTTAGACTGTTGATCTAGTCGGTTATACATCGAATGGTTCACTGATAGTTGAAGTTCTTTTAAAACAAAATCATCCAAAAAATTAGTTTCTGAGGATTGGACGGTTTTATTTAGGTTAACTTGTTCCTGCTTATGCCACTTAATATATCCAGATGTTCTGTAGAATGGAACTGACAATAGATGTATTGTTTTAGGTTTTAAATTGAGCTGATGTTCAAATTCAAGTTCATTAATGTTTGAAAAAATAGAGGTTGTGTTAGTTGTATTGTCGGTAAAGCTATCGGAATCTAGAAAAGATTGTCGAGTACGGTATTGATGGGTAAATGAATTTAAATATCGATAGGGTATATCATATTGAGTTGAAAGTGACCATTGTCGTTGTACATAGTTAGAACGATAGAGTCGTTGATAGGTGGTTTGATTTTCGTCTAATATGGATCGTTTATTTCGTGAAATAGATAAACTGGATAGTTCAACGTTTGGGCTTAAATTAATATGGTAAATACTGAGAGACTTGTAGTATCCCAGTGAGAGTGTTTGCGCATTATTTTCTCTACGGAGCGTATCTGTAA
>CACECR010000008.1 GCA_902558105.1 uncultured Candidatus Marinamargulisbacteria bacterium | reverse complement strand
TCTGTACGTTTTGGCATATAAACTCCTATGCAGTTACTTTTTGATTACGCTTTGTGAAGCGATCCATCTGTTGATAAAACCGTAAAAAGAAATAACGACTATCATGTGGACCTGGACCCGCTTCAGGATGAAACTGTACGGACGCTAGAGTTCCATCTTTGGACTCTAAACCAGCAACTGTTTGATCGTTTAAATTTAGATGAGTCACACGTAAATTAGTATCCTCAATACCGTCAGATGAAATCGCAAAATTATGATTCTGAGAAGTCACCTCAACTTTTGTTGTATCTAAGTTCTTAATTGGATGATTCGCACCATGATGACCAAACTTCAATTTATATGTTTTCAAACCATTAGCCAAACCAATAATTTGATGACCCAAACAAATACCATAAATAGGCAATTTACCATTAAGCTCTTGAACCAAATTAATAACAGACTTTACAGGCTCGGGATCACCAGGCCCATTAGAAATAAATAAACCATCATAATTTTGAGATAATATTGTTTCTGCATGAGTACGAATCGAGTAAATATCACATTCACACCCACCCGCTTTCAACATATCCAAAATAGAGTATTTCACACCACAGTCAATAACCGCTACTCGATACTTAGTCTCAGACGGCTTATGCCATGGATATGCTTTCTCACATGAGACAAACCGTGCTAAATCAGTGCCTGCCATACCTGAACCTAAATCGGTTTCTTGAAGTAATTCTTCAACTGACTTATTTGAAGATGTAATCAATGCACGCTTTGCACCTTGATCTCTCAAATAGCGAGTCAAAGCACGGGTATCTACGTCTGTTAATCCTATAACATTATTTTCTTCAAGATATTGCTTAAGTGTTTTATTCGCTCGCCAATTACTAATTGTATCAACATACTCTCTAACAATCATGGCATCTAAGAAGCACCGTCGTGATTCAACATCTTCTTCGTTAATCCCATAATTTCCGATCATAGGATACGTCATAACAACAGACTGTCCTGTATAAGATGGGTCTGTCAAAATCTCCTGATATCCTGTCATAGCCGTATTAAATACGATTTCAGATAAGGTATCATTTCCCTCAGCGAAAATGCGAGCGTTAAACACAACCCCATCTTCAAATATAATTTTTGCTTTCTTCATACTAAAGTTTCCTTTTGGCATGGGAGTCAAAAGACTCCCAAACTACTATTATTACGCTGTAACAGACTCTCTAATTTGAGAGTTAACAGACGCTTGAAACTCTTGATTTAATAAAGTTGCGATAATACGAGCCGCTACTAAATAAGAATCAATATTAGCTCCAGGCCGTCGATCTTCTAAATAACCATAACCTTTTTCAGCTGTAGATACAGGAATTCTAATAGACGCGCCACGATCAGAGTTACCCGATTTAAAAGTATTAATATCACATGTTTCATGATCGCCTGTAAGACGTTCATCAAGTGCGGCACCGTAAATTTTAATATGATCTTGATGTGTAGACTCTAATGCTTTCAATGCATTATCAACTGCTGTTTTACCAGTGGACTTATCTCTCATAGATTTTGTTGAAAAATTCGCATGACAACCAGCACCATTCCAATCACCCTTCATTGGCTTATTAGCAAATGAAACAACTAAATCATAATCTTCACTAAGTCGGTTCATAATATATTGTGCAAACCACATGTGATCAGTAGTAGTTAAAGGATCCGCTGTTTCATTAAAACCTCTGTAGCCAATTTGATATTCCCATTGACCCAACATTACTTCAGCATTAACGCCATAAATAAGCAAACCTGCCTCTATGCACGCATCTAAATGGGCTTCTACCAACGATCTACCTGCAATTCTTGCTGCACCTACACCACAGTAGTAAGGACCTTGAGGTTCTGGAAATCCAGCGGTTGGCCATCCATGAGGTGTCCCGTCAAGTTCTAATAATGTATACTCTTGTTCAAATCCAAATAAAAAGTCTTCTTGCGCTCCACCTTGCTCTAAGGCGCGTCTTAAAACGGCTCTAGTATTCGTAGAATGAACAGAACCATCTGCATTTAAAACTTCACACATTACTAAATAATGTCCTTGACCTCGAATTGGATCATGAACAAAACTAACTGGTTCTAACAAACAGTCTGAATTATCTCCAGAGGCTTGATTTGTTGAAGACCCATCAAATCCCCACTGTGGAAAGTTATCAAGTGTGGGAGTGTCGGTATATTCAATAACTCGAGTTTTAGACCTGAGTTTTTTTGTAGGTTCAGAACCATCTAACCATATATATTCAGCTTTAGATTGACGCATAAATATCCTTTCATATTGTCATCACAAGTAAAAAATACGATAATGATAATGTAACAAATTCCAATATTTTAGAGTATCAGAATAATCTGATAATTTTCAAAATGACTAAAAATACATTATCTATTTTTCTAATAAGTTTTATTGTTATTATCACTAGTACCATAGTGCTGATCAAAACTCTTGCCAACTCAGAAACAGAACTAAACATTGTCAAAAGTAATTGGCCAATTTGGGATGCATTTGAATACACACAAGAAAAACACCTGTCTAATGTAACCTTTAAAAATGTAGATCATTATTCTCAAATTATTACTTCAATAAATGAATCCTCTATCGATGGTGGGCTTAGCACCATTTATGAAGTTATTAAAATTAAAGACTCTGGAGTCCCAATAAAAATAATCGGTATTTTAGACTATACCATCGGAGCCGACAGTTTAGTTGCTAAGACATCTATTAGTCACATTACAAAGCTTAAAAATAAAAAAATTGGAGCAGAGTATGGAACCATTTCACACTTCACAGCATTAAAAGCACTAGAGAAAAGTGGGTTAAGCCCCAATGATGTCACTTTCATTTTCAAACCCATGAATGAACTTATCATCGACTATAAAAATGATAAAATTGACGCAATAAGCACCTACGAACCCTTTGCTTCTAATTTATTATCAAATAAAAAAACCTCACACATCGTATTTAGCTCCAAAGATATTCCTCGAACCATTTGCGATGTGTTTTTTGTTAAAGAAAATATCCTAAAATCACATCCAAAAACGATTAAAAAAATGATGGAAAATTGGAATAAAACCGCTACTCAACTTAAAACGAAAGATAAAAATCTGATAAACAAAATCAATAAATTTTACAAAACAAAAAATCGCCCATTCAATTTCGATACAACTGGAATATATATCACAAATTCAATAGATAATAATTTTGCATTAAAACAAAACGGTTATCTTGAAAAAGCGTTAGAAAAAATGAAAAAATTTATGAAAAAACAAAAAGTAATCAAAAAACACATACCCATTGAAACTCTAGTTATTAGAAATGAAACTTAAACAAAACTCTATCAACAAAAAAATATCCGCTGCATTTTTATTATGTATAATAATTAACATATTTTTAAGTATTATATCGGCAATAGTACTTTTCATAATTCAATCCGATATTAGCACGGCAACAACTACAATCATCCCAGTTTTAACTAAAGAAAAAGAACTTAAGTACGAAATTAAAGACCATATTGAGTTATTTCAAATAAATCCATCCAGTAAAAAATTAACAATTAAAGAAAAAAGAATTGAAACGTTAATCAAGGATATTGAAATATTAACTCTAAACATTAAATCTACTAAAGAGGCATTTAATTTAAATTACCAAATTAAATCGGTAGACAATGCCTATCATGATTATTTATTTCAAAGTAATCGAATCAAAAATCTACGAATTCATAATAAAACCAGCATCATCTCCAACGAACTTACAAAATTAAGTAGATTACAATCCGATATCATGGTAGAACTCGATAAACTTCAAACAATTAGCCAAAACTTTCAAGTAAATTCAAGAAAAAAATTACAATTAACCATTAGGCTGATTGTATTAAGCTTTATAGTTGTAATGATCATTTTCATAATTACTTACATCAGTATTTGGAAAAACACTCTAAAAGATATCAAACGATCCTTTAAAAAAGGATTAGAACAAATCAATCAATTGTTAGTATCAAAAAAAAGCAATACTGAATTTTTAGATACAGAAATAATAGAATATATTGATATCGTAACATCCATAAATAATAAGTTATCTGACTCAAACTCAAAACTCATAAAAACCGAAAAAAAACTTCAAACGATTCGTCAAAACGAACGGAAAGAAATATCTCAACATCTTCATGATAACTTAGGCCAAAACATAACCGCCCTTAACTTAGAGACAAAAGTATTAAAAAATTGTATAGATACAAAAAATGAAACTGCGAGAAAGACTCTAGACCGAATAAATAGAAATATTAATGACTCAATTGAGATTTTACGAGAACTAACAAATAATTTAAGAATTCCAAATCTTAAGTCTAACGGACTGATTAAAAGTATAGAGAAAATTATAAGTGAACGAAATGCATTAAAAATGATCAAACTAACGTTTGAAGCACAAAATATACCAGAAGATTTAAACGATACTATTAACTTAACTGTTTATCGATCTGTACAAGAATGCATTACCAATATGCTAAAACATTCAAAGGCTACTGAAGGGACTATTCAGTTACATTATCTAAATCATAACTTAGATATAATTATAAAAGATAATGGTATAGGGATAGAAAACAAGAACACTAAAGGACTAGGATTATTAGGAATGTATGAGTCTATAAAAAAATTAAACGGAACATTTTCAATTGATAAATTAAAAAAACAAGGTACAATAATCAGAATTAACATTCCAACAGAATCTAATCATGAAATATAAAATTGCTATTTTAGACGATCATACATTATTTAGAACAGGTCTTATGCACCTGGTCAATTCAAATTCTACTTTTAAAGTTACAGCAGAATTTAGTCATGCCAAGGATCTATATAATTATACTAATCTTAATACTGTAGATATATTAATTTTAGACATTAATTTGCCAGAAATTTCAGGATTGACAATTTTAAATTGGCTTAAAACCAAGGCCTTTTCAGGAAAAGTCTTATGCCTAACAATGTTTAGTGAAAAAGAATATGGGGTTCAATGCATAAAAAAAGGGGCACATGGATTTTTAAACAAAAGTGTGGCCGCTGAAGAATTAAGCATGGCATTATCTACGATACTTAGAGGCCAAAAATACATCTCTGAAGAACTTCAACATAGACTGACAACCGATACCGATACACGAAAAGAATTTAAGGATTTAAGTTACCGAGAACAACAAGTCCTAACTTTTCTTGGACAAGGACACCGACCCACCGATATAGCCGAAAAACTGTCTATTAATATCAAAACAGTCTCAACCTACAAACGACGATTATTTACCTATTTAAATTTAAATAGTGACGCCGATCTCATACTATATTGCATAGAAGAAGGTATTATTAATAAAAAAACACCTTCAACTACTTAATATTTTAAATAATCATTACCTATAAACTAGAATAAGCGTAATGAAGCAAATCTTCGGTCATTTCCCAGTCTAAACACTCATCTGTAACAGATTGACCGTAAACGAGCTGCGAAAGATCTTTAGGGATCGACTGGTTACCAGACTTGAGATTACTTTCCAACATAATCCCTCTAATATGCTGATCACCCTCTTGAATTTGCTTAATAAGAGACTTTAAAACTTTTTCTTGATTCTTATATTTTTTTTCTGAATTACCATGACTACAATCTACAACTAGCGATGTGTTAAAATCGGAGGCTTCTAATTGAGCTACCGCACCTCTAATAGACGCCGCATCATAATTAGGACCCCTATGCCCACCACGTAAAATCAAATGAACATATTGATTACCAGTAGTATCTACTACATTTAATTTTGCATCCTGATCAGTCCCAATAAAACTATGACTACTCAGTGCAGACGCCATTCCATTTAACGCAACAGACAAACTACCATCTGTTGTATTTTTAAATCCAACAGGCATCGATAATCCACTTGCCATTTCTCTATGCGGTTGCGACTCGGAAGTTCTCGCACCAATCGATGCATAAGTAACTAAATCCGATAAATACTGGGGAGTGATAGTATCTAACATCTCAGTGGCTGTTGGAAGTCCAATATCTGTAATTTGAACTAATAATTTACGCGCTAAACGAATCCCTTTTTGAAGATCTTTAGAATCATCCATATCCGGATCATTGATTAAACCTTTCCAACCCGTTCGTGTACGAGGTTTTTCAAAATAGGTTCGCATCACCAGTACCATTTTATCGGAAAACTTGTCCGAAAGTACTTTTAACTTTTCAGCATATTCAATCGCTGAATCCATATTGTGTATAGAGCATGGCCCCACAACAAAGACACGTCTATTATCTTTTTTATCCAAAACATCTTGAACAGCTTGTCTTGAGTTATAAATAAACTCAACGTGATCAGACGAAGCTTTAAACTCAGCTTTAAGCTCGTTTGGAGACATCAGAGACGTCATATTAGCAATATTTACATTATGTGTTTTATTTGAATTTTCCATTGTTTTACCTTACCTGATTTACACTTAGCTGTAAAGAAATTACAGTCGATCTACAATATCTAAAATACCATATGAAAAAATAATGTCGGCTCCCGCCCGTTTAATGGCTATTAAGCTTTCTAACATCGCATCTTCATAATTGAAACACCCCTTATCGGCACCTGCAATCAACATTGAATATTCACCGCTCACTTGATACGCCACGATTGGTAAATCAGTCTGTTGTTTTAAATCACTGATAATGTCTAAATAAGTGCCAGCCGGCTTGACCATCAACATATCGGCTCCCTCTTCTGAATCTAATCGCGCTTCACGCATAGCTTCACGTCGGTTAGCTGGATTCATTTGATAGGTTTTTTTATCGCCAGCTTTTGGGGCCGATTCTAAAGCATCACGAAATGGACCATAAAATGACGATGCATATTTGGCGGTATATGAGCAAATGATGGTATCCGAAAACCCAATGTCATCTAATGATGATCGAATGTATCCTACACGACCATCCATCATGTCTGAAGGAGCCACACAATCAATACCAGATTCCGCTTGAATTACAGCCATTTGAGCTAGGACTTCTAGAGTTTCATCATTAAGAATTTTACAATTTTCAACTAATCCATCATGACCATCACTAGAATACGGATCTAAAGCAACATCACCAAATAACATTAAGTTAGGATGAGTAGTTTTCAATTGTTTTGCGGCCTGACAAATTAAATTATCAGCATTAACAGCTTCTAAAGCCAGAGCATTTTTTTTAGCATCCGGAACCAAAGGAAATAAGGCCGCACCTTTTATTCCTTTTTCTATTAACGTATCCGCTAAATCTGGGAGTAAATCTAACGTGTATCTAAACACACCTGGCATACTTGTAATTGGTGTTTGAGTACTCGTCCCCTCTTGAATAAAGACCGGATATACAAAATCAGAGGCACGTAACTGAGTTTCTTGAACTAAGTCTCTTACAGCCGATGATTGGCGATTACGACGAGGCCTTTCAAACATCATATAGTCTCTCCAGTCTGTATTTAGTTAATCGATAAAATTAGTGTATCATATTAATAACTATTCAAGGAGATTCTTATGTTTTTAAAATTGTTAGCGATTTGTATTCCCGTCTTTTTAATTATCGATTTAACCTGGATCACCGTTGTTGCAAAATCATTCTACCAAACTGAAATTGGATCAATGCTTAGAGAAAACTTTAAAATTGCACCAGCCATGTTTTTCTACATAATGTTTTGTATAGGCTTAACAGTATTTGTAATTCAACCGGCCATACTTGAAAGCTCCTTAGCAAAAGCAGCATTATTAGGTGCATTTTTTGGCTTTATCACATATCTAACATTTGATGCTACATCATATGCGATATTTAAAGACTATACACTTAAAGCAACCATTGTTGATACAATTTGGGGTACTGTGATTGGATGTGTAACCAGTTCACTAACATTTCAAATATATCAATTTATAAGTAAATAAAATAAATATTGCCAAAAAAGAAATTACACCTTAATCTTATTTCAATACTCCAAAGAAATAAGTTAAAACATGATTTCATACAAACTCATAGCCTTTACTGAAGTTGAAATTAAAGATTTTAAGGATCCTTTACTGATTATTTCAGCACCAAAAGAAGATCATGACAATATTATACGTACTATAAAAGATTCCTTTCCAGCATCAGGAAAAAAACTGATTAGTGATAATAATGATCATGAACTTCCACTCACTTATTTAAACATGGCACGGTATCACCTTTCAAATTCTTTTGAAGCGTGCATCTGTGCCCTTATGATTGAAGTATTTTTTGCGATCTCAACCATCTATACTCAAAAAGAACCAGCACCCGAAAACGCAACTCTAACCAAACTAAATGACGATACCGAATTCCAACGCATGATGTTTTATTTTTTTCTTTTCGTAGTACAAATTGGATTTATTTTTCTTGTAAAAAAAACAGCCCCACAATACAAAATCAAAAAAGACGATGATTTACACACCATATTTGGCAATGACATAGACGATGGTTTAAATAAAACAAGTAGCACCATTATTTCAGGTCTAACATCAATCACACCGACAGCACTAGATAAGCTACATGAAATAAGTATTATGAAACCTACCGGACACACTATAAAAGTAATTATGGTCACTGAAGAAGGAACGTTAGAAAAAATAAGAGGTTTTGATCGATTATTTCCAAAAGCAAAATTAATAGAAAGTAAATCTGGTAAATTTTACCAAGCTATTGCACCAAACTTTGATTGTGCCCATAGAATTATTGAAAATTTAAAACTTAATAGCCTATTCAATTATGTAAGAGAAGTTATACCCGAAAAAAACCATACATTATTTAAATTAGACGATTATTACCATAAGTTACAGTCTGAATCTGATAAAACAATCATTATTTTGACTGGAAAAACAGGCACAGGAAAAACCTCATTAATTAAACAGTATTCTAGAGAAAGAGCGTCAATAGTTATGATAAAAAGAATATCTAAACTCGATGCTGAGGCCGATCTTTATTGTTTATCAAAAATCATTTTTGATTACATACTCTCGTTTATCACACAACTCCCAATATTAGTAGGCACTTTTTTAGTTTTATATAAATCTTCAAATCAAAAACCTACGGAACAGTCATCAGAACAATTACAATTAATAGCGGACACCAATGAATCATTAAAAAAGTATAATATGTTTTTATGTGTATTAGCAGCAATCCTGTTAGAGTTTATTTGGAATCAATACCTTAATTACATACCAAAAGTCATTAAAAGATTTCAATTCATTCATCCCAAAGACATCAAAAGTATCGCCGTTAACACACTACCTCCTCAACATGCCCCATCATGGATAAAAGATTTATCAGCACAATTTAATAGTGCCATTGTCATGATTGAAAACTTTGACGATTTTAATTCTAAAGAACTTGAAAAATTAATGAATAAAATAAAATCATATAAATCTAAAACACAACGTAATGTCCAGTTAATTTGTAGTTCAAACAATGCGGACGTTTGCCGAGAATTAATACGTCCATACAAACAAGACTCAACATTAATTAATATCCCTAGAATATATACAACATCAGAAATTAAGCCTGTTGAACCAGTAGATGAGGTTGAATTATTAAAAATGCTCAAAACATGGCTTATACAAGAAGGAATAAATGTTAGTAATTATGTAATAATAAATGGAATCATAAAAATAATTACAAATTTTTCTACTAATAACCAAACAATTACAAGACTATATTTAAACCGGCAACTATTAAAAGTATTTCAAAGATTCAAAAAAGAAAACCATATTGAAAATGATGAAAGCAAGCAAGTTAAACTATTTATAGATTGCTTTATTAGAGAGTGTCTACATAATGATGAATTAAGTCAATCACTTATAGAACTCCATACGATATCTGAGCAGACTAAACAAATACTACCGAAACTCAACCGTACAAATCTTAGAAGATACAGTTCATTTGATGAAACAAATAAAACAAGCTCTCACACAAGTTTAGTCATAGACTAACAAAATATTAATAAACAGTTCTTATAATTTAAGTATGGTTACAACATTAATAAATACATCAGTACCTGACGACTCAAAAAAGAAAATTCCAGAAAAAATAGTATTAAATGATACAAAAAATAAACAAGCTCAAAAAATAATCGAACGAAGCTTATCTCAACATACACTTCAAGATCCAGAATCTAAAAAACTTTCAAATGCGATTCAAAGTTTACTGATTAAACAAAACTTAGTAGACAGCTATTTTACGGATCATAGTAGTGGACATTCTATAAGAGTATCCCTTTATTGCCTCAAAGCATTATCAGTTCTTTCCAATCAATCGGATATCCAACAAAAATGTACCGACTTAGGTGATAATGGATTTAAATTACTAGAACATGCTATTTTAATAGCCGCGTGGTGTCATGATACAGGCTATTATGAACAGTTTTTTGGTTTAAAAGAACCTGGAGAAAAAGATATCAGACCACTTAGCAAAGCGACACATTCATGCTTTAGTGCCGTAAACTTTAATGCCTCTGTGAAAAGAGTAGCCATTAACTACTTTGTGAGTAGAGGCTTAGATTTCAAAAAATCAGTGATACTTGTTAACGAAATAGAGGATTCCATTAGATCTCATAATGGTGATAAAAAAACAATGCTCTACCATTCTCAAATAAGCACTGAAGCCGGACAAGTACTAACGAACTCTGATCAAGGAACTCGATTAAAGCAAGCTAAATGGGGACGCCCATGTGATCTTATCCAAGTATCCGAAACTGGCGACTACGTGATTAAACCAAATGAAGCCGGTATAGAATATGTTGAAAGTAATTTATCAAAAGACTCCATACAGTTTATTTTACGATTTTCAGATAATGCGGATATTAGTCAGTTAAGGCTATCAAAGGTTCAAAGAACTGTAATTCGAAGATGTATAGATTACTTAATTTTCGAAGATAGTTTATGTATTGATGACATGAAGTTCCAAAAAGTTCCCGCAGACAAATTAGAAGAAGAAGAGTTTTTACACTTACTACAAACTGATATTTATCAGCGAAAATACTTTTTTGGACTATATGCTATTTTGAGTGTATCACCAAAACTTAATCATGGAGAACTAATACTTGAAATAAGAACTAATCCTGAAACTAAACACCTTACAGTTATGAATGAGTCTGGTATTAATGAACCAGTGAATTCATTTTATGCTAATAGAGGCAAGCAAGCTTACCAAGCACTTAAACTATCTCATAAATCTCCAAAAATAACATGTAAATTAAAATAATATCGACATAAGTTTTTTCATGCTAGTATAAAGAATATGATAAGTATACTAACTGTAATTTTATACAGCCTAGCAATCATCAGTTGCCTGTTTGCTAATTCAAAAAAAACCACACTAGTATTGATAAGCCTAGGATTACTATCCGCTCTTTATAGTTTTCATATTCAGTGGGTATCACTACCCTTTTTATTAGCTATAATATTTAGTAGCTACGGATTATTTAGATTATCTAAATATAGAGCTCTTTTTGTTGTTTTATATTTATTAACAGGAACCTTAGCTTATACTTATGCTATTCCTGGGATAAATAATTGGTTTATCGTTAAAGATATTATATTATCCGAAGGTGCGATCCCACACAGTATATATTTTTGGTTTGATATATCATTAATAGGTTTTTCAACATTGTTATTTGGAGTCAAAAAAGAAAAGTCCATTAAGGATCTGATAATTAAGCTCAAACCAATCGTCAAATTAATTCCAATAATGCTATTCAGTATTATCTCATTATCATTAATTATGAACTATGTTGTTTGGGATCCAAAAAGCACCGTCTATTTTTGGCCTTGGGCTCTAAGCAATTTACTATTTACATGTGTAACAGAAGAAGCCATTTTTAGACGTTTTTTTCAAGATGGGTTTAAAACGTTATTTAAAAATAATAAATATAAAAATACGATTGCCATTACACTTGCGTCTCTGTTATTTGGATTAGCTCATTTTGCAGGTGGAATTAAATATATTATTTTAGCAAGCATCGCTGGCGGTTTTTACGGATATGCTTACCACAAAACAAAACGAATTGAAGCTAGTATATGCTGTCATTTTATATTAAATAGCATCCATTTCTTACTATTCACATACCCTGTTTTAGAATCGGCAATTTAAAATATAATTCATATAATTAAAATTAAAAAACAAAAAAGTGAAATTTTATTTATATTAAACACGATATATTAGTAAAGACAGATTAATTGAGGCTTAGTGTGTGTTAAAGAAAATGATAGCGATAGGCTCCCTAAAGACTAGCACCCCAACGAAAGGCAAGGGAAATAAAGTAGGACCTGAAAGGCCCCTTAGTACCCCGGGGTAATAAAAAAATGCATAAAGAATTAACAATCAAGAGATCTAGTAATGAAGAAGGGGGATTTACAGAAGATATTTTGAGTGATTATACAGAAAAATTAAGTACAAACGAAATTGGAGATCTGGCCATTATTAAATTTAGAGGGACTAAACCACATTGGCTAGTATTAAGAGTAGAAAAGATAATTGAACTAAATGGTAGAAATCTTGCGGTTATTAACTATTATTTCACGAATATAAAACCGGATAGTCAGATAAAATTAAACTCAATATTTAAAGATGAAATTCAAAACACGTATGATCCAAGATTAGTAAAGTGTTTTGAAACGTTAACTTATACAGTAACAAGAGAGGAGTTATCAACCACAACATTTAAGGAGATGTTTTGGAGTAAGGATGATTGGCAAATTACAAGTGAATTAAATGCTTTTGATATAGAAAATTATATCGAAGTATATAATTTCTCGAAACAAACTCAATACACCATGAATGGAGACAATTCGGAACAAACATCAGTAAAAGATGGAAAAATAGTAAGTTTAAACATTAATGGAGAGATGTATCATTTTAAAATTGCTCAATCAGTTAGTGAGAGTTGTATTACGGAATATAATATTAAAGAATTCTTATATCAAAACTTTAACAGTGTATTAGAAATGTGTAATGTAAAAAATATCGATAATTTACGCAATGTAGTATATAACCACAAAACAGGATTATTTGAATTCTGTAAGAGCAGCTCAAAAAACGATTCTAGCCATGCATAACACTTTCTTTACCTATTAAATGGTTCTCAAGATCCCCTTCATTTTCAATAAAGTAAACAAAATATTAATAAAAAAAATATAATTATATTAATTAATTGAAATTTAAAACAATAAAGACTCGATATAACTAATGAGGGCACATGATGCGTCAAAGGATCTAAAAAATGACATTTAATGCCCTATCAAAAAAAATAATTGCAATCGCTAAACTACCTGTATCCTTTAATATAATTAAAGAAAAATTTGAAGAAGTTTTAAAATGTCCGTTAACATTAGAAGTATTTCAAAACCCAGTGACAACGAACCTTGGACACACTTTTAGCAAAGAAAGTTATGAAGAACTGAGAACACACACACATAATTGCCCAATAACAAGGTGTGAAATAAGTAGTTATGAAGAAAACAAGCATGTAGAAAGACTTGTTAAAGCACTTTCTGATGAAAAAAAGTTTAATAAATTCTTACTTTCAAAATCATACATTAGAGACTGGTTATCAGATAATCATGTAAGAGTAAAAGATTTTACATACAAAGATGTAAAAGAATGTCTGAATCAAACAGAGTTTAAAAACTATTTCGATCAGTTAAGTAAAATTGCACAAGATAGTTTTTATAAAATGTTGAGCTGTTATCAAAATAATCAAGAATTTAATAACGAAGAACTTGTGTCATGGTTAGAAATAAAATGTAACCATTTATTAACAAAACATCCCACTCTAAAAAGAAACATCCGTCAAATTGAAAAGTTAAAAAGATTTATCTACGCAATAAAAAACAAAACACAATTTGACGAGTATTTAAGTAGAGGAGATTTTAGAGAAGATTGGACATGTGATATGAGTAAAAACCATGAAGGTACTCTCGCATCAAAATATATCAAAGAGTGGTTTAAATCGGAACAGTTTAAAAAATACTACGAATATTTAAAAAATTATAAAAGTCTATTATTTACGTTGCGTTCTTGTATTGACCCATTTCAACACAAAACAGTTGATAAGGCTAAAGATCTTTATAAAACGTTTAAGTTTATTTCATCAGAACATTGCAATCAATTAAACTCTATATTTGCAAAAACGGATTACAAAGTAAGAACAAAAATACAATTTGGTAATAAAAAATATGTTGTAGAAACAGTAGCGATGCAAAGACATAACAAACTTCCTATTCTAAGATCCTTTCTTATAAAAGATGGCTATTGCTATAGTAAAAAAGAATTTGTAGGCTCACAACTTAAAAAAGAACAGCAATTCAAAACTCAGTTAACAGAAGTAGACCAAAACGACATAAAAAATGTCACTTATTATACAAATACAAATTCCGGAGAAGGAATATTATGTCCAATATTACCCCGTTTATCTTTAAATGGAGAATGGAGTATCAGGTACATTAACAAAGTAGACTGCAAAAAAACTACCGATTGTATGAGATTTGATGGTTGGATACTTTCATTTAATTATAATGGAAAAATGAATTATAGATATATTAGAAAAAACAGGGATTACATTAATGCAAAATTATTAGGAAAAAAATTCTTAGAAGAGCTCCAAGAGCTTGAAACTCATGAAAAATTCAATGTCGACTATCATAGGATTAGTGAATACGAAACTAGAATGTCTTTACAAATATTAAATACTAAAGGCCGTAAATATTTTCAATTAATAACTAATTCACCATATTTATAATTGAAAGTGTCTCACCGCAATCTTGAAAGACTGTGGACTTAGTGATAATTACGACGTCAAGTTAGCTCACCTTCAAGCTCTCTTTCGCGGTCTTCACACCTCCCTTCTCGATCAGCGCCAGATCTTTCGAACACTTTCTTATACTATTGAATAGTTCCTTAAATTTCCTCTGCTATTACTCAGGGAACAAGTCTCTCTCGAGAGTCTTGAAAGGCGGTGGACTTTGTCAACGTCGAGTTGGCGCACCTTCGAGCTCTCATTCGCGGTCTTCACCCCTCCCTTCTCGGTCGGCGACCTCTCTTTCGGACACTTTCTTTTCCTATTGAATTGTTCTCTAGGTTTCCTTCGTCTACGCTCAGGGTACATGTCTCTCATCGCAGTCTTGAAAGGTTGTAGACTTAGTGACTATAGCTACGTCGAGTTGGCGCACCTTCGAGCTCTCTTTCGCGGTCTTCACCCCTCCCTTCTCGGTCGGCGACCACTCTTTCGGACACTTTCTCGTGCTATTAAATAGTTCTCTAGATTTCCTTCGCCTACGCTCAGGGTACAAGTCTCTCATTGCAGTCTTGAAAGGCCTTGGACTTAGTGATATTATTGTCTACGGAGAGTTGGCAGAGTGGTCGAATGCGGCAGTCTTGAAAACTGTTGAGCCGCAAGGTTCCAGGGGTTCGAATCCCTTACTCTCCGCCACCACTAACACAATAGGACTAACATAAACTGGTTTGATGCCAGTTTTTTGCTTTCTTAGATGGGATTCAAAACGAAGAGCGCCGACCCTGGGGAAGATTAATCAGCGATATTCAAGTCCAATGAACCCATTTTACATTAACAATTACCGTTATTGTGAAGGTGCTAGCACCTTCACAATAAAAGAAATTAAAATTGGTTTAATAATGATGACGTCGGCCGGAAACAGGTGTTGATGTCGGTGTTAAACCTTCAGGAAAAACATCCCCCAGTTTAGGAAAAAAGATCTCCCACTCACCATCTTTCTTTTTAAAGAAACGCATTTCACGAGTAACAGGATGAATCGATACCTGAACAACATCACCTTTGTTGTCCCAGTTAATCCATTTAGCACCACTTTCTCCTCTTCCAGATTGAATAACAACTCCAGGCATATTAACACATGTAAAACTAGAATGAGACTCTGTCATTGATTGAATAATTGTGTTAGATAAATCTTGATTCAAATAAACATTTGCAGACCCACTGTTAGAACCATCAACAGAACCACCTAGCATCGAATCGTACAAAAGTCTAGAAATACCCGCCCATTGTTCTGGCAAAATTCCCTCTGGCTTAACAACTTGAATCTGAGGTTTACCATCATAAGCCTTTCTTAATAATTGTAAAGAAGGACCCAGTGCTCTCAAAAAGTCAGGTAATAACTCAAATCCTGGCTCTGTATCAAGGTCTAAACAACGTAACGAGTGATCCAATGTTGAGAAAGATTCCTCAGAACCACCAACCTTAGCAAGCATATCTGAAACGTCTTCAGCTAATAATACTTTATGGTTGACCTTACCAGCTACTTTTCTTAAAGGTTCCTTCGTAAACGGAAGCTGGCTTAGATTCTGATCCACAATACAAGCATCAACAATACGCCACTCTTCATTCTCCAATTGCACCATAACCGGACAAGTACTGATGGAAAATGTAAGCACCGATAATAAGTTTTTAAATTCACCAGGCAACTCATCCTCATTTTCTAGTGACTGCAAACAACTTGCAAGCTTCCAATAATTATCTGGCACAGTAATTTGAACAGAGTCAGCAGACGTTGCAGTGGCTAATACGGGTTGAGCATCGTGAATAGCTCCAATTCCCATAGGGCTCCAACGATCAACACGGCGTCTTAATTCGTCATTAGAAACAAATTGTAAAGGATTTGTTGCCGCTGGGTACCCTTCATCGATCCAGTAAGCCCTCACTAGATTTTCTACTCCCGGAGCTGCCATAATATCCGCAGAACGACTTATCGCACCATAAGGTCTTAATATATAAGAAGAAAACGAATCTAATCGTTCAAAGTTTTCAGGAGTAGCCTCAGAGTCATATAAGGTATGATCTTCACCTGTAACTAATTTAAACGTATTAGTTGCATGTTTAATTATACAACACTTCATAGCTGGCGCTTCAACAAAACGAGGAGGATCTATATAAAACTCATAGTTTCCAGGACTCAATTTAGCAATAATATTCATGATTGTAGATCGTCTAAATGCTTCCGGAGAGCTACGATCTAACGCAACTGAACTAAGATCTGCAGGTGCACCACCCTCTGTTGGAAACAAGTCCACAGCAGCTCCCCCTTCTTCCGAACGAGATTTATGCAAACTTTCTGGAAAATAAGTCTGATAAGTTTCATACTCATCCGGTCTAATACGACTGCCCTCATGACTTTTACCATCCCATAACAGAACCTGAACATCAAGAGAGTTATCATAAACCTCTGGTGTTAATTTCTCCTGTGCCAGCACCATAGCCAACTTCATGGCATCGGCAATATCTTTCGGCTTATTACTGAAAACACCCCCACCCAATGGCATCAATAAGACCTTCGCCTTTGGAGAGTCTGGCAATTTATACTCATAAGCCTTCATTATAGCGCCATAATATTGGGCAACTAACAGTCTTTTTGAAACAGCTCGAGCTAGTTCCATTTTTTGTGGAGAGGAATTAAAAGTACCTCCATAATTTACAGGTACGGCCGATGCATAAAATAAATTCACAGGCTGTGAATCTGAAGAAAAAGAAGCAAGAGCTGGATCAAACCCATCCGTCACCACACCTTTCGTATGTAACGATTTAACCAAGCCTAATATTGACTCTAATATAGCTAAACACATCGCTTGTTCATGTTCAGAAAGCGTAGGCACCTTTAAATAACCATTCACCAATTGAAATTGTTTTTCAGGTGCTGCACCACTATTTAATTCAGTTAATACATCCGAAAGAGCATTAATTCCATCTGGTTTACCAGATTGAGTCGCATTATCTAGTATGAATTGAGCCACACCAGGGTCACATGCTAATTGACCACGTGGTCCCCCTGTACGATCACTCGTGTACAATTGAACTTTATCAATAACAGAAGCAGGACTCGGATACTCTGCTCCATTAAATTGAGAGGGAAGAACCACACTAACACCAGTATTTTCAGGATTTTGGATTTCAGCCATCACTTCCGAGCTAATAATTTGGCACATTCCGGGTTGCCATTGTTCGAGCATTTCCAGTCGATAATATAAAGTTGGTATAGGTGATGCATAAAAAACAGGGGAAGACGGATTGTCCTTATAAATTTGAACACCCCCATCAGATAAAGGTTTACACCGATAGATACTTTCTTTACTATCACTACCTCGCCTAAGAACACCCGTACCTTGTATACTAGAAAGTGTAAATTGGCCAGAATCAGAAGAAACTGGAGTAATTCCAATATGGTGTTGACTTGCCGCAGGGGCACCACCTGACACAGGCCCTAAATGCTGAGCAGATAACGGCGGTCTTGGACGCACCATTAACTGAGACCATATCCCTTTAGTTTTTAAAGAGTTCATATTTGTAGGAGTCAAAACTACTCCAAAATCACCAGGTTTATCACTTAAATGACACTTAACAAATTTTTTATTACCAGATCCACCTTTTATTCCAATAGAATACAAACTATTTGAAAACGAGTCCGCCAACTTTTCATTATTACCAAAAGAAGCATAGAAGTTTCCATCATTCATATTTAGAAATTCCACTTTACCTTGATAAAGTTTAGAATTAAAACCAGCATTACCTTTAATTGCTGATAATTGATTACCTATAGCATCCATAATTATAACCCTCATTTATTATTGAAAAGCTATCAATTTAAAATAAAAATAAATTTTACTAAATTAATAAAAAAGAATATATAATCACTAAAACAAAAAAGTGTCAACACATATAATTTAATTTATATTAAAACAAAAAAAATAATTTTTAAATAACATATAAAGTGATAAGAATTATAATATTACAAGACTAAAACTAGCACTAGCAAAAGGCTAAACTTGAAATAACTAAAACAAAAAATAGATTAATACTTGTAATCAATATTTTATATGATTCGAAAATTTTTAAATAAAAAAAGCTTGAAAAAAAAATAATTTATGTTATTTTTTTTCTATATCAAAATATTCTATAATATGTTATGTCAACACACGATGTAACCACGGGCGTTAAAATGATGAAAAGGGAAATCAATGCGAGCTGCAATACGATTCAGTAGTCAAAACTTACCAAGGTTTAGTAGTTTATTCAGTAGTCAAAGCTTACCAAGGTTTAGTAGATTAATTAGTGAAAAAACAAATCCACAAAATTTGCAAACTTTTATACTTCCTCAATCAAGAAGTTATTCAACAGTTTTTTCAGTAAACCATACTAAAAAACCTCAACAATTAGGCCCTATGACACAATATTGTCCATTTCGCACTATTATGATTCCAGTTGGAGACTTAGAAGAATTCGATTTAAAAACAATTGATCCACCAGTGCCTGAAGACAAAAAAAATACTAAAGTCAGAGAAAAAGTGTTTAAACTTGCTATCGAACAAAAATTATATACCGGCAAACGAAAAGAAATTTTAAAAGGTACTGATGTTGTTGGATTGATTGAAACCTGTTATCCACTTATCTTAAGTCAAAACGAGATTCATTTAGAAAGGCTAAGTGAATTTATGCAAATTTTATTTGCTAACGACGATGATGCTGATATCCAACACAGTGGTAGTAATAAATATATTGAAACAATAATCAAACAAAATGAAGCAATGATAGCAGCCCTCAAAAATGAAAGTCCTTCGAAGATTTTTCCACGTGTACAAGCCATTATTGAATTCAGAGAAAAATATCCTGACTTTTGTAATGATACAGATTTACAAGAAGAATTTAACAATTATCTTCAAGCCGTTGTATGTGAAAAATTATATGACCTACGTTTAGAAGTTGGTAAGTTAAGCGTTGAAGAATACGTATCAGCTGGATCGAAAGATACACTTAAATATGTAAGACCAGAAGCAAGTGGCGCCGTATTAGCTCAAATGATGGCCATTACGAGTATGAAAACAAATGGAATCATTACACATGACTTTACGTATTATTCCAAAAAATATCGTATATTAAAGGCTTTAATTGATACATCTGCAAAACATATCGGTTTTTTTAATGATGTCGTATCGTATAAAAAAGAAGCTGAAGATGGAATTGCTTTATTTAATGCAGTTGAACAAACAAGAGCCTCCATATTATGGAAAAGAGACCCTATAGGAAGCCTTAAAACTATTCTAGGAAAAAGAATTGGATATACAGAAGCAAAAACACAAGTATTGAGAGAATGTAATGATCTATATGATTTTTTTAAAACTCACAAAAGAATTTTATTAGAAACTTGTGAACAGAGAGATCGAGAAGATCTCGAACAAATTATTTCTTGTTTAGAAACTTGGTTCGCTCAACCATGGTGGGCAAAATCTATTAAAAGATACAATTAAATAATATATAAATCAAAAAACTTTTAACATAACCATAACAAATTTTAAACATTTTAAAAATAAATAAAATCCTTTATACTTAACGTAATGTCTAAAATTAATATAGATAAAACATCAAAAAAAGATCTTACCAATATTATTTCAATAGTACTTAGCCTTACAACATTTCCATTTATTTTTGTATTTTATTTACTAATTAATAAAGTTCTAGGCTTACTTGTAATACCACTAACTATCGGATATTTATTAACGTTACTTTTAAATCAGTATAATAAATATGACTTCGCAAGATTTAACCTCATCGTCTGGGGCAGCTTGGCTCTTCTGATATATGGAACCTTTCTTGGAGTAAAAAGTCATGTATTAAGCGTATATGCACCTTTTTTATTTTTACCAATTGTACTTTTTTATCCATCTGAAATTAAAAAAAGAATCATAGGTACATCGATTGTATTTAGTTCGATGATCACACTAAAAACATTTTATCTAATGAACTTAAATATAATCAATACTAATGAAAGTATTTCAAATTTAGGTGAAATCATTTGGCTAATTTCATGTGTATTAATTGTAATTTTCCTTATAATGTTAGCTCGAGAACAGATTAAATACGAAACAGAACTCAACAAAAGTTATAATAAAAATATCGAACTAATACAAGAAAAAAAACAAACTGAAATTACCACATTAAAGAAATTAATAACAACATTAAATCATCACATTAACAATCTACTCGTTCCAATTACAACAGGAGCCTCAATTGCACAAAATAAAATTGAAGACAAATCACTAAAAAAAATGTTAATCAACATTAATGAAAACGCATTTCAAATTTCAAAAATCATCAAAAAAATAAGTATCATTGAAAATATTACCGAAAAAGAATACTCAGATGGAAGCACTATGATCGACATTGAGTCTTCTATAAAAGAAAATAACACGATCGTGGGAATTGACACCCTTACAGAAATACATGATGTCAAAAGCGGAAGACTAAAGTAATTTATAAGAGTTTTTTTGTCTAATAACACTAATAATTTTTTTAAACAAAAAAATATTTCATTAAGCTGATGCTTGACCCATTAACGGCTGCAAAAGAGAATACATCCATTTACGTAGACATCTTGACTTTAAGAATTTGAACAGCCTTCAATAGTTACATTAGATTTTGATATGCCAGAATGTAATATATCAAAAGAATTATCAGAACTATTGAGAAACCCTTAGAGTTGCCCCCTAATCCAGCAGCCGAGGCATTATTCCCTTCAGGAAATGTAAAACTGAAGTTAATCAGCATATTATGAATATCATCAATATTATCATCACTGTATAAAAAGACTTTCCAACGGATCTCAGGCACTATTAAAATGAGGTATTTTAGTAAATTTTCAGTGCCGAATCATAAATAAACTCTACGTTAATAGTGACACATCTAATCGTAATAAAAGCACTTTTTTCTACATAGATATTAGTATCATTCTTTTTTCTTGAAATGACTATGCTGATGACTCTAAAAGAATTCTAGCGATTGCCTTATTGCGACCAGGAACATCTAAGCGGGCTGAGGAAGCTAAAGCCTGCAATTCATCGAATTTATCACTTAATCCTAAACCCTCTAATTCTGTTTCAAAACGGGCCCTTTCCTTAGCGTCAGAGGAGGTAGCTCTTTTTGTGATGGTGTCAAAGAAGAGTGATTGTTCCTCAACAAATGAGTGTCCTCTCTTATTACGTACTTCATACTTTAGTGTCTTAATTGCCTGATCTAGACCGGCCTTTCCTGTATATTTAATATTTGATTTTTTGTGAATATTAGTTTTATCAGCATAAACACCCTGCAAGTTCCCTAAAACACTGCTTCTAACTGGTGTGCCGGCTTCATCTTCTAAATCGAACGTACATATTTTCACATACTTACCACCAACTTTTAAATACGTTTTTCCAGTTTGTCCTGGTTCGAGTCCAAGTTCTTTCATTCTTTCAGTAACCACTTTGTCCTCTTGAGCACCTCTCTCTTCTTCTAGTCTTCCATGAGCCTTAGACTCAAGACCTTCATCTAGCGCACCATCTGTTGAGAGATCGCTCATAAGACCTTCAAAGTCTTTAACCTCACCCGAATCATCTGATTGAGGGGATTCTCCGCCAGCCCGCTCTTCTATGATTGATTTCAATCTAGACGCACTCAAATCTGTTTCAATATCAACTGTTGAGCCACCCACCCCTTTTGTATGACGAACCACAAGCGATTGACCTGTTACTACTCCCTTAAAACTCAACTGTCGATCTCCATTCCATTGCTTGGAAACTGTTAATTTGCCAGTTAAGTTTCCTCCAAAAGAATTAACAGCAACCTCAAAAGTTGTTTTATAAGTCGTTTTAGCATCGGCAGCTCTTGGCCCTTCTGATTGGTATCTTTCTATTGCGCCAAGAATCTTTCCGTAAGCCTCACTCTCTGCTTCCTTATGCATCAGAACCAAATTAGCTTCAGTACCCTCAGCATTAATAAGCGATTGTGATCCATCTAATATACGCGACTCCATTTCTCTAATATCACGGCTCCCCCTCGAATAAATACTGCTAGCACTATTGCTTCCGCTGCTCATCATACTTTTAGCAGCCTTCAACTCACTAAGATCAATCTTATCCCCCATCGTCCTAGTGAGAAGTTTGATGATTGTACTTTTTGCGGCATCCATTAATTCTGTTTTTAATTCTTTGGTATCAAATTCTTGACGTTTTGACTGTTCTCCTGTGAGTGAAACATTCAAGCTAAGGGCTCCATCAACCCCAATTTTCGCAGTAGTTTTAATGCCTCTTGTAGTTTCAAGTGTTAAGGTCCCCTCCTTAACGGACACTGCTGTCCCCTTACTTAAACCAACTCCTAAACCCAATACACCTGCACTTATTACAGGAATTTCAATGGTTTGGTCACGGGTGATTACTGCGCCTTCTAGCTTTGTCATCACCTGTTTAGATATTGCCTCAGCTATATTCGTAGTTTTTTGAGTCCCTATAGCCGCTCTAAGGAGAGGCCTTCCTTCTCGTCGAAGATACAGCGACGCAAGATTAACATTACCTTCTTGACAGTAGGTATCGAAGGCATTCTTAGCACCAGGATTAACAGTTGAGGAACTTGCAAAATCTTTAAAAAGGCTATCTAAGGCACCTTGTATTTCCTCTGAAAAATCGATTGTTTCAAGCGGTTTCTCCATTAAATCTACAGCATCAACGTCACCCGCTTGCTTCATCTTCTTAATAGCTAACGTTGATGATTTCTTAATTGTTTTTCTCACACTATCTCTGATTGAAAAGGTGAATCTTCTAAGTGTCCCTAATCTACCTTTTTTACCCTTCAATGTAGTTATAGAGTCTACTAGGAGCTGCAGATCCGAACTTTTTGACTCGTCAGAAAACAAATTTTTAATTATTTTTTTATTTTCTTTTAGAATAGCTTTAATATCAGATATCTCTTGGGGGGTGTTACACGGCATATCTTTCAGTTCCCTTAAGAAAGTAATTGTGGCCTTAAGCTCTTGAGTGTCATCCGTACCAGAGCTTCTCATTTCCCGTAGAGTTAGTTCTGTCAATACAGGATCAATATTGTCTTTAACAGCGCGAAAGTTCTGGTTGTAATCGATACTTTCCTGACCAGCAGTCTGAATATCTGCAGGTATCCAATACGGCCTCGGTGTACTCGACTGCGTATCTTGTGGAATAGTAGGAGCCTGTTGTGCGGATGCCTTTTCTTTAAGCAAATTCATCATACCTGTAGACATTTTACTTAGGGCATTGACATCTTGGGGAGAAGCAGGCTTAAAAGAAGAGTCACTACGTACACTTTTTACGCTATTACTCCCTAAACTCGCATCTATTCCCAGAATAATTTTACTCACCTCCCCAGCTCACAAAAAAAGTCCCCGTGAAATTGAATTATTTTTTATAAAGTGTTGCTTTGTTTTGTTCTGTATTTTTAATAACCTTGTCCACTTTCTGCCAAAATCCTTTTACATCATCCGTATCAAGTATTGACTTGTTTTTAGTTAACACTTCCCTAGTAAGGTCTAGCTCAAACTCTGTATTTTTTGTTTTTTGTTTGATACGTAATAAAATATGTAACTTTCGAAGGGTGAGTTCAACTAAGGGTTCTTGAGTTGTTTTTTCTTTTTCATTGGTAATAAAATATTCATTGACCCCAGATTTGAGCCACTTTTTATATTCATTTCGAATGATGGTATAGAGCTCACTTTTACTGTTTTCAGTTTTCAACAACGATATAGGCTCTACAGGCAGATTGAACTCCGTCATTTCGACCATTTTTGATTCAGGGTTTTTATCTATGTTCTCCATATAATAATTATCGATAAAAAAGTAGTAAATATTTATATTTTTATTAAAATTAAAATTATTTTAAAAAAAGTTTGAACTTATAATTAACGTACTAAAGAATCTTTTAGGGCTTGTAAAGTGCTATGTCCGTTCAATACAGGGTCCTCGTAAAGGTCGTCTGTTATAGCTTGGGCTCTAAATCCATAAGCTTTACTACTCGTAACATTATAAGTCTGAACGTTTCCATCATTATTAACAGAGAAATATTGATTAGCACCCTCTTTATGAAAAACAAATTGACCTTGAGATAAGTTTGTCTTAAGATACTCTTTTGTAATTTTAGGAAAAGAACTAAAGTCTGGAATCTTACCAAAATTGTTTGAGACATCTTTTTGCTTCAAATGATCAACTAAAACATCAAAATTTTGAAAATCTTTATTTCCAGATTTCAATTTTAAAGTAAACGGATTTTGGGTATTACTAGAATCATGTTGAATATGAAAATCTTTTATAGAACCATTAATTTTCATAGAAATTGTACAAGTAACACCTTCTGTTGAAGACTGTCTTAATACGAAGTGTCCTGGTTCAGAGGATTTACTATCTAATAAACCTAAAGCAATATCTTTAGGTAAAAAACTAGCTTTATTGAATGTAGGGATCTTAAAGTTAGCATCAGTAGTTTCCATAGAAAAAAGACCAGAATCCGAAGAAGCTCGTACAACTTTGTGAGTAGTTCCTTCCATAGGAATAGAATAAAGAGCAGGTTCCGAAGAAGCTCGTAGAACTTTGTGATTAGAACCCTGCAAACTAGGAGATTCAACAAATCCTCTAGCATCATCTCCAAATGGATGATTATTTACCCCCCAATTTGATAGTAAGTCTTTTAGTTGCTCACAAGTACCTGTTTTTGTAAGTCCGTTAAAATTAAGCATATAAGTATTATTCTTTCTCTCTAATAATTCACAGTGATGAACCGTCCCTCCAAGTTTAAAAGCAAAATGGGGTTTAGTATTGTTTTGATAAAAAACGAAATCAGCCTCTTTACTTAATACAGTATCAACAACTTCTTTTGTAGATGTCGGAAAAACCTCACCTTCAACTGGAATACCGTTTAACGTAACGGGATTACCAACCGTATCACCCAAGTCTAAATAATAAGAGCCTCTAGGATCAGATGCTGGATCCTCATATAAACCAGCACCACCAGGTACTGGCTCTAAATATTGTGGAGCACCAACATTCTCAACAGCAGCACTAGACATAATGGCCGGGTCTGGCATTATATAAGGATCATCTGAAGGTATATCACCAGATGATGGATCCTCATATACATTAGCAATACCAAGACGCGCTTGTTGGGCTGCTGAAGTAACTTGAGAACGAGGCAGTGGTTCGGGAGCTCTAGAAGTCTTAGCAATATCTGTTTCAAGTATTTCTCGTAATTTTGTTAAACCCGATAGTAAGCTTTGCGCTCCTCCACTTTTATTTGGTTGTGAAAGTAAAAGGCCTTGAAAATCTGTATTTGTATCTAATGATTGAATAAATTGATCTAACTGATTATGCATATAGTTAGCTGGAGTTTTACCTAAAGTTGTATTGAATTCAATACTAGGACCAAATTCATTCATAAACTGTGTTAATAACGTATTGATATCATCTGCTTTTGAAGACTTGAAACCCATTTTTTTTCCAATGGTACGAAAGGACCCTTTTGTCGTAGAAACCGCTGTACTTTGAAAATTTTGTTGAAGGTCAGTTAAACACTTATGAAAATTTTCTTTAGATGGGTTGTCGTTAAAAGCTCGGGAATTGGCTTCAAAATCCGAAGTAGACCTAGATCCTTTAGGTTTAGATGAAGATGCGAAATCACCAAAACCATTAGCTGGGACTGAACCAGCTATAGATGAAGAAAACATAACCTACTCTCAAGTTAATATACTGATTAACTTATCGATAAAAACAAAGAAATATTAAATTTAGCAAATAAAGATTAAAAAAATAGTGAGAAATAAAAAAAAACACCTTTACAAGTGATAACAAAATCAACAACAAACTCTTTAATCAAAATCAGAAATATAAGCTAATCAGTTGTAGCTTAAACTAGCAATTTAAAATAATATCCATTTAAAACAGCCGCTTAAAATACATTAAGGTGTTAACGTTATTTTTTTTAACACTGACGACTTATCCCAAGAAAAACACAAACGAGTCGGAGTAGCTTCAGAAATATCAAGATAATCAAGAGCATTATAATTACACACGACTACTAAAAAGTTAGATTCTGGGTCATCTAGTGTTAACTCAGTATTAGGTGAAACAGGTGTTCCCGGACGTAAAGAATTAGCATACAATGCGCGTTGCTTTTCACTTAGGGTTTGATACGCATAAGAAGCCAAACGGTCCCCAGAATGACAATGAACCACCGCTTTAAAGCGATATTGACGTTTATGAGCCTTAGAGTAAAACAGAAGCTCGGCACATTTAGTCTCTTTCAAAGCGTTCACTTTTTCAGACCGTGCATCTGTATGAAAAATAATACTTCGTCGCTCACTATTAAACTCTCTAAGCACGACCATTCGGCTAGATGGAACCCCTCCAAAAGTTGTACTAAGAGCAAATTGGTGCCAGTCACTTTTATAGTCACTAACCCCTTCCGTTAAATCTCGATAACATTTGGCTAAACAAACGTCCATGACCCCTCCTACTTAGGTAATGTTGTATGACCCGGTGTAAACCATGCACCGGACATTGTGAGTGGCAACTGAATCAAATCAAAAGCTCTGATAAAAGGAGAATCAGAATACTCACGTAAGACATTTCCAACATTAATGTTAACGCCAACAAATCCATTACGATCAATACTTTCATCCGAGTTCTTGTAAACATCATAGCCAACATGAATATCAAAATACTTTAGAAATGTATCTTTCGTGCTGTTAAAACCAGATGCTTTAAGTGCTAAAAAATATTTAACATTTAAAACGGTCATCTTATGCTTAGATAAACTTGTTTTGCCTTTGCCTGTTTCAAAAGCTGAAAACGGCATCGCTCTAAACGCTATCTTAGAATCCAAAGAAGGGTTCATTTCCATCACGTAGCCTAAATATTGGCCTAAAGTATTGGCCACAATATCATTTACTGCAAAACCATGATAGGTAAAGCCATCCGTAATTTCCATTGTCGTCATTAATAATGCACTGCTCCAAATAGATCTCCATAGGGCTTCTTTTTTAGTATATCCATAATGCTCAAGAGCAGGTGTTAATGTACGAACTAAAAAATAAGCACTGTAAGTATGCCCTACTTTATCACTTCCAGCACTACTCGTATCTTTCTCAAACCATCGCTCATCTGTAAAATGAAACGTTCGATCCATATCCCACACTAGCTCTTCATGAATAATGACCCCTGTCCAAATAATACCTACAGTGGTCGCAAACTTCATATCACGACTCCAGAGCTGTTTTACAATTTCCTTAGCAACTAAAGAAGTGCCAAATGTAACAATTAGTACCAATAATAAAAAAAAATGTTTCATAAAGTATATATTACCTAAAGGCATAAAAAACTGTCTAGAACAAAAATATCAAAATAGACAGAAAATAAAAAAAATGATATAATTTATTAAAATTAATTATCTTGGAGGGAAGGATAATGGGGACCGCTAAACAAACCAAAAAACAAGTTAACTTTATGGATACGATTCATAAAGAATTAGAACTAGACTTAAAACCTAACGAACAAGCGTTAGCCAAAGTATTAGATAGATTATTATCTGTCTACTTTAAACGTGTACCGGATGCAAAAAAAATTTTCACATTATTTAATAAACAAGGAGATTTAGTTGCCAATGACCATGTAGCTTTTCGCTCGATATCTGTAGTCCCTTTATTAAAAATATTTTTACCCTATGGATACAAAGTACAGTTTGATGATAATGAAAATCAAATACCCTTTAACTTTACTAGCAAAAAATTAACAGCGATTTGGTTAAAACATCCAAACAACTGTTTTCCACGCATTTTCATTAGTGAAATCAGATTAGAAGAACTGCCAAAAACACTCTATCAAAGTGAGCAGCGCCGAACATTAGAAATTCAAAAAATAATTATACATTATTTTGATAATTTAACTGACCCTATTGATAGTGTTGATCCATTCAACACAAAAGAGGTTGTCAACTATTTGCATACACGACTATGGCCGATTCCAAGTTATCAAGATTACTCTGACATTAGTGAAATATCTGAATATTTATCATGGGTATTATATAATGACTTCTACCTTAATCATTTCACATTGTCCGTTAATCAACTTCATTCATTTAACGTAAAAGAACGAATTCAAAGTATCATCAGTACATTTCAAAAACGTTTAAAAGATGAACACAAACGTGACCATTCCGATCAAGATATTTACCATGATTACTTGGAATCATTAAACGAACTATATAAAACAATTATGACTGAATTTAATCAGCTTCTCATATCAAAAGGATTTACTTTAAATAATCCTAAAAATCAGTCTCTAAACATCAGTCCCGATCAATTACTTTTACAAAGTTCCACAAAGGCAAACTTAATTAATGCTCAATTTGCAGACCAATCACAAAAAATTCCAGGCTCCTATGTAGAATTTGCCTTTAGAGGACTGAAAACAGAAATTGCCTTGCAACTACTAGAAAACGAGTTAAACTGGGAAGAAATAAGTGCAAATGACTATCGTGATGGTTTTGAAACACAAAATGCAAATTCCATATTTGAAAGTACTTATACAAAAGGATTAGATAGTCCGGAAAATGAGTCTAAAATTAGTGACACGTCATTTAAACATTCAAGAGAATATTTAATTGAGTTTTTAGATAATTATCAAATGACCCATCCGCATTTAGTTATTTTTTAATATATTTTGATGCCACAAGATTAAATTATCCATTTTTGAGGCGGTCAAAATATCGATACGATTATCATTAGTCATATCAGCAACAGATAATGCGACAGGAATTTTCAAACCAGCCGTAACTAATTCCTTTCTAAAAACACGAGTAGATCGTTTGGACTGATAATACACTCTGACCTGTCCATCAATAGCAGTAGAAGCAATATCTAATGTACCATCACCATTAAAATCAGCCACCGCAACCGACTTTGCTCCATCCACAGTGGTATCAATAACATCACGAGAAAAATCTCCTAGCATTTGATAAAAAACCGACAGCTTGTCATCAAAAAAAGAACTCACTACTATATCCATCCAACCATCATTATCCATATCCGCAATCACTAAGTCAGACAACCCCAGTGCACGATCTGATGGTGTCGTTACAACTTTGGACTGATAATCTTTAGCTAAATAAAGGGTTAAATCACCTTTAGCATAAGAAGATGCCACAATATCTAATTCCCCATCCTGACTTAAATCAGCCACGCCAACAGCAGATGCTTTATAAATTAAGTTACCTAACTCTTTTGCTTCAAATCGACCATTTTCTTGTTGATAAAAAACAACTAACTTTGCGCCTTCCCATGATACTACAACTAAATCACTTTTCTTGTCCTTATTCAAATCAACAATTTCACAGTCAACAATTGAAGGATAGTCTGTCGACACAAGATGAGACTTGAAGCTAATGTCGCCTTTACTCTGAATTTGTTCACCCCATTCTAATCGAGACCCTTGTTCAGATCCGAGACAATAATCAATATCACCATCACCATCAATATCAGCTGAGGCTAAGGCATTGGGCTTTGAAACAGAAGTAGAAATATCAAGGGTTTCCTTAACTATTCCATTCTCCATTAAAAATAATTGTAGTAACTTTGATTTAGCAGATGCGACCAGTATATCCACATGACCATCATTGTTAAAATCTGCCGTTACCATATCATCTAGACTTTTCAAGGAATGTTTAATTCTCTTAGTAATATAATTGTCCTTAGAGTTTAATACATACCCTTTAGGAGACTTACAACTTTGTAATTGACGATGCTCACCTTTTAAATCACGATCAGAGTCTTTAAAGTAGACTAAAGGCTTATTTGCACCGTTAATCACATTATCACAGTCTAACTGGTTTCCAATAAAGTTCACCATTGGAGGAAGTTTAATCGAACGATCATCTTTAATAACATAGTCTTTAGGAAAGTGCCCCTTGAAACCTGGCAAAATTGATCGTCCAGATAAACTGGTAAATAATCTTTTTTGAATAGATAGTAATTGTTTTTGCTGAGATCGAGAAACAGTTTTCAAGTTTCGCTTAGAGTTCATCATAAGGTCCTGAGCACAATTTAAATATACCAACTCATGAGCTTGATTGATAAATCTAAGATCCACAGTTAAGCTATGTTGCTTACATTTAGTTGCTTTAAGAGATAACTGATCTAATAAGGTCAAACTATCTTTTGCCCAACGATTTAGCTCCATAACTTGTGGCATTTCAGGAGTTATTGGCAACAATCGCCGGTTATAATTATGCAATGTATGTTGATACAACCATTTAAAAACTAATTGCGTGGATTGTATTTCAGATGCATTCAACTTAATTGTTGAGTTTAATTCTGATGGTAAAACAAGTTTAGCCAAGGACACAATTTGCACTTTATCTTTAAGTTTAAGTTGTTTTTCAACTTCAACTAATAACAAAGAGCCTTTCGCGACAGACGACACACAATTTTCGGGCAATTGAAATGCGAAACGGCCATTTTGATCCGTTTTTAATGTAGAACAAATTTTTAAGGTATCAAAGACACTAATGGTCACAGTGGCATCTTCTAAATCGCTTTTATCTTTCATGTATAGTAATTGACTAGTAGCGCCACTAACTTCGACTTCACCATTAATAATTACCTTTTCAGCCAGTTCTTGTTGACATGCCGTAAACAAAAAAAGCAGCAAAACACAAACTAATCTAACCATAAAAAAATCCCAATCATTAACCCAATACAGATTTCAATAATGCCATAGGTCCTCTTCGATGCAGAAACCATTGACCCCATTCTAAAAAAGAATATCTTATACGTTGTAAATAATTATCGGTTGCATAAGGATATCCCTTACAAGAATATAAAGAATAATCCGAACTAGCAACTACCGCACACCGAGTAACATGACGAAATCGTCGAAGATATGCCAAACTTTCTTTATCAAAACTACCCAATCGGTTGTAATGTATTAAGAAACGAACTGGATAATTGTAAAACGCATCATAAAGTTCTTGAAGATAAGGTAATGTATCTAATTCCACAGGAATACTTAAGGTAATAACGCCATTAAAAGACTCTTCAAGAAAATCTAAAACAGCTTTTAACTCATGGAACTGATCATGACCGGTCAAATAGCGATAAGACTCTGGATGATGTGTTGGGCAATAGATAACAAATTCGTCAACATACGATTCTATATTTTTTAAAATCGAAGGAATCATTAAACCATTAGTCCAAACCCTGCAATATTTATCAAGACGTTTAATCTGACTCAAGGAACTAAGAAGATTGGAAGATTGCAAAGGCTCTCCACCCACTACATTAACCGTTTCGTGCAATAAACTAGGTCGTATATATTTAAGCAAAAAAGAATTGGCTGGATACCCTCCAATATTACAATTTAAACAAGCTAAATTACATTTATCTTCAATAAAAACAGTTTTTTGGTTCAATAAAGACGCAAAGTAAGGCATAAATTAAGTGTATCACATGAAAGATAGATATAGGCAAAGAAAAGCGGCTATGGTATGCTTTTTAGGTACGAATTTGAGATCAAAGGAGCATCATGGACTGGAAATCAAGACAATACTGTAGCGATTTAATAAAACTAGAATCACAATCCCAAGTACATCTATGCGGTTTTGTTGATACAATTAGAGACCACGGTCAAGTTCTTTTCATCCACATTCGAGATGTATCTGGAATTATTCAAATGGTATTTGACCCGGAAAAACACCCAGAAATTTATAAAATTGCTCAAACACTTCGTTCAGAATGGGTCATTAGTATTATCGGACTCCTCCAAAAAAGAAGTATTGAAAACGTAAACCCGAATATTCCAACGGGTGCCTATGAAGTCGAAGTTACTGAACTTACGATTTTAAGCCAAGCAAAAACTCCTCCATTTACTATCACAGAAAAAGAACTAGCGGCAGATGAATCTGTAAGTAAAACTGTCGATGAAGACTTACGTCTTAGCTATCGTTATTTAGACTTACGACGACCTAGTATGCAAGAGAAACTAATCAAACGATCAAAAATTATCAAAACTATTAGAGACTATCTCGAAACACATCAATTTCACGATGTTGAAACGCCAATGCTAACAAAATCGACACCAGAAGGAGCTCGAGACTATTTAGTGCCAAGCCGTGTCCATGATGGTAAGTTTTATGCACTGCCTCAGTCACCGCAACTGTTTAAACAGTTGTTAATGGTAAGTGGCTTGGAGCGCTATTTTCAGATTGTAAAATGTTTTAGAGACGAAGATTTACGCCCAAATCGTCAACCAGAGTTCACTCAAATGGATTTAGAAGCATCTTACATTGATGAAGAGTTTATCTACAATTTAATTGAAGGTTTAATCAAACAGTTATTCAAAATTGAAGGCCAAGAACTACCAGACACCTTTCCAAGAATGAGCTATGACGAGGCAATGAATCTTTATGGATCAGAAAACCCAGACCTACGTTTTGAAATGCCACTCGTTGATGTTACCGAGCATCTTAAAAACTGTAATTATAAAATTTTTAACAGCATTGCCAATAAGAATGGACTCATCAAAGGAATGCTTCTTGAAGGTCAGGCGGATGCATTGAGTAAAAATATGCTTCAAAACGATTTGGCAAGTAAAGTCATTCCAAGCTTCGGTGGAAAAGGAATGACATGGATCAAAGTAGTCAATGATGAGTTTGAATCTAATATTGTTCAATTTTTCACAGCTGAAGAATTAGCTATGCTAAAAACTTCACTAAACGCAAAAGATGGCGACATTATGATATTTATTGCAGATAGCAATCATCAATTAGTGAATGATATCTGCGGCCAATTTAGAGTCTATATCGCAGAACGACTAGGGCTTATTGATACAAGCAAAGTTTGTCCTGTATGGATAACAGATTTTCCATTATTTGAAGAAAAAGATAATAGACTGCATAGTATCCACCACCCATTTACACGTTGTAAAGGAGACTTTCCGTCTAATGCAAGCAAAGAAGAACTATTAAAATTAAAATCATTAGCTTACGACCTTGTCATTAATGGTCAAGAAGTTGGAGGCGGAAGTCTTAGAATTTTCGATAGTTCTGATCAACAACAGGTTTTTGATGCACTTGGTTTAACTCAAGAAGATATTAATGAAAAATTTGGTTTTTTTGTTGAAGCATTGACGTATGGAGTGCCCCCTCATGGTGGAATAGCCTTAGGAATTGATCGACTTGTAGGAATGATACTAAATACGCAATCAATTCGAGAAGTAATCGCATTTCCTAAAAATAGAATGGCATACTGCCCTCTTTCTAAAGCACCATCAAGTGTTGACTCTGATCAATTACAAGACCTACATATAAGAAGCTTGACACTTATATCTGATCAAACCTAGAATCTATTTCAATTAATCATCAATAAGTTTTTAACGCCTGATTTTATCAGGCATTAAAAACAAACTATTGATTATCAAAAGATGTTGGTGAATCTATAAACTCTTGTAAATAATCAGGAACGGTACGAAATTTAGGAACCAACATACAATATGTTACAGGCTCAAAGTATTCAGACATATCGTAAATAAACAAATTTGGATCTTTAGTTTGCAGAACCAATCCAGTAACAATACTCATCGTGAGATCTTCATGCACGAAGTTCTTCATCAACTCCCAATTTCGAAACGAAAGTTTAGGTTCATAGTCAATACCTTTCGAATGCATTAACGCTTTGACACCTCTAAAAACAGACATATCATCTGATGGTAATGTTATATCGTAATTAGCAATATCCGTTAACGAAATTTTTTTTAATTTAGAAATAGGATGGTTTTTATGAGCCATCAAATAAATAGGAAAAGACACAACTGGATAAATTGTATAGTCGTCTGAAAAATCAAAACTTAATGGCGTTATATAAATATCAGCACCACTGTCTAAATGTTTAACACCTTCATCTGCATTCGCATAAATCACTTCAATCTTTTGATCAGGAAACTTTTGACGGAATGATTTTAATTTCTTAGGTAAAATATATTGCATAGACCCGTGATTAGCTACAATACGTAAAGTGGGTTCAACTTTCGCTGCTAACTTATATTTATTAAATAATGAATCAATATTTTCTAATACCGCTTTAGCTTCCTTAAAAAAAACTTTACCATGCTCGGTAAGAAACATCTTTTTACTTTTACGCTTAAATAACTGTACGTTTAACGTGTTTTCAAGAGCTTTAATTTGTAATGATATTGAAGGCTGAGATAAGTACAAAAATTTTGCAGCTTTTGAAACGCTACCTAAATAAGCCGTATAATAAAAACCTTTCAATTGCTGAACATAATTTTCCTGATAAGCTTTAGACATAATACCAATCCCTCTAGTAGATAAATTAATTAAAATTATATAATATTCAAAAGTATTAATTTTGTCAATACATAATAATAATAATTATTATAATTATAAAAAAATTCAGTTAAAATAAATAAAAAAACACTAAATCATCGTGGCTCTACCGAAAACAATCGAAATAAATCAGATTTACTAAGTAAACAAAGTTCTCCAACAGACGGATCCACACAAGAGAAAAGATTGAATTTGGGCAAATAATATAAAATTCTTAATTTGTGAGCACTTGTTAATTTAACAAATACGGAAACAGCATTAGGCTCAGTTAGGCTTTGTTGAACTGAAAACAAAGAGGAATCAAAATGGGCTAAGGCTTCTGGGTTTATGACATTTTTAATAACATCAAACATTGGTTGAAAAAGGCTATCGAAAAAATGCTGAATAGACATAGAATCTAATCTAAATAAATGATCATTCATCTTTACGGTTACAGAATCATTAGAATACGAATGAATTAAAAAATAATGATTATACTTTAAAGAATCGTTTAATAGTAATGTAATTTTAGAACTATCAAAACTCAACTTACAATCGAAAGTAACATTTCGCATTATTTTTTCAACAGCAGTTATAAGTAAACAGCGATGTAATTTCTCTTTTAAAAGGGGCAATAACAACTCAACTTCAGGTTCGGTATTGATAACAAAAAATCTTTCATTAGTATTTACAGGGTAAATAAACACATAAGAAGAACGTTGTGTAGTCTGACGACTAAAGGAACGTAGGTTTAGCTTAAAAGTTTCAACTAAGTAGTTATGAATTTGAGAAACGGGTATGTAAGTTTCATTACAAATAGTCGTGAGTTCTTCTAGTCCTAATAACGGATCATCATCATAAACTGAGTTGGCTGTTGCATCAGAGCGGACTAAAAAGTTAGGGCCCAAACAGTTCTTTAAACAATCAAGCATAGCGCAAGCCTGTAAAACGGTGTTCCAGCGACTCTTTTTTTATAGCAGTATAAATACTTTTTTTAGATCCTACCAAGACCACCATTTTTTTTCCTCGAGTAATCGCCGTGTATAATAATTTTTTACTAAGCAATCTGTAATTACTTGAATGAACTGGAATAACAACGCATGGATACTCTGATCCCTGAAACTTATGAACGGTTACAGCATACGCGAGTTGAAGTTCATCCATTTCATTAAATACATATTCCACTAAACGATCATCAAAAGAAATCGTAAGGTTAGACTGTTCTGGGTCTATATCATGAACATAGCCCAAGTCTCCGTTATATACCTCTTTAGTGTAATTATTTCGTGTTTGAATAACTTTATCACCTATACTTATGGATTTTCCATCTCTCTCAATTCTGGCCTGATTAGGGTTCAATTTAGTTTGTAGCGCTGTATTGAACTCATGTGTACCAATAGGACCTACATTTTGAGGCGCTAAGACCTGTATATCCAAAGTAGGATGAAATGAATACGCTTTTGGAAGTCTTTCACACACCAATTCTACGATCCTGTCTTTCAATGATTCCGTTTCATTTTCTTCTAAAAAATAAAAGTCACTATGTGCCGACTGATTCATCTTAGGCATTTGCCCAACATTAATTAGATGTGCATTTAAAATAATATCACTCCCTGATGACTGTCTAAATATTGTGGTTAAACGAACCAACGATACAATATTTAATGAAATCAAATCCGACAATACATTCCCAGGCCCAACACTTGGTAATTGATTAACATCCCCTACCAATATAAGACGCGCATGATCGGGAATCGCTTTTAATAAACTATACATTAAATTGGTATCTACCATACTCACTTCATCAATTAATATAAGTTGAGCTTTTAACGGATTATCCGCACCAAATTTAAATCCAGCTTGAGAAAAATCATATTCCAATAAACTGTGTATAGTTTGAGCTTTGTGTCCCGTAATTTCAGACAATCGCTTTGCCGCGCGACCTGTCGGAGCGGACAAAAAAACGGAATTACTTAGTTCTGAAAATAACGTAAGTATTATTTTAGTGATCGTACTTTTACCGGTTCCTGGTCCACCTGTAATAATACTTACTTCCGAAAAAAGAGCCGTTCGTATAGCCTCAATTTGTTCAGACGCAAGAGTCACATCTAATTGATGCTCAGCAGATTTAATTTTAGACTCAATATCTTTAAATTCTAAGGGATTAAGTGTGGTTTGAATACGACTCAGTTCAGAGAGTATCCCCTCTTCACAGACAAACATCGATCGAGTCCATATAAATGGCTTTTCGTGAATCATCTTTACTATAAACTTCCCAGAAACTAATAAACCTTCTAATTGATCATCAATGAGTAACCTAGATACGCCAGTCAGTTGAGTTACACGATCTAACAATTGCTCACGAGGATAACAGGTATGACCTTCAACAGCGAGCTGATCCATCATAAAAGTCAAAGCAAAACTTAAACGAAAAGGAGACTCTACGGAGAGCCCCATTTGCAACGCCATCTTATCAGCCGTCGAAAATCCAATTCCCCATATTGTATCAATGAGCTGATATGGATTTTCTTTAAGAGTTACAATACTTTGATCACCATAGCGTTCATAAATTTTTTGAGCATACCTTGCACCAATTTGATAAGACTGAAGAAATAAAATTAACTTTCGTAACAAACGCTGCTCAGACCATGACTCTATAATTTGATCGAGTCGAGTCCTACCGATACCTGGAACCATTCGTAACTTATCAGGATCATGATCGATAATCGTTAATGTTTGATCTCCAAATGTTTGAACAATTCGTTCTGCATATACAGGTCCAACGCCTTTAATTAAACCAGAAGATAAATAATGCTGAATACCCGCAGAATCTGTTGGTTGAGAAATCGTAAATGACTGAACACTGAACTGAAGACCATGATTTGGGTGCATCTTCCACTCTCCAACACATGTTAAAGACTCTCCTACTTGTACGCCATGTAAAACACCCACAATCATAGTTAAATCTGATTTACCAACTTCTTGCAACTTGGCAACCGTAAAGCCTGTCTCTGAACTAGTAAATGTTAAACGTTGTAATATACCTGAGATAGTTTCCATTAGATTTAATTTTAACTATATATATTTAAATTGAATAGAGTTTAAAATATATGACTAAAAATAAGATATTTTTTTTAAGATTTTATAAGGATAAAAATGATGAGTTGAGTTCAATGACAGGTTATGGTAAATTGATATAACTATTAATCATGGTTTAATTACTATCAGGAAATAAGGAGTTATAATGGCCACCAATTTAGATCAAAAATTAGATTTATCTGGAACAGGAATTACAGATGTTGACACACTGTATCACAACTTAAGTTATGACGACTTATATGATCACGAAACAAGTGACAATGCCGAAGGATTAAAAAAGGGTAAAGTAACAGCATTAGGAGCTGTAACTGTTGATACAGGAAAATTCACCGGTCGTTCAGCTAAAGACAAGTACATTGTTAAAGAAGATAGCTCTAAGAATAATGTATGGTGGTCTGAAGACGGATCTGATAACAAAGCAATTTCAGAAGACACTTGGAATCATTTAAAAGATATTTCAGTTAAACAGTTAAACGGAAAAACATTATATGTTATGGATGGTTTTTGTGGAGCTAATGAATCAACAAGAATGCAAGTTCGTTTAATTACGGAAGTTGCTTGGATGGCCCATTTCTTCAAAAATATGTTTATCCGTCCAAGCGAAGAAGAATTAGCCAACTTCAAACCAGATTGGACAATTCTTAACGCCTGTCAAACGACATGTAAAGATTTCGAAGCTCATGGGCTAAGAAGTGAAACGTACATTGCTTTTAACATTAAAGAACGTATGACAGTAATTGGTGGTACTTGGTACGGTGGTGAAATCAAAAAAGGTATTTTCTCTATCATGAATTATTTCTTACCACTTGAAGGTATAGGGTCTTTCCACTGTTCAGCTAATATGGGACAAGCTGGTGATACCGCATTATTCTTCGGTTTATCAGGAACAGGAAAAACAACTCTTTCAGCTGATCCTAAGCGATTATTAATTGGTGATGATGAACACGGTTGGGATAACGATGGGATTTTCAACTATGAAGGGGGCTGTTACGCCAAAACAATTAACTTAAGTGAAGAAAAAGAACCTGATATTTACAGAGCCATTCGTCGTGATGCGTTACTTGAAAACATTGTAATGGATGATGCTGGTAATATTAATTTTGACGATGGATCTAAAACAGAAAATACGCGTGTAACCTATCCAATTTATCACATTGATAATATTGTAAAACCAAAATCTAAAGGAACTCACCCAAAGAAAATTATCTTCTTAACATGTGATGCTACTGGCGTACTACCTCCTGTATCAATTCTTAACAAAGAACAAGCCATGTACCAATACTTATCAGGATACACAGCAAAAGTTGCTGGAACTGAGTTAGGAGTTACCGAACCAACATCTACATTCTCATCATGTTTCGGTCAGCCATTCTTATTATTACACCCTACTAAGTACTCTAAAATTTTAGGTGAAAAAATGGACGAGCATGGATCAACAGCATATTTAGTTAACACTGGATGGTGTGGTGGTGCATACGGTGTTGGTGAACGAATTTCACTTAAAAACACACGTGCCATCATCGATTCTATACTAGATGGAAGCATCGATAAAGCTGAAACAGAAACATCGGCCACATTCAAATTTGCAATTCCAAAAGCGTTACCAAAAGTAGAATCTAGTATCTTAAACCCAATCAATGCATGGGAAGATAAAGAGGCTTATAAAGTAACGGCACAAAAACTTGCCTCTCAATTTAGAGAAAACTTTAAAAAGTTTACAAATACAGAAGAAGGTAAAGCGTTAGAAACAGTAGGTCCTAATATTTAATTAAGACTAAAAATATTAAAAAAAAAGCCGGGTTTTATCCCGGCTTTTTAATAAATTTTTAAACCCGTAATCTAATAATTAAAATCTATTTTTCTAACTACCGAATCGGCAGGAAGATGAGCCGGTTGAACAGCTTGTCCATCAGGAGTAGCATTTAGAGGAATGTTAGGTCCTAAATCGAAAACAGGAACACCTCCATTAGCCTGTGCCAGGGCAATATAATCAGGTGCTACATTATTAGCTGGAGAATCATCAACATGATTACCTTGAATATATACAACACCACCATTTGGTCCTACTGGTGTAGAAGGGGCCCCAAATTGACCTGGATAAACATTAATTCCACCATTTCCTATCATCACAAACTCTCCTTTTTGTCTTTCGACATTACCAATCACATAATTACGATAATAAACGATTAATTTTTACAAAATCAACTAATTATTTTAAAAAATATATTTAATTTTACTGTTTTGTCTCATTAGATTAAGTAAATAAGTAATGATATAATTAAATAAATGATAAATCCCCCTGAAAATTACAATCAATATTTAAAGCCATTAGCATGTGTAGCCGCAGATATGACGACCTTCCCTTTTATTATTCACAAAAACAACAAACAATTAACCCCCAACCATCAATTAAACCTACGAACATTAATCAAACAAACGTATTCAAAAAAAGTACTTAGCCCATTATTAGCACAAAGCTCTCTTACATATGGCGTTCCACTATTCTTAAACCAGTACTATAGCACAACGTATAGTTCTGTCATATCTGGAACATTAAGCGGCTTATGTGAAATAAAATTAACTCAACATCTTGCTAAAAACCACAAGCGCCCCATCCCTTTAATAGCCTTAGCGCCACTAATATCTCGAGACATTATCTACTCCCATATTTTTTTACAGTCAGAAAAAGGAAATGATAAGAAAACAATACTGGGCCCTCTAGTTGCAAGCACAAGCACGTTACCTTTAGATGTTGCAGCTCGAAACTTAGCCGCCTCTCGACCCATTTTTCACAATTTTTTCAATGCATGTAAGGCGTCTCTAGGACCCAGAGTTGCGGCCATTTACACCTCAATGGGTGCCGTATTATGTGCCTCAAAGTTATTCTAAAAGACACATGATCCAAGCTATTAAAAAGACCAAGAAAACGACTGGCGAATTTTATAATTAAATCGTTTAAGATCTGTAGGAATTTCGGTATTATATTGAGCCTTAATATTAAATTTAATACTTAATGATTTTGAAACCATTAACTCTACTTCATGATCAGAAATGGCCGATAAGTTTTTGAAATTAGCCGGTTGAACATAGTTAATGCTTTGATAAGACCACCTATCAAACTGCCGGTGATACGCAATATAATTAGTAAAACGAATAAAAGATTGTGATATTAGATTCTGTTTATATTTCTGATGCTCACCCATAACCCCCGATCCAAATGCCACCTCAGACTTTTCAGATAACTCCCATTCAAAACGAAGCCCAGCACCCAAGACATTACGAAAAGATAAACTATTAAATTCATCCCACTCTCTTTGTACAAAACACTCTAAAAAATTAGCTCTTATGGGCTGAATATATCGAGCATGATAAAAACCAGCATTTTGAACAGCCTCTCCATTTTTACGAGATGACGT
>CACECR010000007.1 GCA_902558105.1 uncultured Candidatus Marinamargulisbacteria bacterium | reverse complement strand
TCAAGCTTGCTTTAGTTTATATTAATTTACAGTCTTCAAATACTTCTATTCATCAATATAGGACCTTACTTAAAGGTTCTACTGCCTTAAAAGCTGATTTTATCACCTCATTATATTCCAAAAATATTACTTTTGATTCTATATCTGAGCTCATTTTATGTATCGATTCTTTTTTTTGTTTAAAGTCTAACCAAAAAGCTTCATCTGAGAAACAATTATTTGATTTAATGACTATTCATTTATCTTATATGCTTTCCGTTTGTATTCGAGAGTATCTAGGTTTAAAAAATTATTCTGAATCATATACTCCTTGTGATGACTTTACTCAGTTATTTAAAGATAATTTCGATGTCCTTTCACGTATTATTGATTATTATTTAGAAAACTTTAAATCTTTATATCATTCATTACAACCAATTTCGAATCATTATTCCTTTTCTTTAAAAGTTCAATGTACTTTTAAATTTTTTTTTGGAGTAATATCTATAGGACACGATATAGGACTTTTTAGTCATGATGATGAGTATTTGTTCCTATTAGATAAATTTTCAACTTTTAATATTAGTTCTTTGAATACATCATTTCTAGAAAGTTCAAATCTTATTATATTAATCCAGCTTACTATTTTAAATTCTCAACTTATTTCTCCCAATGGTGTAAATATTAATTCTCTTTTATCACTTCTTTCTCACTCGTTAAATGATTTTAGTTGGGACATTATTTCAGATTTAAATCTTTCTAAACACGTTAAGAGTCTGTTGCTAACTTTATGGACTCATTTACTTTTACCTAATAGTTTAATGCAAAAAAAAGTATTTGCTCATTATCAAGCTGTATTTAACCAAGTAAAAAGGCTTATTTTTAACTATTACTCAAGACCTGACAACCTACTTTCTCAAAATTCCGATATTAATTCACAGTTAATCTATAGAGCTGTTCTTAAGCCTTGTATTAGTCCTCATAATGATTATTTTCAAGAAATTAAAAACTCTAGTAAAAAGTATTCATCTCCTTATTCTAAATTATTAACAATAGCCGAACTCAAATTATTTCAGTCATTTAATCAACCTTCCGAAATATCCATCAGTCCTGATATCTATCGTCTAATCTCTACTAATGAATTTGATGACGAGCAATTTGATAGTTTTCTTTATCAATGGCGTCTTATACTTTATTCTTCATCTAAAGATGTTGCTCTTGAAGATGTGATCGAAGAAGAGTGGGGGATGTAAGAAAGAGCTAGGAGATGTAGTTTTCGTAGAAATAGGGGACGACGAGGTACTTGATATTAAAGAGGATAGCACCGTAGCTGCAGTAGGCGAAGTGGAATCTCTATGAATAGAAACATATATAGGATTACAGTTTTCTCTAAAATTGTTTGTATTAGTTATAAATGATGATAAGTATCCATTATATAATCCATATACAATTATTGAATCAGATAAATAATCAATCCACTGAACATTAAGGGTCGTGCTCATGGTACAGCATTCTAAATTATCACCAATTACAATTGACGATAAGTTTTAATCTCTTTTTATTCCAAAGCATTGTATATTTTGTTTTATTGATCTTAGACTAATAATATTATCTGATGGATTTTTATTATTGATAACATTCAACTTTCAAAATTTACAAGTTCTGGTCTGTTGTCTTAAAGTAATGTTTTTGATAAAAATCTAATCAATGATCCCCCCCCAAATCCTTATCAGATTAATGATTGCACCTTTAAATTTTGTCAATCTTTGGATATCTCAACTCTTCAAACAATCGTAATCCTATTTCAATAGATGAATTATTAGGAAAAAAATATAAGTATTGAAAATATAGTTAATTTAAGTATAATGGGTAGTGTGATATTAAAAAATATATTAGAAAAATTGAGACGAGAATATACAATGAACAGTACCTTTAGTACGGGGCATGTACGTTGGGGGTGGAATCCTCCCCATTTTTTCCTTTTTCCATTTGCCTCTGTTTTTAAATAAAACAGAGCGTGTCACTCTCTATTTAGATTAGATTTAAAAACATAAACATATTGTTACGCATCTAATCAAATAATCTTTCTTTTTTAACCTGGCCGTTCTGTAGGACGTGTTTTGTGATATGTAAAAAAGGAATTTTGTGATGGATAGGATAAATGATTTTATGGGTGGATTAGCTGTTCGATTCGCTGTATCCAGACCTCCCAAAATAGCTGGAACAACAGTAAGTAACTTGCATAGAATCGTGAGTTACTTTCCTGAATGTTCAATTCAAACAAATACACCGTTTGGAATTAAGCTGGAAGCTCCTTATTTTAAACAAGCGGAACCGAGTAATAGAGGTCGTTTTCGTTTTATAAAAGAGACACCGTTTAGTGGAAATGAAAAGGGGGGGTGTTCGATGTCGTTTCATTCCCAATTATCCTCTGTTATAGGAAAGCGTGAAAGAAATCAATGGCTTAATAATGCACGTTCAAGTATTCGAGTTTCCGGAATCAATAAATTTGCTAAAATTACCAAGCAAGGAGATGCAAATCATAGTGAATTTGAGAAAAAACATCAATCTTATGTTGACGCATTATTAGAGGTTAATAATTCTAGTATATCCGTTGCAGGGAAAGGAGTTTTTGCTAGAAAAAAACTAAAAAAAGGAACCTTTCTGGGTTTTTATGCAGGACAACAAGTTGCTTCTGATTCAAAGTTGTCATCAGAGCAAAGTTCGTATGTATTTGGTACAGTGGACGAAAATATAATCATTAATGGTCATCCAGAAGCTGGTGGAGGAATACTCTCACGAGTCAATTCCCCGACAACGTTTGGTCTTATTCATGATGGGATAAAGCTTGAATCAGGTGAAACAATAGACGATAAAGTTAATCGCGAGTTGTCAAAGATTAATGTTGAAGCGATACCGATAGAGATAACGGTTGCTGGGAATCGGTATTATTTTGTAGGATACTTTGCGTCTAAACAGATTCCCATAGGACAAGAGCTGTTTTTAGATTATGGGAAGGCCTATTGGGAGCATTTGCAAGGTCAGCAGTGCCATGAACGGCATGAAGCTGTTAAAGCTGGAACGATCAAATCCATTCAGCTTGGCGGTATGGTTGAACTTTATGGTAAGTTTGTTAACGATCCGAATATAGAACGGTGTTTGATGAGACGTATTGATTATGTAAGTGAAGCGTCCTGCCCAGGGATTAAACAGCCAGAGCGTTGGTTGATTGAAGAGTCTGATGATGAATCGGAAGAAAAAGAGTTTATGAATTTAGTGAATACTGATGGGACTGTTGCAAAAAAACGACGTTTAGATCAGGGTACTGAAGTTTCAGAAAATTCTTTGATGGATGCAAATGCCTCAGATGGTTCAGCAGAATCGAGTGACGATGAAGGTGTTCTGGTGATTTCACAAAGTCCTGAACAGGCTTCTAGTGCATCTTCAGATGAGTGGGACGAAGAAGAGGTTTTGAATTCAAAAAGTTCAGAAGCTGGTGGGTCAAGTGTATCGGAAGAATCCGGTTCTGAAGACGATGACTGTGTGGTGCTTGTTCCAAAATGGGAAGCGAAACATACCCTCGGCGATGGAAACTGTTTTTTTCATGCACTTGGAAAACCAGATGGCGATACGTATAAATTAGATGATGTTTTAGTAAAAAAACAAGAGGTTGTTACTGCCTTGAATCATCTATTGGATACGATAAATTCCCCTGATGTGTCTAATGATGCGTTACTTGCCTATGCGTACTACGAGCAGATGATGGTCACACTATTACAGGAGTTACGTGGTCATGGCATGAGTCAAGCGTACTATGCTGAATTAGAATCAATTGTTAGCAAAATTGCCCTCCAGGCTAAAATAGAAGAACTTGATGAGCATGGAGTTCAATTAGAAGAAGCAACTCTTGTATTGAAAGCAGCGATTAAAACGTGGAAGGGACCAGAGAATCACACTCGTATAGATGAAGACTTGAATCGATATATTGATGACTTGTCGAGAGAATCAAATGATATGTCCGATGCCTGTCGTAGGGCAAAAGAAAAATTGGATGTATATAAAACTGCAGGATCGGCGTATTTAGGTATTTTTAATGGAATTGTGAACGATCGCGATATTCGAACCGCATTTTTAAATGCGACCATAGGAAAGGCAGGTTATCATATCATGAATAGTCAGATGGGGCTGTCGATACTTGGTCTCAATTTGGTAACAGAAGAAGATCGGTCTGTTTGTTTGCATATGGGGGGTATGGATAATAGTGGTGAAAGAGAATCGTTGTTTTTACCAAAAAAATGTATGGAACTAAATACAGTTGGAAAATGGAAGTTTCGAGATCCATTATTGTCTGAATATCTGGAATGGGCCGATACATTTAAACCGTGTTTTGATGGAGACGGGCATGAAGGTAGGTTTCATTTAGAGCAAATTCGAGAGTCTCTTCTAGCAAGACAATCTAGTAAAGATCCAATAACAGAACGTCATATTAAGATAACAGGGGGTGAACGTGGGCATCATTATGAAGCGATGGAGTGCGTGTTGATTACAGAGGTGGGTAGGGTGTCTGCTGTTGAAACACCGGCTGGTCCGATAACGTCGAACTCAATTGATACACCAAAACAACCCGATAAAAAAGATCATGTATGGGGTGATTTGACTCGGGGTGTTTGTGATGTGCCACATCCGGCAAAATTGGTGAATAACCCAACATTAAGTAAGGTGCCGGAGATTTCTTCTGAGGTATGGGATCGCGCAATGGTGTATCTGAAGCCATTATTAGAGGAGAAGGTCTTATCTAATGTTCAAGCGGATGCGGTACTAGCAATGTTAGAAAGTAGCAACAAAAATAAGCCCTTTTTGCTAGGTGATTCACCCGGTTTGGGAAAAACACGACAGACATTGGTGTATCTATGTATTCAGTATCAGAGCAATCAAAAAGGACCATTCTTTTTCGTTGCCCCGAATGAGAGGGTTTTAGATTCGCAAGAGTCGGATTTGGATGCTATATTATCGGTGTTTAGTGAAAACAGTTTCAAGCTTCCGCCGATTCAAAGACTATATCAACGTGGTTCTGAATTACACATAAATGCTGATATGGGTATTTGTTTACAGACAACAGGACGAATGAGCGGTGTTTTAGCCAAGTTAAAATCAACAAAGAGATCTATTCAATCCCTAGTGGTAGATGAGGTGCATACGGTGACTGGGTCGTTAAGACCAGGAAAAAAGAAGGGTGACGGTAGTGAAGAAACCCGTAAGTTATTAGAGGTAATGTTGGAACAGACAGAAGCAGGGCAAGTAGTGTTTGTGTCTGGAACACCATTTACAATAAAAGCTTGCAAGATTATGTTCCCATTATTAGGTATTAACTCTAAACGATGGGATATAAAAACTAACTTAACGTCTCTTAGATCCTTAATGGATAAAGGCCAATATTGTCGACGAGAAATGGCGCCAATGGCATCGTTTTCATTCTGTAAATTAGGAGGTGTTGAGCCTGGATATCAAGCCACGACTGTTCATGAAGTAGAAGCTGTCTCGATATTAAGTGGGATGCAAGAAACGCCTATTCAACATCGCTTACGTTTAGTTCAAGTCGAACAACATCGCTTACGTAAATTGTATTCGTTTTTGAATGCTAAAAGTAGAAGAACATCAAATCAACATTTAGTTGCATTGTTTAGACGCGTAAAAGACGAGGAAAAGTTGTTGTGGCTAATTTTGAAATTGAATCAATCGGATGTCGGTCAGAGACATTGTATTTATTCAGAGGGCGTTGATGACTATCAGGGAACGAAAGACGGTATTTCTAAGATTGCAAAAGAGTTATTGGATGGAGAGCGGTTAACAGTACCTGAAAAAAGTGAATTAAGACAGTTAATGAAAACAACGTATGAACTTCAGCATCCAGAACGACTTGTGGACGAATTTTTAAATAAATCAGCCTATCATTTGATAAAAATGGATGACCCAGATGGTTTTCAAGATCAATGGTGTGCACATGCAAATGGGGTTTTGATTTTAAACCGGAAACACGTGACGGGGTTTGATGGCATGCAGGTACCATTTTTAGACGGAACCGATGAGTCGAATACGTGCATAATGCATGTGTTGAGTGTTCCGACAGATCCCGTCAGTTTGTATCAATTAAAGGGGCGTTTGGAGAGAAATGGTGTTGCCAAGAATCGGTTGCATGTTGTTTGTTACGTATTGAAAGAGGATTCAATTGGTGACATGAAGGATATGGTTGGGATGTCAGATCAGATGCGAGAATTAAGTGTCTTGATGGATGGGAGTTTAAATGGTTGGGTGAAACAGTATTTAGGTTGGACACATCTATGGCGAACACGCAGTAAGCAAAAACAAAACGACCATATTCAGTATATAAATCAGCACTTTGGACTTCAATTAAATGCGTTAGGAATTAAGTTGTATAAAAACTCTCGGGATTTTTTATATCGTTTGGAAATGCATCCGAATAGAGCAGCAGCAATCAGCTTATTTGACGATATGGAACGTGCGTTAATTGCACGAGAGCATATCGAAGAAGTTATACAAACAGGTGACGATATACGAGTCGATTATAGTGTTAATGATGTGACATCGAGTATAGTTTTTAGAGACATAGAGATTCAGGGGCGGTCCTTTATTTCAATAGATTGGTACAGTCCAGAATTAGCAGAGTTTGTGAAAAAAACGAGCCGGTTATTTGGATTTGAAGGGAGATGGTTGAAGAGAGGGGATGGCTTTGAATTGTTTGATGTCATGGAATCGACATATCGTGACGCATTACTCGAAGTATATCGAGGAAAAGGGCGCTGCATACTTGAGCTGTATTTAGGAGCGAGTGATGCGGTTCAAAAACAAATTTTAGTCTCTATAGATAAAGCGAGTAAGGGGAAAAAGAGAAGGTTAGGAAAAAAACGAGTTCAAGCACAACCAAGTAGTGATTCTGTTTTAACAAATAAGATCTCAGGACAAACACCCATTGAGCAAGATCCTGTAGCCAAAAAACCGCGATTAGCTATTGTCTCAGATCCAGTTCCACAGGTTGTTTCAGGTGGCGTACCAGCTGATCGTCAATCGGAACCTGCAAGTGACCCTTCTTCGGATGAGTCTAGAAGAGAAAATCAAGTCTCTGATGAGCTTGCTGCAAAAAGGCGACGAGTTGAACCTGAACGATTACATATTAATGGTGGTCCTATTAATACGTTACAAGTTGTTGCCCAGTCGAATTTTGTTGGTAATTTGGCTCAGTTAGTGTTAAAAACTGTGGAAGGTTTTACCGATGATATAGATGCTAGTGAGTTGTATCAGGAACTGAAGGCCCTAGTTCCTAAAAAGGTAGCCGCTACGAAACCTATAAGAAAAGAAGATAGAGAATTTGATGTAAAATATTCATTACATTCGGCTGTAGTTCGAGGAAAACTAGAAGAGGTTCAACGTTTAATTAAAGATGGTGCCGAAATTAATACTCTAAATAAAAATGGATGGACACCACTAATCAGTGCCGCACGAAAGGGTAAGAGAGAAATAGTTGAGTGGTTTCTTGATCAAGGTGTTGATATTAATACAAAAACCCCAATAGGAATTACAGCGCTACACTGGGCCGCAGAAAAAGGTCATACCGAAACCGTTAAACTCTTACTCGAGAGAGGTGCTAATATTAATACAAAAACCCCAAATGGAAATACAGCTTTACACTTGGCTGTAAAAAATGCTCATGCCGAAATCGTTGAATTATTACTCGACGGAGGGGCTAATATTGATGCTAAGACTACATTTGGAATTACAGCTTTATATTGGGCTGCAAAGGAAGGCCATATCGAAACCGTTAACTTTTTACTCCAACGAGGTGCTGATTTTTCAGGTTTAAGAATAAGAGGAAACACATTGTTAGCTTGGGCCAAAAAAAAAGGTTCTCGCAAAACCGTTGAATTATTACTACAGCGAGTTACTGATTCTACTGTGAAAGATAAAGATGGAAATACAGCGCAATACGAGGCCGCATACTACAAATATATCAAAAACGTTGAATTATCACTTAATAAAGTTGCTGATGCTACTGTGAAAGATAAAGATGGAAATACAGCTTTGCATTTGGCCGCAAAAAAAGGTTATACCAAAACTGTTGAATCACTACTCAATCAAGGTATTGATATTAATACAAAAAACCCAGATGGAAATACAGCTTTGCATTTGGCCGCATACATAGGTCATACCAAAATCGTTGAATTATTACTTAATAAAGGTGCTGATTGGACTGTGCAAGATGAAAATGGAGTTTCAGCGCTACACTGGGCTGGATTAAACAATCATACCGAAATCGTTAAATTATTAATACAGCAAGGGGCTAATATTCATGCTACTAGTTCAAATGAAAGTACAGTGCTACACTTGGCCGCAGAAAAAGGTCATACCGCAACTGTTCAAATCTTACTCCAGCAAGGTGCTGATTGTACTGTGAAAGATAAAGATGGAAATACAGCTTTGCATTTGGCCGCAGAAAAAGGTCATATGGAAACCTTTGTATTATTACTCGAGAGAGAGCCGATATTAAGCCCAAATCCTTATCAAATTAATGATGGCACCATTACAGATGGTCAATCTTTGGAAAACTCAGACTCTTCAAACAATCGTAATCCTATTTCAATAGATGAATTGTTAGGAAATTCGGCAGAAAGAAATGATCAATTAGGAGAATTTGTCGAAAGTCTATAATAAAGTTTAGGAGGATCCTGATTTGAGTAGTCAGTCAATTTTGTATTGCAAAGCCGTTTCCTTAGGTGTTGATCTTTGTGAAATTGAAGATGATTTTTTCTAGCTTTAGTTTTAATTTTAAAAAGAGTATCGACAATTAAACAGTAGTTTCTGCTATAGCAGTCTTATCCGTAGTAGTTTCTTTTGAATAAGGGTTATACATAGGGTTTATGTATTCTTCTAATTCATTTTGATTACTCTGCCTTCCTCTATAAATGATATATCCCAATCCTAGTATTATTAAAATACTTACTAAGATTGCGGCTGTTATGGCGGCTTGATTAGCTTGGTCTTCACCATCAATGGATGAATTGGGTGTTGTAGAAAGTGTAGACGTTGGAGATGACGTTGGTGTGGATGTTAGAGACGATGATAGGGATGTTGTTTTAGTAGAGGATGGAGAGGATGTAAGAGAAGAAGACGGAGATATAGTTCTAGTAGAGGTAATTGATGAAGAAGGTGTAGCCGTTGGGGATGATGTAAGAGAGGAAGAAGGAGATGTAGTTCTAGTAGAGGTAATTGATGAAGAAGGTGTAGACGTTGGGGATGATGTAAGAGAGGAAGAAGGAGATGTAGTTCTAGTAGAGGTAATCGATGAAGAAGGGGTAGACGTTTGAGATGATGTTAGAGAAGAACTAGGAGATGTTGTTCTAGTAGAAGTAAGGGACGACGAGGGGCTGGATGTGAGAGTTGAAGATAGAGTGTCAGGAGTACTGAATGTAATAGTTGAGAATGAAGATCTATGAATACTAACATCTAGACGAGTAGTGTTTTCTCTAAAAGTACTGGTATCCATAATTAGTGTCGATAACTTGCCATTATCTAAGCCATATATAACGATAGTATCAGGGGCATATTGAATCCACTGGATAGTTAGATTTGTGCTCATTGAATACCATTCTAAGTCATCCCCAAATAGTAGTGTCGATGAGCCCTCATCTCTTTTTATTCCAACGCATTGTATATTATTATAAGGGTCAGATTTTGGACTAATAATTGTATCTGATGGCATGATGTCCATTGGGAACGTGATAAGTGTGATTTCATTATCAGGTGAGAGGTGTTTATGTAAGTATAGTTTTGAACTAGTTTGAAATATGGTGTCTGCAATATAGTTTAAATTTTCAATGGCTTCATAATTAGTTATATTAATACTCACCAAATCATTATTATATATGGGTGATATTGATACTAGTTGACCCTCTATTAAACCACTTTCAATTTGAAGGAGTTCTATAAGAGGACTTGTATTATTAGCACTCAAAGATTGAGAGTCTGTGAAATTAAATGTAGTTGAATTAATAATATTATCTTGGTTCACTACTATTAAATGAAAATACTTGCCCACAATATCAATAGTCATATCGTCTGAATGCTGTAAAAAATAGTCAACAAATAACTCATTAAAACCGTATGCGTTTGTAGGTGCCGTTGTAATTAATTGAGCTGGAGTAGTATTTGTATTATACAAAAATACAGTATTATTAGAGCTTAGCACAGTTAGCCATTCTTCAGTATAAACAGACTTTTCAGGCGCTTGAACTGTAAGATCAGAGGTCCTTAACTCGTATCTCTCTAGTGAATTATTATATTTACATAAACCAAATTGATGATTTCTATTAACAAATGTTATTGTGTTCATTGCATGTGAAGTTGATTTTCTAATTAAATTCGAATGATCCGGTAAACACTCTATTTGTCTAAATGCTGATGATCGACCATCTGATGATTGCGATTGATAGAACCATTTGCCATCATCACTTTTAATTAAATAGTCTGTTTCTAAATACTCTTTCGATATTCCATCAATAGATTCAATAACTGAGTGTGATGAATACTCTGTTGCATAACTAATTGTAGATCCATTTGATTCAAAGTATGTATTTATTCTATCGACTTGTTCTTTAATATAACTTTCAGTTGAGCCACTTGACCGTCTCACACGAGTATGTGACCCATGAATGGTATCTATTTGGTAATTGAGTGGCTCAATCCATGTTCTTGGATAGTCTTCATGAGCGGGAGTTGAACTGGGGGTAAGAGTCTGCGTTTTAAGAGTGTTTGTAGTACCAGTTGTAGGTGCTGGTGTTGTAACTGCCACGCCAAGTGACGATAAAAATAGTGGTAACGATGAAATAGACATAACAAGCAAGCTCTTTTATATAATTAATATTTATTTCTTTAAATTAACAACGTAGGATTGACTTGTAAAATTATAGATTTATATTGTATATATTGATATTTTAAATAATTAAATTAAATAAGTTTAATATATATAAGGTGTTTATTTAGTACTGCTTTTTATTTAATTTTCGTTGTAATGTTCGGCGATGCATGCCAAGTTCTTTAGCTGTTTCTGAAATATTAAAGCTATTTTTTTCAAGGGTTTGCTGAATATGTTCCCATTCTTTGGTTTTTAAGTCCTGTTGTCCCATGGTTGTATTCGTTTTAATCCTAGACCCAGAAAATGCAGATTCAATATCCTCAATGGAGGCAGGTTTAGACAGATAGTTTGTCGCACCCAATTTGATGGCTTCTACCGCGGTATGTAAACTTGCATATCCAGTAGTAACTACAATAGAAATATCAGAGTTGTTATTTAATAAATGTGGAATTAACTCGATCCCTGATTCGCCATTGAGATTTAAATCAAGAACCACATAATTATATTTTTTAGTCTTTAAATAGTTGTTAACCTCTTGCTGATTGTTCGCAAGGTCACAGCTGTAGTGTCGTTTTTCAAAACCTCGTTTAAGCATGGTTAATAAATCGTTATCATCATCAATTAGCAATAAAGTCTTCATTCCGTTTCCCTTATTATGGGTATTGAAATATCAACTATTGTCCCCTTACTTGTGTTATAGGAAATCGTTCCATTCAGTTTATTAATAATCGTTTGCGTTAAAAATAGTCCCAGCCCCTTTTTTTGTAAGTTTAAACTATTTTTATCTGAGTTTAATTCATTAATGACGGATACTGGAATTCCTGGACCATCATCTTGTACGGATATTGTTAAAGAATCATTTATATAGTCAATTTTAATCGAAATAGTTTCTTTATAGGCCTTAACCGCATTCGAAATAATATTAAAGATCGCTCGATTTAAGATATTAGGAATATACAAACGTGTTGAGTTATTCGTTTCAATTTGGCTTACTCGAATAGATTCTCTTGGAAACTGCGTTTGAATCTCATTTTGTAATTCTAATATGTATTCCGATAGGGTTTGTAACTTGGAGTGATCGGCTCGTAGTGTTCCAAATGAGAGTAAAATGTCGTCTAAAATAAGGGTGGATCGCTCCACTTGTTTTTGTAAAAGTTTGTGTAACTCTTGATCTTTTATTTCATCTTTAAGTTCAGTTGAAATTAATCCAATAGTAGAAAGGGGCGTACTGAGTTGATGAACGGCATCAGCCGCCAAAAGACCTACTTCACCTAAAAGTGATTCTTGTTTAAGTTTAAATTGAGTATTTTCTAGTTCGATAGCTTGTTTTCGGTGTTCTCGAACTAATTGTCCAATTAAAATAGCAACAAGCAACGCACTAATAATGTAACTCACGATCATTCCTTGAAGGTGCCAATTCACTTGCATCATATGATGATGATGGTGTGACATTGGAACGATAAAACTTAAACTGATATAAGAAAGTGTACTTATGGTCACAATAAGCCATGTGTATAGCGCGGGTAGCATGATGGCAGCAATAATCACCTGAATTAAATAGAGTCCTGTAAATGGATTTTGAATGCCACCAGTAAAGTATAAAAGCGCTGTAAAAGATAAGGTGTCAAATAATAATTGATAATAAATATGTTGATATGTGATATCGCTTTCTGACTTAAATAAGCGACTACTAATTGTCACTGTTAGCGAAATGAAAAAAATGAGAAAAATGGGGGCTAACACTAAATCAATATTTAAAAAATAATGAGCAACCAAGACTGCTAATAGTTGTCCCCCAATCGCAAGGTATCTGTAATTTAAAATGGTTTGGAGCGATTTATTTAAGCTAATCATCTCATTAGTATAGCAGATAGTAGCTTGCTTATGTATAAATTGAGCGTGACTGCGACAATTTGCCACATCGAAATGAAATCTAATTTTGTTTAATATAGTAAGTGTTTGATTTATAAATAAGGAAATTCTTATGAAGTTTTTAGGATTAGTTTGCGTCCTACTCGTCAGTTCAATGCTTAGTTTTGCTGATTATGGATCTCGTGCGGATGATCATGCGCCAATAGGTGTTATGGGAGATCATTTACATTCTGAAGGCGATTGGATGATGTCTTATCGTGTGATGAGCATGCCAATGTCTACACTACGTCAAGGAACAGAGTCTATCACCGATGCAAGTGCCCCAGGTATGATGAAACCCTTAGATATGTCCATGACCATGCACATGATAGGTGCGATGTACGGGTATTCTAACTCAGTAACATTAGTAGGAATGGCCAATTATATTGATAACTCGATGAGTATGCAAAGGATGCAAAATCCAGCAACTAATACGAGTGTATCCGGATTAGGTGATGTTACTGTAGGTGCACTTGTTAACATAAAAGACACAAATACCTTTAAAGTACATTATGGTGCTGTTATTAGTTTGCCAACAGGGTCAATTAACGAGAAAGCTAGCAATGATAGTACGGTGGGATATGCGATGCAGTTAGGTTCAGGAACAGTAGATGTGAAGCCTAGTATCACTTTGAGATGGTTTAAGCCTGGTTTTAGTATGGGAAGCCAAACATCTGCGATTATAAGAACGACTCAAAATAAAAAAGGGTACCAGTTGGGTCATAAAGTAGAGTCCACACTATGGGTTGCAAAACCAATAGCTAAAAAATTCTCAATTTCCTCTCGTTTAACGACTCAATTAGATACTGGCGTTAATGGCACTCATAGTGACATCGCCAATCCGGCACAAAGTATTGCCTTAAACGCTGAAAATACAGGTGGTAAAAGAGCCTTATTTGGAATCGGTTTAAATTCTAAGTTTGAAACAAATACTACTTACTTAAGTTTAGAATACTTAATTCCAGTATATGAGAATCTAGAAGGAACTCAGTTTGAATCCGAGTCGTTATTAGTAGTCGGTGCCACACACTCATTTTAAAACAGTCGACTTTAAAGCTAAAGAGTTCCTAAATATAGGGGCTCTTTTTTTAGATATAACTTAAAAAAATCATGGTATAATTTTTGTATGTTAAAAAGAGTTTTAGTATCCGTGCTTATCGTCTTTATGATACAAGTTGTAGCAGATGATAATTTGTTTGAAGCACCTTTTAATTATTACAACTGGTCCCAATATAACTCGCCTAACTCTTTTTCTAGCGATTGGCTTGATGAAAAAGAGTTTTTAGTTCACATTTATGTTGATCAACAAACCTATGACCGTTTTTTAGATGGCCAAAATGAACGGGACCTTTCTGATTTTTCAGGCTATGATGTGGCGTCATTTAAACTAATTAAAAATCAATTAAATGTGAACATACTGAGTGGGATAACACCTTCTGTAAATTATTTTTTTAGAGCGAAAGCGTTAGATAATCAACTGTTAATTAGCGACTCTTTTACAAATCTATCTAACCAAAAACGTATAAATACTAAAGGCTTGGGCGATCTTGAAACAGGCTTTTTACTAAGAGGTATAGATACAAAAAAATGGAAATTTTCTATGATCATTGGCATGGGGTTTCCAATTGGTAATCACAAGATTAAAGCGAATTATTTTTCTCATGGTGAGAACTTGATGGGCTATCCATTACAAAATAGTTCCGGAAGTCTACAGTTATTATCTGGAGCTTCTCTTAAACGACTGTATTCACGATATAGTATCGGTTTATTAGCGGTGGCAAGAACTCCTTTTTTGGCTACAGATGAATCATACCTTCATGGAAATGAACTCGTGATTGACTTTTGGGGAACGGTTTCTGTCTGGAAATATCTAACAATTTACTCTAACCTAGAAGCGCTTTACCAACAATCAGTACAAACGGTGAGAGAGAGCCTAGAGTCGTCGTTAACCTGGGCACATGATCCTGCCAATACAGGGGGACGGTATTTAACGTCATCAATAGGATTTTTCGGACACATTAATTGGGGGCTATTCAAGCATTATAAGTGGTTTGGAGAGTACCGACACCCTCTTTATCAATCCGTAAATGGCCGACAACTCGTGAGTGATAAACAATTCTTAATAGGCTTAAGATACCAATTTATTAAGTCTGAGAGCTAAGTCGCTTGTCAAATAGTTGTAAACCAACCGGGATCATCATTAAGACAAAAATAGCAATCGCAACGTATTGAAGAAGTAACGGTAGCGGAAATCCTTTTTCCATGGCCATAGCGAGAGGAAGTGGTCCGAAACCTGTCAGGCCATTTCTAAAAGTACTAATAAAGCCTTTAATACTTCCAATATGATTCGTTCCATATAAAGACGCCCATAAATGATTCATCACAGGTGCGGAAATGCCGAGTGCGAATCCAAGACAACTCAAATACACTAATATCATCCACCAGGGGCCACCTAATCCAGCCAGGTAAGTTCCAACTCCCATTAACGCTAACATTAGCGTGAAAAACGATCCGGATCCAAAAGTATCAATTAAGGGGCCAATAAAAATTGAGCCAATGGCTTTCACAATGGCATACGCCATTAATCCATAAGCTGCATAACCGATAGGCCAATTTTGTATTTCAAATAACGTCGATTGATGAAAGAAAAGTCCCGTCATTACGACAGGAGGAAGTGTTGAGGCTATAAGCACAAGGTAAAAGCTAATATCTCTTAGCGTTTCTTTTAAAGTATAATGCCTGATTGGAATTACTTCTGCGTCAGATCCAGTGAGTCTTTGAGCTTGAATTAGGGTTTCTTCAGGGTAAAATTCTCCAACTGTTAATTGAGCACGATTAATAAAGTAAAGTTGTATCGGAATCATTAATAAAAAGCTACATGCAAACAGAAGGTACGCTTCTCTCCAACCTAAACTCTCTAGTAAAAATATGGCAATAAACGGATAAATTATTTCTGATAGTGGAAATCCAAACATAATGATACTTAGCGCTTTTCCTCTATTCTTGTGAAATTGTTTAGTCACTAAGGTACTAGCTGCCAATCCAAAAGCCCCTTGCCCAATAAATCTAACAATAAAAAATCCAAAAAATAGTGAGAGTATTGATGATGAACTGGCAATTAATAAACAACCAATCATCATCAAAGATATCATAGTTAATAAAATGGGCTTTATGGGATATCTATCTAATAGTCGACCACACGGTTGTAAAAATAGACTGGCACATAGTGTGGCTAATGAGTAAATACCCGCAAACATACTAGTCGAAAGACCTAACTCATTAAACATAGGCCCAATAAATAAAGAAATTAAAAATGTTTGACCTGGGGCCGTAAAGAAAATTTGAAAAATACCAAACGAGAGTATTGGTGCTCGCTTTTTAAATAATGAAATCATAGATTAGGAATGTCGTCCCTTAATCGTTGTTGTTTTAAGTTTTGAATTCTCACATAGGCATTATCTATTAATGTTCTGTCTAACTCTCCGCTTCGAATAGCGTCTCTAATGATACGATGCGCTTGATCAACAACGTTTTGATTATAGAGTATTAAATGAGCAAAAAGTAAGATGTCAATCTCTGATTGTATACTTCGGATAATGGTTGTTTTTAAATCAAACATTTTCGAAATAGCTCTCATTTGAAGGTCATCCGTGATAATAACGCCATCATAATTTAAAAATTCTCGTAATGTTTTATTAATATGATGTTTAGACAGAGAAGCTGGAGAATAAGGATCTAATCGTGTGTGAAACACATGCGCCGTCATCACCATATCAACTTTGTTTTGATCGAGCAGATACTTGTAGGGCAGTAATTCTTTTGATGTCCAAGTATCCGTAACATTTGTAAACCCTTTGTGGGAGTCTTGAAGAGCAGATCCATGTCCTGGAAAATGTTTGATGGCAGATACCACATGATGCTTACGGTGAGCATCAATCATTTTTCCCGCGTATGCGGTAACAACATTTGGATCAGAAGAGTAACTGCGTCGTAGCTGGCCAATTGCGGGTGATTTTGGATTGATATTAATATCAACGACGGTCCCAAAATTTAAATTAAAGCCAAGAGAATCAAGCAGCGATGCCATATCTAAATATTTGTTATAGGCTTCTTCTGGTGATGTCGTTTGTGCAAGATAATAGGGGGATGGATATTGCTTAAACCCTTTACTTCGAGGCAAGCGTTGTACAAATCCTCCTTCTTGATCAATCGCAACAAAAATTGAGTGATTCACTCGTTGGTTTTTAAAATAAGAAATCAGAGATTTCGTTTGCTCTGGAGACTTTATATTGTAGTCATAGAAAATAACACCACCAATTTTACCCGATTCTAAATAGGATGAGATTTGTTTGATTTCGGGGTGTGACGCTGTTTGTCCTTTAAATCCAATGAGTAACATTTCACCAATTTTTTCATCTAAACTAACCGATGCGTAAGGCGACGGTTTCACTGGTTGAGATGTTATTTTATACGCATAAAATACTAAGAGTATAAAAATTATGATAATAAAGAGTTTACTTAATTTGTTCATGTCATTAATCATACCTAAAATAGTGTGAAATTTCTATTGCAAGTGTGGCTAAAGTTGTGTATTCTAACAAAACTTTAATGGATTTAAGGAGCTTGACTAGTATGGCTGGATTTGGACCCCATGTAATGCTTGATCTTAATAAGTGTAATTCAGAAAAATTAAATGATTTAAGTCTTTGTTTTAAGTTTCTAAGTGAATTTCCTAAAAAAATAGGAATGACAAAAATCTCAACACCTCATGTGTTTCCATATGAAGGATTAGTTCCTGAAGATAAAGGGATAACGGGTACCGTTATTATTGCTGAAAGTCATATCTCTATTCATACGTTTCCAATTAAAGAATTTGCATTTATAGATATTTTTTCATGCAAACCATTTGCTACTGAACAAGTCATCGACTACTGTATCGATCTTTTTGAATCTAAAGACCCCATACATCATGTGACTCATCGAGGTGTTTCATTTCCAAGGTCAGAAGCCGACCTTGAAATAAAGCCAATACTAAACATGAACGAAGTAGATATGGCTATTCAAACCACATCTGTTGCTTTAGAAAACGTATAACTTACGTTATAATTTAAAAATGCTAGTAATTTATAGTATTTTTTATAAATTTATAAGACGTGTTGTGATCGTTTCAACGACTGTCATACAGTTAATAAAACGTGTTCCTAAACATTTAGAGGATGCTATTAAAATTGGAGACTTTTTATTAGATAAAGTATATCCTTTTACATCCTCTCTATATCGCTATAAAGCGCCAAAGTTACTGAGTCAAGATGTTTACAATTTAAAATTTCCTTCTCCACTTACGGTTGCCTCATTTAAATATCACGAATCGACTATCCGATTTTGGCTCAACTTAGGAATGGGCGGCGCCACATTAAAAACAATTACTAAAGACGTTAGAAACGGTAATGATATCCCAAGAATTCAGGAATTAAAACCGACTAGTTATCCAAGTTTGTTAAATGCAATGGGATTGCCAGGCCCTGGTGTAGATGAGTTTTGTAAAGAGATCAGTCGTTGGAAAATATGGAATAATCAAACACCAATTGGAATTAGCATAGGAGGTCATTCGACGAATGATTACTGTGCGGCAATTGATTGTATACTAAATAAGTTGCCAACCCATATTTTATCTAAAGTATATATTGAATTAAATATTAGTTGTCCAAATACACCTGAAGGTCAAAATATTAGTAAAAAACCTGAATTATTAGAGCCTATATTAAGTCATTTGAGAGATCTGTCTTCAATTCCTTGTAGTGTCAAGGTGTCTCCGGATCAACAAAATGAGGAACTTCAAAAAACAGCCGATATTTGTAAAAAATATACGAATATGATGATTAACTGTGGAAACACCCAATATAAGTCTTGTAGAGCAGTGGGACTAAATGAAAATGCGATTTCTATCGGCGGAGGGGGGTTAAGTGGGGCTTCATTATTTGACCGAACACTTGAAATGGTAACATTATTTGCTCGTTATGAGCTCCCAATTATTGCGACTGGTGGTGTAACATCGATTGATCGATGCGTGAAGGTCCTTGAGGCAGGTGCTACATTAATTGGTATGGCCACACAATTAGTGGCGGATCCGTTCATGATTCCTAAAATAAACAACGCGTTGGCTCGTCGCAATAAAACCTCTGTGATAGATTATTAAAGTAGCCATGATCTGATGTTGTCCAAGGGTGATCTTTTTTAGTTTCATCAAATCGAGAAAATGGTGAAATGTCTGAAGGCCATTGTGTTTCTAAAACCTGTGCTAAGCTTAGTAAATAACCTTTTCCAAGACCTGATTCATATAGCCCTCCGATGACGAATTGTTTGTTTGAACGCTTGGCTTCCTTGATTAGATCAAGACTCGGCTGGTATCCACCTAAAAGTGACGGTTTTAATACAATTCCCTTACATGAGGATATGGATAAAGCGTCTGATCTGGAGGTTTGTAATGATTCATCCAACACTACTGGAGTATGGGTGAAGTGAGAGATATCTTGCAAAAGCTGTGGTTTAAATCTTGAAAAAGGCTGTTCAATATAACTTATTGGAAGATCATTGAGTTGAGATAGTTGCTCGATAGTGGTTTCGTCAAAACTTTCATTGGCATCTAACGCAATAAATGGAAACCGTTCACATAAGTTTTCTGTTTTTACAATATCTACAATGTCTGACAATGTTTCGGGTGTGAGTTTGAATTTAAGTTTATGTATTTGGTGTCTCTCAGCGTGAGTGATCGCATCACGCATGGCTTCTTTAGACGAAACGCCAAGCACCCAACCCGAAGGGACTTCTTGATTTTTATCTCCAAGTAATTGTGATAACGGTACGTTGGAAAGCTCGGCCACCATAGCCCAGGCACCCATTTCAATACTAGCTACAGCGAAATGAGAGTGAGGTGCTAGCTTTAGAAGTTCATTGGATATTGTTTGAACAGATAATGATCTGTTCAATACCTTTGGAATTAAGGTTTGATAAAGGGTTTGATAAGCGGCTGCATTTGTTTCTGGATGATAAGACGTTTGATTAAGTGCGGAGCATTCAGAGTATACGGTTGTATTGCAATCACTGGTAAGTTTAAGGATGGTAAGAGGTCTTTTACGGACGATTCCATGCGCTGTTTGGAAGGGTGTTTGGAAATGTAGGTTTACTTGACATAGAGAGATGGATTTGAGTGAAATTTCCTTCATTTTCTTAACCGATTGGAAACCCAATTAGAGAAGTCATTTGCCGTTAATCGGATACATGGAATAAGATACAATGTAAGTATTGTAGACAGAAAAACTCCCCAAGAAAGAGCTAAACACATCGGTTCAACAAATGGATCATCGCCACCAATACCATAAGCCGTTGGGAATAATGCAAATAAAGTCGTGATAGACGTTATCATTACAGCTCTAAAACGTGTTAAAGCACCGTTAAATACCGCATCGTAAAGACTATCAGACTGAGCGCGTTGTTTGTTAATGACATGCACTAAGATAATACTATTGTTTACAACCACTCCAGTCATTCCAATACTCCCCATTAACATCATAAAACTGATCGGTTCATTATGTAGGAAAAACGCCAAAATGATGCCAATAAATCCAAATGGAATGGCTAGCATGATAAGTAGAGGGTCAAATAGACGGTTAAATAAAGATAAAATAATGATGTAGATTAAAAGTAAGGAAATAAAGAACGCTTTAAACAAGTTGCTGATAGACTCATTCGTATCTTTAGTTTCTCCTTCAAGTGAAAATTGCAAGCTGGGGTATTGCTTCTGAATATCGTTAAGCATAGGTTTAATAATTGCATTCACTTCAGGTACTGTGGATAGTTTTCGATCAATGTCTGCTGAAATAGTAATCGTTTTATCCGTATTGTAATGATAGAGTGTAGCAAATCCTGGAACTTCTGAGAATCGTGCTAAGTATTTTAATTTAATTAGGGCTCCTTTGGTACTTGGAATTAAAAGATCTCTCAGGTAGTTTGAATTTTGACGATATCGTTCTTCTAACATGACGCGAACATCAATGTCGTCGGTTTCTGTTCGAATAGTGGTGGCTACTGTTCCGGCAAAAGCCGTACGAACATTTCGGGCGATATTACTTAAAGGCACACTATGAATTGCTGCTAGGCCTTCATTTGTAGCAATTTGAAGTTCGGGTTTTCCGGGCTTGAAATTGGAATCGATATCCCGAACAGCTTGTATCGTTGATAGGTTGTCTATCAGTTCTTTAGATGCAAGTTCAATACGACTATACGCATCTCCGGATAGATTGATACTCACGGGTTTTCCAACAGGAGGGCCTCCACGACGAACTGAGAAGCGTATAGATTCAAACGGATGATCAGTTGTATTAAACTTTTCTCGTAAATTTTCCACGATTTCTCGAGCGGTTCGAGATCTCTCTATTTCAGGTTTCAGGTAAACCGTAATTTCGGAGTAATGACTTCCACGATTAATCGCGCTACGAGACTTTTCTTGAGTCCCGATACTTGACGTGAAGTAGTCTAATTCATTGGTGGGTAAGGTTGAAATATGTTGTTCTAATCGAACTAAACTTTTCGCATGTTGAGTTAAACTATTAGTGATAGGAGCTTCAACATATATTTTGAATTGTTCGGCATCTTCACTTGGGAATAAAACAAACGACATGCCCTTAGCCGCAATAAACAGACTAAGAATAAATACAATAATCAGACCCAATATAGATCTAAAACGATAGGTTAGTACCCATGTTAATGAGCGTTTGTAATACCCCTGAAACTGTTCAAATACTCGCTGAGAAAAAGAGCTTTGCGTTTGTTTCTTTTTGCTGCGAATTAAAAATGGCGCCATTAAAATTGGCATGATAAACGAAGAATAAAGAAGCGATAGCGATAAAGTAATACAAACTACAAATGGTATATCGCGAACAAATTTACCAAAGGTGCCTCCCATAAATAGCAGAGCTCCAAAGGCGGCAAACGTAGTTAAGGTAGAGCCTATAATAGGTGAAATCATTTCAGTAGTACCCTCAATACAGGCTTTTTTTGCAGACTTTCCAGATTCAAATTTTCTCACAATATGCTCACCGACAACGATAGCATTATCAACGACCATTCCAATCACTAAAATAAACCCTAATAATGAAATTAAGTTTAAACTGATTGATAGAACCGACATCACTAAAAAGCCGACAATAATAGAAAAGGGTATGGCCAGTGCGACAAAGACCGCTATGTGTTTATGTAAAAACGCAAGGAGTATAAGCATTAGAATGGCAATTCCTAGTACGGCATTATTACTGAGAACGGAGAGTCTTCTTGAAATAAAAACAGATAAGTCGTTTTGGTATTTAACGGTAATGGTTTTGAGCTGTAAATCGTCTCTTTGAGATTCTACCAAGTCTTTGACAGAATTCACCACATTTAAAATATCAGCCGATTCCTTTTTAAGCACGGTTAGAGTGATGGTTTCTAGGCCATTACTTCTGTAGAGTACCGATCGTTCTTCATTTTTTTCTTTTACCCAAGCTAATTGCTTAATACTAGTGTACTTTGCCGCACTGTTTGCTCTAACAATAACACTTTCGACATCTTCGACAGATTGAAGTTGGTGGGTGGTACGAAGGAGTTGAACATTATTTTTGGATTCAATGAGACCGGCCGGTAAACTTAGATTTTTATCACGTATTGATCTGGTAATATCATCTAAAGAAATATAAAAAAAGTGAAGGAGGTCTGGATTAACATACACATGTATCTCGGGATCTAAAAGTCCTTTGGCATTCACATCTGAGACTCCTGAAATATTTTTAAGTTTGTCTTGAAGTGAAATCGCCTCTTCTCTTAAAACCTGATAATTTTCTGCACCCCCAAGTGTAATACTGATGACAGGAAACGTTTTAGAGTGAATGTCATTAATCATTGGTTCCGACATATCAATGGGTAAGTCCTGAACCATATCAATATTTCGTGTAATATCATCACGGATAAGTTTGGGATCCTGATCATCATCAAGTGTAACGGTTATGTAACTTCTCCCGTCAGTAGATATCGACTCAATAGACTCAATGCCATCAATTCCGTTGATAGCATCTTCAAGTGGTGTCGTAACCAATCGCTCTACTTCTTCTGCAGATGCTCCTGAATAAAGTGTGGATATTGTGACCACTCCAAATTCTACACGAGGGTATGCTTCTCTTTGTAAATTGAGCCCGGAAATAACTCCGATTATTAATAACACAAAGGTGCTAATGTAAACTATAAGCTTTCGGTTCATTAAAAACGAAAAAAGTGACATTTATTTTTCTCCCGGCTTTTTAGAGTGTAACATAATGGTATCTAGCAACACATTGTGAAGTCGATAAAGTTGATTATATGTTTTTATATAATCGACAAGTAGTGACGCATAATGAAGTTGTGCTCGACGATAACTCGCTTGGGTTTGCAGTAGAATATCAATATCAATTCGCCCTTGTTTGAAGTAATCTTGATCAAGTGTAAATGTTTGGTAACAAGATCTGACATATTGCTTAGCTTCTATGAGTTCACGTTTTAAATTTTCAATTTGATGACTCAAAATCTGATGCTCTGTTGAGAGCTTAGTGTTGAGAGTTTGTGTATCATATTGTGAAAGCAGTTCTTGACGCTGAGCTAATGTTAGTTTGCTTAGTTTATAAGTTGAGGAATTTAAGAAAGAGAGTGAAAGACCGGCTTGAACAGAGAGATTGGACGCGGAGAAGGTGTCTTTGCTAGAGTCTCTAAGTCTATCGGAAACACCGTTAGATTGTAGATCTGTCGATAAAGACACAGGAAGCCTATTTTCTTCTTGTATTAATTGTTTTGAAATAGAGAATACGTTTTCATTGAGTTTACTAAACTCCAAGCGACGATGACTAGCGAATGAACTTGAAAATGGAGGTAAGCTAGGAAGTGAATCAACAAAAGTTTCTAATGAGGTTAAGTTACTAATGAGTGGAAATTGATCAGATGGTATGTTTAATGGGTATGTAAGAGTGGTTAATCGGCTAAAAAATACAGTATCGGCTCTAGAGACCTCCATTTTAGATTGAATACGAGAGGATTTCAATGTGGAGAGTACACGTTCGTTGATCAGTCCGGATTCAGCATTTTTTAGATTCACATTGTATAGTTTTAATGCAGTTTGAGCATCATCCTTACGAATATCAAGTTGGATTTTAGCTTGCACGAGATCCCAATATTGTTGAAGAAGTGAGTAGAGTAATTGTTCGGTATCGTCGAGAAGAAGTAGTGTGTCTTGTTTTTTCTTAATTAATGCTAAGTCATTGGATAAATGGTGATACCGTGCACTATTAGTACCCCATAACTGCTGAGTAAGTGACAAAGAGAGTTGTTGATTGTAGAACGAGCGATTCAAGGAGGAATTGGCAGTATAGGTATAGTTTGTATCTGAGACGGAGTGTGTGAGGCTAAGAGTTGTTCCGGTTTGAAATGTTTTTTTGACCTGGTTATTTAGTTGTGTTTGGCTTTGTTGAGGAAAAAAAGTACTCGCTTTTTGAGTCTCATCCTTTAAGTAGCTTAGAGAATGGGTGAATTGGGTGTCATAGAGACCTAAATAAAGTTGGTAGCGTTTTTCTGGCAAATCGTATTGTTTAATAATTTTTTGATAGGCGGAACTTTTTAGAGCGGCTTCAAGAGCTACCGTCAAAGAGTCTGGGAATGGAGCCGGGTAATTGGCAAAAAGAGTAGTTGTCGATAACCAAAATACAAAACACCATGCCCTCATCTTAAAGCTCCTTTGTATTTTTAACATTACGTAATAGTAGATCTCGAATAAAACTTGGTAAAATAACTTGTAACTTGGCAGCACATGCCATAATAAATGGAAACGCATAAATTGCTTTTTTACGGTGAATAGCTTTTTGGATGATGGCCGCCGCTTTTTCAGCCGACATTAAAAATGGCATTTTAAACGTATTCTTATCAGTTAACGGTGTCTTAATAAAACCAGGGTGAATAATACTGACATCGAGTCCATAAGGCTTCAAATCTAGACGTAAGGTTTCAGCAATATAGTGTAGGGCGGCTTTTGATGACCCATAAGCCCCCGTTTGCGGAAGTCCTCGATATGAAGAGAGGCTTCCAATAAGTACAATGTGGCCAAACCCTTGCGTAATGAGCTTTGGAATAAGTGATTCTAAGCAGTTTAAAACACCAAAAACGTTTGTCTCATAAATTTTTCGATAGGATAGTGTGGACAATTGATGGCTAGAACCCGATCCGCTAATTCCCGCATTTAACACAACGATATCAATCACGAGGTTTAATCGGTCTAGTTCTTTTTTTAGAGCCATCGTATCATCAGCTAAACTCACATCACATTTAATAGCATGAGAGGATGCGGCTCCTAGCTCTTTGCAATTACTGGCAACCGACTGGCAAGCCTCTATCCGTCGACTGACACAAATGCAGTGGTAGCCAAGACCTGCATATTGATAGGCAAGAGCCTTTCCAATACCCGTGGATGCACCTGTAATCAGAATCGTTTTAGTCATGATGACCTCCGAGAGTTCTCTAGTGCGGCTTGGATATGATATCCACAACCTGGCATCGTTGATGGCGTATGAAATAAGCGATGATGAGGGTATTGACGACAAATATAGGGACGCTTCCAGTGAATTTGGCAAAGATTATTCTTTAAGTATAAGCATCTAAACAATAAGACGTTATCTCGTTCAAGATAAGTGATGAATTGGAAGTTATAGACAAATTCATAATACTTAACAATCCATTGTTTAATTTTTTTTAATCGGGGATGAATGCCTATGGCTATATTTTGGCAACATATTCCACGCTTTTTACAGGAGCCAGATACTTGGTAGGATCGTTTAAATAAACGACTAATGACGGCTGTTAATAAGCCGTCAATATCACGAATGCAACGTAATAGAGTTCTAATAACTAATACAAAAGGCTCATGCATTAAACACTCTTAATCGGTTAAGACAAACAGACAGAGTGGTTAAGTCACATTTAGCTGGGTTTAGTTTAAGCTCACTATAATTAGAAAAGTATTGAGTTAGCGCATTTTGAAATGGACTATCCATACTTGGTAACAATTCTCTAACGTGGGATTTTTCTAAAACTTTACTCGTATTCGATTTACAAAGTAGTTTAATAATAGATAGTTTTGAAGTATACAATTGATCAAGTAATTGATTTTGTTGCTCAATTTCCCAGTATGACTCTGGAGCTAGTGAACGAATACTTTGTTCCATCCAATTAAAGCCAAATACATCTTCAATCTGAAAGAGAAGTTGTGCCGATAAATCGGTGTTCAACGATTCTGTTTCATGTAAGAAAATAAGTTCGGCTAAGGTTTCAAATTCTGGTAATAGAGCAATATCACTAGCGACTTCCTTTGAAAAGCCCATGCTTGTCCACTGAATAACGGGAGGACTATTTTGTTCTAAGGCCTTTTTCTTTAAGGTCTGTGCAATTTCTTGATAGTTATTAATATCTGAAAAATCAGAGCTAGGTTTATGACTAAACTGTAAAAGATCTTTAGTAATAAATAACAAGATATCTTCAAATAACAGGAGGGCTTTGTACCTATCTTCCTCTGTCACTGACTCTTGAAATAGGAGGTGTCTAAATTGATCTCCATTTAAAATATGGTTTGCAATGAGATATGTTTTAATTATGTTCTCTATCGATTGGCCCGTATTTTGTTGTAATTGATAGATAAAAACCGATCCTGTTTGGTTAATAATCTGATTCGTAATAAGCATTGAAATAATGTCATACTTTAATGGGTGTGAGTCAATATAATCACCAAACACTTTCAATAAAGATTCAGGGAAATATGATAAGTAAGTTTGGTTAAAAAAATCGTGCTTAACAAGATCGCTTGTTTGAAGTGTTTCATAGACAATCATTTTTACGTGAGCTTGAATAATGGATAATGTAGAACGAGGTATGACTTCATTATTATCATCCATTTCAGCAAGTCGACTTTGAGAGGGTATAAACCATGACTGAGCATCTAATTTATCTGTGTCTACAAGCTCTTGAATTAATTGTGCAAATGGAATGAGATTTCGTCCACAGCGGATGGTATCAAGAGATAATTGAATATGTTGATTTTGATTGTTTTTTAATACCAAATCCGTGACTTCATCGGTTGCGGCTTCAAGTAATTGGCGTTGTTTAGCCTGAGTGGTAATGCCTTGATCTACCATAGATTTAAGAAGTATTTTTAAATTAACTTCATAATCTGACATATTTACACCAGCTGAGTTATCTATGGCATCAGTGTTAACATGAACGCCTTTAGACTCTAGTTCTATACGGGCCGGTTGGGTGACTCCTAAGTTAGCACCTTCACCAATTACTTTTGCGTTACATTCCGAGGCATCAATTCTCACTAAATTGTTGGCACCATCTCCAACTTGTACATGCGTTTCATCCGTTGCTTTGATATACGTCCCAATACCACCAAACCAGAGTAGGTCTACTTTCATTTTGAGAATAGCTTTAATTAATTCTGGGCCTGACAATACGCTTGATTTAATATTTAATAAACTTTGTATTTCTTTACTTAATGTAATTTCTTTAGCATTCCGATCAAATACAGCACCACCTTTACTAATCAATTTAGGGTTGTAATCTTCCCAAGTAGATCGATCCAATTTAAATAAACGTAGTCTTTCTTGATAACTTTTTTCAGGAACAGGGTTTGGGTCTAAAAAGATATGCATATGATTAAAAGCGGCCACTAATTGTATTTTTTTACTAAGTAACATTCCATTACCAAAGACGTCGCCAGCCATATCTCCAATACCTGAGACCGTAATCACGTCCTTATCAATAATGGTGCCAATTTCTTTAAAATGTATTTTAGTACATTCCCATGCACCTTTAGCTGTAATCCCTACCTTCTTGTGGTCATAACCATAAGATCCCCCAGATGCGAATCCATCATCTAACCAAAAATTACGAGCTGTTGAAATTTCGTTAGCCAAGTCAGAAAATGTGGAGGTTCCTTTATCAGCGGCAACAACTAAATATGGATCAGGTGCGTCATAGCAAATAATATATTTGTTAGGTATAACATTTCCTTTGGCATCGTAGTTGTCTGTAATCTCCATCATGCTGTGGATAAACGTACGATACTGATATTGTGTAAGTTGTTGTAATTTTTGTTTATCAACGGGCTGGTTTTTAACAATGAACCCGCCTTTGGAGCCTACTGGTACAATAACAACATTTTTCGTTTGCTGAGTTTTTACAAGACCCAGAACCTCTGTTCTAAAGTCATCTTCTCGATCGGACCATCGAAGTCCTCCACGTGCAACGGCACCAAATCGTATATGAATAGCCTCTACACCAGAACCATGAACATAAATTTCACGATACGGACGAGGGGCGGGCATTTTGTCGATTTTTTCCGAATTGATTTTTATTGAGATTGCTTTGGGATCATATAATCCATTTAAATCGTCGGGTCTGTTATCAGAACTCACAAAAAAGTTAGTTCGTAGGGTACTTTGTACAATGTTAAATAATCGACGGACAATCGTATCTTCTGAAATATCTTTAACACTGTTAAGTAGCTCATATAAATCTGATTTTAATGGTTTGAGATATCTTTTTTTACGATTATCTTTAGATCCGTAGAGAGAGTTTATAGAAAATTTAGATTCAAAATATTGATATAAGAGTTTTGATATATTTGGATGATTTAGAAGTGTGTTATTAATTTTATCTCGTGAAAATGGTGGTAATAATTGAAGGTAATAATTACGAATCGTCTGTAATAAATTAATTGCTCTCCAATCTAGTTGAGCACTTAAAGTAAGGGCATTTAGAGGATCGTTTTCTATTTCTTTTCTAAAAACTTTAAGTAAAATGTCTTTGAGTAAGTCACCAAATTCATCCTCATCAATTTCTTCCATGTCTTGATTCATAACTCGGAATGATTGAATAAAGCCATAGGTTGAATGGTCGTCTGCAATTCGTGATGTTAGCTGGTCGATGACATGTATTCCTAGGTTTTGTAATATTGGCAAGATACCAATGAGGTCTAACTTTTCATACGAGTAGATGGTAATTAATGACGCTTTGCCGGCGAGCTCTGATTCAGGTGGATACTCAAACGGTATAATTCTGAAATCAATAGGGTTTTGTGGTGAGAGTCGATCAACCGTAATAAGATCAATCACGGCATCCTTTGGGTGGGTTCTTGCAATATAATGTGATGGAATAAGGTGATAGTATTTGTTGATAAGAAGAAGTCCATCTTGAGTGGGGATTTCATCTAATTGAAAAATATGCCCACGGAATTTATCTTTCCAGGGTTTAAGTAATTCACTAATATCGGCTTCAACATTGGTTGGGCTGGGGAGATTTAGTTCTATTTTATCAAGATGGAAATATAGGTGGAGTCTGTAACGCTCATCTTCAGTGATTTGAATGAGTTCGGTGTCTCGGTGTTGTACTTTAGACGTTAAATAATTATTAATTTCTTCAACAGCTTGTTGACTGTATAGATAAGGAGGGAGTGAAATTAAATACATAATCTTATTTTCATTAGGAAAATGAGTTTTAAAACATTGTATATTATTTGGATTCGTAATAGATAGCATGTTTTCAACTAACTCTAATAAAATTTCTTTGGAGGTTCGAAATAATTCAAACTTTGGAGTTGCTGTAAAAAGTCTAATCACTTCATTGTAATCAAAGCTACCAGGAATCATGTGTTTGGTTTTAAAGATGTAATCCATTTTTAAATGAATGAGTGGAGTTTCAACATTTTTAGCTAGTAAGGAACTACGTTTTAATACACCTAAAAAGTTTAGGATTTGATAATCATTATTTTTTAGCTTTACTCGTACAGAAAAACGCATTAGGTTTTCGAATCGTTGAATGGGGCTTTTTACTTGAATAGCGTCAAATAATAAATCGTCATTTGAATTTAGGGTACTTTTAACATGACTGTCTAATACGTTTTGTAGAGTGGGGTGTTTTTTGAGATAATCCTTAGCTCCAATACCTAAGCCTTTACTATGATCAATTGTAGCTTTTTTTCCATCATAGTTGTATGAAATGAATCCAAAAAATGAGAAGTTTAAATTTCTCATCCAGTCGATTAAATTTATCCACTCTTGTTTAGGCTCATCCGAATGAATAGGATAATCATTGATCATAAATTTAGCATTCATAAGTCGTTCGATAATCTGTTCTTGTTCTTGATGTGCTCTCTGAATAGAATCTAAATGATAACTAAGATCTTTTTTTAATGAGTCTATGATTGATTCTTCTGGGATATCTTCAAAAGCAACATAAACGTAAGAAATTAAATCACCGTCATCTGTAGAAGAGTTGATACCGGTAAGTTTTCCAGATTTATTTCTTTGTATACTAATAATAGGATGTAACTTTCTTGTTAATCTTAGGTCATATTTTCTAAATAAATGATCAAGAGTCATGACTAAATGTCTAGCATCCGGATACGCAATGTCTAGAATGAGTCTATCTTTCAACCAATAAGGAGCATCTTGGGGTTTAGATATTCTGAAACCAAATTCTCCTGAATTAATGGTTTCATTAAAAAATTTAAACCTTTCGTTTAATAATAGAGGTAGTTTGTTGTGTGTAATGTTTAATAAAGTTCGGATCGACATAGTGGATAAAAATTGCCGACTAAAATCGACTAGTAATTTTTTTTGTGGAAGCATATCCAAAATGATATCAATCGCTTCTATTTTTTCGATATCAGTTGAGGTAGATAAATCACTCATATTAATTCCTATAGATTCGGTGGTTTATTAATTATAATTAAGTTGAATAGATACCGCAATATCTATCCTATGCCTATAATCGATACAATAAAAAAAACTCTTTATTATTATACTTAATTATTATACTTTTAAAGTTTTGACAATGTTTTTATCATTAGGCATAATATTTACTATTATGATTAAGCAGTTAGATGAACAAACTATTAACAAAATTGCCGCGGGTGAAGTTATTGATCGCCCCTCATCTATTATTAAAGAATGTGTGGAGAACTCATTAGATGCTGGTGCTAGTTCGATAGAAGTGGATGTTTATGAGGGGGGCATAAAATCTATTAAAATTAAAGACAATGGTTGTGGAATATCCAAAGAAGATCTTAGTTTAGCTCCTATTAGACACGCAACATCCAAAATAAATGTACTTGAAGATATCTATTCTACATTATCAATGGGATTTAGGGGTGAAGCTCTTGCTAGTATTTGTCACGTTGCCAAAACATCTATTCAAAGTAGAACCCAAGAGTCGGATAGAGCTTATGGTATCTTTGCTTACTGTGGATCCATTTCTGAAGTTAAAGAAGTCTCTCACTCAATTGGTACAACTATAGAATGTAGAGATTTATTTTTAGACATACCGGTAAGAAGACAATACTTAAAATCAGCATCTTCTGAATTATCTCGAATTAAGCAACAACTGGTACCAATCATGCTAATTCACCCAAATATTGATATTGTTCTTAGAAGTGAAGGTAGAGAAGAGTTGAGTTCGGTCGGAATTGATCGGATTTCTGTATTAATGCAGCAACTAATTGATAAAAAATGCTGGAACCATTGTGTTGAAATATCTAAAGATTTAGGTGGTCTTAGGGTTGAGGGTGTTATTACAGATCCTCAGGTAAACTTTTCGAATCGCAAAAAACAATTTGTGGCGGTTAATGATCGCCTGGTGTCACATCCTGCCATTAGTAAAATTATCTCGGATGTTTATAAGGATGTAATCCCACAAGGACGATTTCCGGCATGTGTCATAAATATAGCCATAGATCCGTCTCAGATAGATGTTAATATTCACCCCAAAAAAGAAGAAATTAAATTTTTGCAAACAGAAATCTTATTTAAAAGCCTTCCTAGAGCATTGCGTGAAACGTTTTCAAAGCAACATGATGTGTTTGTGGCTCCAATAAACCATAGTTTACATCCTTCCTCTGTGTCACCGGAAGTTACATATCATCCAGCACAGCCTTCTTCGCATTCAACTGCAGTTAATATGAGTGCCGAATTTACTCCTCCCTCAAATACTGCAAATACGTTAAATAAAATCGAGACTCCAACTGTATCTCCTACAAAAGTTCATGCTGAAGATATTGCAATTCGTTATGATGATCCAGAGCGTGTCATGACTATTGAATCGCCTATATTATATGAAGAAAAACGTCCAACTAATGGCTTAGTTTTGGATTATTTTCAAATGTTTGACACTTATATTATCTTAAAAACAGTTGATAAACTTTGGGTGTTAGACCAGCATGCCGTTCATGAGCGTATATTATATGAAGAAATTAAATCTAATCAATCCAATTGTATTGATGATGTTCAGTTGTTATTGGTTCCTCATTATATTTCCGTTGATCATGAGCAATTAGAAGCCTTTGAAATTATTAAACCATGGTTAGATACTTTAAATGTAGATGCCGAAGTGTTTGGCAATGATAAAATCTGTGTAAGACAATGTCCTGTTATTTTTAGTGATTGTAACTTAGGAGAATGGATCACTGATTTACTTAATTTGGCGGGTGAATTTGGTGTTGTTCCTGAAAAAGCTCCTTATACTAAAGAAAAGTGGCAAATGCAAGCATGTAAAGCCGCCATTAAAGCGGGTAAAAAGATGGCATTATCTGAGGTCAAGGAATTATGTGAGTTGTTCGTTAATTCTCCATCTAACTTTACATGTCCACACGGACGGCCTCTTTTTAAACAGTTTGAAAAATCTGATTTAGAAAAGTGGTTTGAAAGAATATAAAAAACTAGTGTTTTTTTAATTTACTACCGATAGTTTAAATTATGTGTTGACAGTCAATGCACGAATAAGATAATTTTTGAATATGGCGAAACAATTAAAACATTTGGTGATCGTTGAGTCACCAGCAAAATCAAAAACAATTACGAAGTACTTAGGTAAGGGATTTCAGGTGATGGCATCTTATGGTCATTTAAGAGATCTTCCCTCATCCAATATTGGAATTGATGTTGAAAATGATTTTGAACCCAGTTACAAAACCATTAAAGGTAAAACGAAGTTAGTAAATGATTTAAAAAAAGCAGTACAGAAGGCGGATAAAGTATGGCTAGCGACTGACCCGGATAGGGAAGGAGAAGCGATTGCATGGCATTTCATGCACGCTACCAATTTAGAAAAAGAAAAAACTGAACGTATCGTGTTTAATGAAATTACCAAAGATGCTGTTTTAGCCGCGATAGAAAATCCAAGAGAGCTCAATGAAGATTTAGTCGATGCACAACAAGCAAGACGTATTTTAGATCGTTTGATTGGCTACAAATTAAGCCCAATATTATCTAAGAAAATTCGACGAGGCTTAAGTGCTGGGCGTGTACAGTCTGTTGCTTTAAAACTCTTATGTGAACGAGAGCGTGAGATTCAAGCATTTGTACCAGAAGAGTACTGGACTATCGAAGTAGATTTAAAAGACGGTAAAGGTAATACACTTCATGCCAAAGCGTTTGCAGAGGGTAATGATAAAAATAAGTTAGTCTTAGCTAATGAAGCGGATGCAAAGCGCGTGGTTGATATTTTAGAATCTAATCCATACTCTATTCAGTCTATAAATAAGAAAGATCTAAAACGAAATCCAGCTAAACCATTTACTACCTCTACATTACAGCAAGAAGCGGCAAAAAAGTTATACTGGACAGCTAATCGAACGATGCGTGTGGCACAACAACTTTATGAGGGTCTTGAGATAGACGGTGAAAATGTTGGTTTAATTACATATATGAGAACCGATTCAACACGAATCTCTGATCAATCGGTTGCAAATACTAAGAAACTAGTAGAAGAAAGCTTTGGTAAAGAGTACCTTGGGGTCTCTGGTCAGAAAAAAGAAACTAAAAAAGATGATAAAGCCATCCAAGATGCTCACGAAGCGATTAGACCATCGTATGTGTTTAGACGTCCAGAAGACTTGGAATCCCTTTTAGAAGAAGATCAGTATAAGCTATACAAACTCATTTGGGATCGATTGGTAGCTTCTCAAATGGCACCTGCACAACTCGAACAAACTAGTATTATTATTAATTCTGGTGACATTTTATTAAAAGTAACAGGCCAAGTTGTTAAGTTTGATGGTTTCTTGAAAGTATACGAAGAAACCGATGAAGAAAAAGATGGAAACGATGGCTCAAGGCGATTACCAGCTTGTGAAGAGGGCCAGCCGTTAACTAAAGAAAAGTTAGAGTCCGAGCAAAAGTTTACACAGCCTCCGAGGCGATATTCTGAAGCTGCGTTGGTTAAAACTTTAGAGGAAAAGGGGATTGGTCGTCCATCGACCTATGCACCTACTATAGGTACCATCATTGAACGTCGTTATGTGGATCGTGACCAACGACGTCTAACCCCCACCAAGTTAGGGATGGTTGTAGATGAAAAATTAGCGGCATTTTTTAGCGAGATTATTGATTATAATTTTACTGCTCAAATGGAAACACAGTTAGATGAAATTACAATGGGTAAGCACCGTTGGCAAGACATTATTAAAGAGTTTTATAGTCCATTCGAAAAATTAATTGATGTTGCTGATGAAGAAATGGAAAAAATTAAGTTTGGGGAAAGAACTTTAGGAACTCATCCAGAAACTGGAGATACTGTATATGTGAAGTTAGGACGTTATGGGCCCATGGTTCAATGCGGAGATTTCGATGATGAAGATGAATCGGTAAAGCCTAAATTTGCAGGAATTCCAGATGATATTGATATGGATGAAATCGACTTAGATGGTGCACTTAAGCTATTTAGTCTACCAAGAGAAGTGGGTGATTTTGAAGGCGCTACTGTAACCGCCGCTATTGGGCGTTTTGGTCCTTACTTAAAGCACCAAAGTTCGTTTGTATCGTTAGGTGATGTGGATCCGTATACGGTTGATATTGAGACGTCTATAAAGCTAATTGAAGAAAAGCGTATTGCAGATAAAGATAAGTTTATTCATGTATGGGAAGAAAACGATCCACCGGTGAAAGTAATTAAAGGTAGATTTGGTCCGTATATATCTGTTGGCAAAAAGAATGTTAAGATTCCTAAAGATATTGCCCCTGAAGACTTAACACTAGAAAAATGTTTAGAGCTTGAAAAAGCCGCACCTGCTAAAAAACGAAAAGCTCGCAAGAAGAAAAAATGATCATCTGTGAAACACGTGAAGAGTTAACTAACTGGAGAAATAATCAGTTAGAAGTTAGTCTAGTTCCAACAATGGGAGCTCTTCATGATGGACATCTATCATTAATTCAAGAAGCTAAAAAACATAGGGGCCGTAGTTTAGTAAGTATCTTTGTTAATCCAAAGCAGTTTGGCCCGAACGAAGATTTTGATCAGTATCCAAGAACATTAGACGCTGATTTAAAAAAATGTGAAGACGAGGGTGTGGACTGTGTGTGGATTCCAAAAGAGAGGGGTATTTATCCTGAAGGGGTTGAAAATGCGATTGGGATTACAGTTCCAGACAGTTTAAGTAAAGTGTTATGTGGGGTGAGTCGTCCTCATTTTTTTGATGGTGTTTGTACAGTGGTTTATAGATTACTGATACTGAGTAAAGCAACGACGGCCATCTTTGGTGAAAAAGATTTTCAGCAATTAATTATACTTAAAAAAATGGTGTCAGACTTGATGATTCCGGTGACGATTAGTGGTTGTCCAATTGTTCGTGAGACGGATGGACTTGCCATGAGCTCGAGAAATCGTTATTTATCGTCAAAAGAACGACATAATGCCGCTACATTATACCAAGCGTTATTAACCGCTAAAAAAGAGCTATCAGAGGGTATTAACGACATTAGTGTTATAAGATCTAGACTACAATCAAACTGCCCTCAGTTAACACTAGATTATCTTGAATGTGTAGACCATGATACTCTAGAGTTAAAGCAGACATGTAAGAATGGTGACCGTCTATGTGTAGCGGCATGGTGTGGACAGACACGATTAATTGATAATCTGATGATTTAAGCTTAAAGTTATTCTTTTTTATCGATAAAATTGGCATGAGAAATGCTGATCTTAGTAATGTTCATGCTGTTTTGGGTTTGCGGCACTTATCTAGTGCCCAAACAAATATCAAGGAGTACGAAAAAGAGTTTTTACAGGTAGCGGCTAAAAAGTCTGTCGGTAAGCCAACTGTTCAAGAGTCGTTAAATAAAAGTTTAGAGCTAAAAAATGAATTAGAAAAACCTAATCCAGAAATATCAAGATTTACAAGTTTTCTAAGTGAGAACCCGAAACGATTTTTGGTTGTAACAGGTAGTGATTCATTCAAGATGCACCGCTATGCAAAAGTTTTTTACATGAAAGACAAAATGTTGATGATGACTGTTGTAAATAAAGGATTTCGAAATGTAGATGGTGATGATAAACATCAGTATCAAGAAAAAGACATTAAAAAGACCGATTTATTAAAGCAAATGAGTGACTTTGATATGGCGTCCTCTTATGATGGTACAACAAAAAGTGAATTACTAGATGATCGTAGGAGTCAGACATTAACAGGAAATTGTGCAACATTAGCGATTGCCATCGGTGTCGAGTTTGGATCGTTTTATAGTCAACATAATGATTCTTGTACTGACACACGAACAGAATTTAAAAAGTTTAAGAATGACGATGGATTTAGGACTCATTATATACATCAAGCCATTGAGCAAATTAGCGATAAAGATTTAAAGAAGCAGTTAGTAGAAATTGAAGATAAACGTAAGGCCTCAAAGAAAGCAGGTGGGCAAACTCAAAAAGACATGTTTGCTAAGATAAAAAATATTGAAAGTATTACTAATGATAGTAGTTCCAAATCATTAGAAAAGTTTGTTAAGTATAGAGCCTATTTAGATGGGTATGGTTTAGGCTCTGAAGAAAAAGCTGGTTCTCAGGTTGCTAGGCTTTCTGAAGGTATAGTCCAGTTTGATAAGGATACAACTAATGTAGCATTAGGCCTTGCTATATTAGAAAAGTCGGTGGAATTATCTGAACCATTAGATTCTCATCATCATGACAAAATAATTAAGGATTGTTTAAATTCACTAGAAGCACATATTAGAGAGGCCGGTATTGAACTGTTAAAAATAATCAGTGCCAATTATTCTCCAGAAAAAGCCGAGATACTTTTGAAAGATAAAACTTTAATGACTCAATTAGGTAAAGAAATTAGTGGCGGAAATGAAACGGCTTTATCGGTATTAAGAAGTTTATTAAGTAGAGCCACTAATTTGGAAGGAGCTGAAATTCCATACACAACATTAATACAAGCGTTAAGCTCTACACCCAAACCAGAATTAAAACCAGATTTATTACTTGCTTTTCAGAGTATAATGTTTAAGTTTTCTGCAACAGAAGCCGAGATACTTTTGAAAGATAAAACATTAATGACTCAATTAGGTAAAGAAATTAGTGTCGGAAATGAAACGGCTTTAGCTGTATTAAATAATTTATTAAGTAGTGCCACTAATTTGGAAAGAGCTAAGATTCCATACGAACCATTAATACAAGCGTTAAGTTCTAAACCTAACTCAGAATTTAAAGAAAACCTATTAAATGCTTTTCAGAATATAACGTTTAAGTGTTCGAAGGAAGTTACGATATGGTTGTTGGAGAACGATGCTTTTTGTGGAGTATTAGATGAAAGTAATGATACCATTTCTGCAATTTCTGATAATCTTATAGCTAAATTAAGCTTTCAGGATTCTTATAGAATGGTTCAATTAAAAGATTTAACAGCATTAGCTATGTCAAACAATCCAAAAGTTAGCGAGATAGTGTTAAAAGCAATGATTAACATTACTTACAATAATACTGATAATGGAGAGTTATCGACAGATCAGAGTTTTATCCAATTTCTTCAAAATACTTCTTCTAAGGAGTTTGCTGAAGTAGTTTTAAATAACATTAAGGCACAGTCATCAAGTAATCAACGCATTTTAGGTCATTCAGGTGGGGGGTAACACAGGATATGGTTAATACTTAAGCTAATACTTTGGTTTTAATACTTGCTTCCATTTGATCTGGAAGTAGGCCAATATCAGACTTTAGCTTATCAACACTACCATGCTCAACAAATTCATCAGGAATTGCAAATGTTTGTATTCTAGGAAGTGTATTTAAATTTTTCACTAGTAGTTGAATAATCGTTGAGTTAATTCCACCTGTTTCACACCCTTCTTCCATAATTACAACCTGCTTAGACAATTTGGCATACTGAAGCACGGTTTCTTCATCGAGTGGCTTAGCAAAGCGTAGATTAACTACCGCAACTGATATATTGTCTTTAACTAAATTTTGAGCAATCGTATAGGCATCCCAAGCCATTGTTCCCAATGCAAAAATACAAACGTCATAAGAAGATGTATTTTCCGATTTGAACATTATTTCTGATTTGCCTAATTCAATGTGAGAGTGGATGGACCCATCTAAAGCATGAGCACCACCTCTAGGGTATCGAATACTCACGGGTAAGTCCTGGTTGACACTCCAAGGTAGCATATCTTGTAATTCTTTTCCGTCTTTGGGTGCCATAACAATTAAGTTTGGAATTAATAGTTGATAGGCGATATCAAAGACACCATGATGTGTTGGCCCATCTGCACCAACAATTCCAGCTCGGTCTAGTGCGAAAACAACCGGTAGTTTTTGCAAACATACATCATGGATCAGTTGATCGAATCCACGCTGTAAAAATGTTGAATAGATCGCTAGGATAGGGCGTAACCCAACACGTGCTTGACCGGCCGCAAACGTAACCGCATGCTCTTCTGCAATACCAACATCAAAGTAACGATCTGGAAATTCTTTTTCAAATTCTACCAGGCCACTACCTTCTCTCATGGCAGGTGTAATCATACAGACATCAGCTCGTTCACGACAAAGCTTGGCAGACGCTTCTCCAAAGATCTGACTAAAACTGGGCTGTTTTTTAGATTTAGGAGTCGATTCTTTTGGCTTTGGTGAGGTTCCATGATATTTGATCGGATCTGCTTCGGCCGCTTCGAGTCCTTTTCCTTTTTTTGTAATAAAGTGTAGTAAAATAGGGCCATCATAAGACTTTGCAAATCGTAGCGCTGCCATCACAACTGAAATGTTATGGCCATCAAGTGGGCCTAAATATTTGAATCCAAATTCTTCAAACATGACGCCATGTTTAGTTTCAACTAAGGTATTTCTCAATCGATCAACAATCTTATCCACTTTACGAGTTAATGGAACTCCAATTTTAGGAATTTTAGACATAATTCGCTCAGTTTTACGGCGAACTTTGTTATAGAGTAGGTTGGTTCGGATTGAGTTAATGTACTCACTCATTCCACCTACAGATGGGGAAATGCCCATTTCGTTATCATTTAAAATACAAATGAAGTTTTTCTTCATCCGAGCAATATTATTAATCGCTTCGTACGCCATACCACCAGATAATGAGGAATCTCCAATAATGGCTATAGAATAAAAATCGTCACCTAAAATATCACGTGCTTCCGCCATACCTAATGCCGCCGATATTGATGTTGAAGCATGTCCCGCACCAAAGGCATCATGATCACTTTCAGAAATTTTAGCAAAACCAGATAAGCCACCATATTGTTTGAGTGTAAATATGCCATCTAAGCGACCCGTTAACATTTTATGTACATAGCATTGATGTGACACATCAAAAACAAATTTGTCTTTCGGGCTATCAAAAAGAGCATGTAGCGCTAATGTAATTTCAACAACCCCTAAGTTTGAAGCTAAATGACCCCCGATGCTATCACTCACTTCAAGTAGTCGATGACGAATTTCTGATGCCAGAGTTTCGAGTTCACTTTTACTAAGATCTTTTAAGTCATTAGGAAAATTTTTATGATCTAATAACGTGGTTGGTTTCATAATATGGTTATCATATCACATTCACCTTAACTTCGACCATTCTTAATGCTGTCTTTGATAAATAAAATCAATGATGTTAACTAGCTCTTGTTTTTTGGATGAGTCGATATCATTTATTTGAGTTAAGATATCCTCATAGGTTTCTTTCGCAATTAATTCGGCTTTTTCAAGGCCCCAATAGGAGACATAGGTACATTTATCTTGTTCCTCATCTTTTCCCGCTGTTTTGCCAAGCGTTTCAGTATCACTTTTGACATCTAAAATATCATCAATAATTTGAAATAATAGACCAACTTTTTTTCCTATTTCTGATAATGTATGAGTTTGCTTGTGGGCAGTTGTCGATAACAAAGATGGAAGTAAAAAACAGGAATGAATGATGGCACCTGTTTTTAAGCTATGCGTTGTTTCTAATTCTATTAAATTATTATTTTTGGAGTGATTAAGAAGATCTAAAGCTTGTCCACCAGCCATACCATGAATACCACAGGAATTAGCAAATTTTTGAATACATGACAAAACATTACGAGCTTCAAAATATTTCGGAAGTTCCGTTGATAACATTTCGAAACAATACGTGTTTAAACAGTCTCCCGCTAAAATTGCAATATCTTCACCGTACTTAATATGGCAGGTTGGTAAGCCTCGTCTTAAATCATCGTTATCCATAGCTGGTAAATCATCATGTATTAATGAGTAAGCATGCATCATTTCGAACGCGGCAGCAAGTGGTATGATATGCTCAACTGGAATGGTTACAAGTTCGGCTGTTGCAATACATAATAATGGTCGGATGCGTTTAGCAGGATTAGTCGCCGAGTATAAAATCGCTTGTTCGAGTGTGTGCCGGTTATCTGAAAAATTGTGAGTAAGTTGTGACGTTATGTAACGATCAACTAATGGGATGTAAGTGTCTGAAAATTTTTGAAATGTCATTCGTTTAAAGACTCCAATCTCTCTACTTTTAATTTTGATTTTTCTAATATTTTAAGAGTTTTATCCGCTAATTTTACACCTTTGCTATAAAGTGTGACGGCATCATTGATATCTAATGATTCGGATTCAAGTTTGTCTAAGTAAGTTTCTAAGGTATGTATATTCTCTTTTAAGGTCATTGTTTGGATATATTAGTTATTACACTTGTGAGTGTGCCATCGGACAGTTGTGTATTGATTGTATCATTAAGCGACATGTTTTCACAGGTTTTAATAACCTTCGTTTTGTGCCGAGTAATGCTATATCCTTGCTTGAGTCGAAGTAATGGGTTATTACTTTCAAGTCTTTGAATTAGGTGCAAGATTTCAGTTTCTTGAACACTTAGCTGGTGGTTTATATGTCGCTTTGAGGATTGCTTCCAAGTAACACAATAGTCTTTGTACTTCTCTAATTGGTTAGTTAATTGAGTGAAGGACTGAGAAAAGCGATGTTGAAGCGTTTGCTTTAAATTATTGATAGGTTCTGATATTGCTTTAGCCGCCGCCGTAGGAGTCGGGTAACTACAATCAGCTGAAAAGTCAGATAAGGTTGTATCAATGTCATGACCGATGGCTGTGATAATTGGATGAGGGTAGTTAAATATATGTCTCACAATTCGCTCATCATTGAATGATGATAAATCTTCAGCACTACCTCCGCCACGACTAATAAGACATAAATCTGGGTCTAATGATGCCGATATATCTAATGCACTGCAAATTTCAAAGGGGGCTCTTTCACCTTGCATCGTACTAGGAATAATGGTGACATTAATATGTGGGGTTAACTTTTTAAAACAGGTTAAAATATCAGCCTCAGCAGCGGATTTAGGTGAAGTGATTAAATGTATTTTTTCTGGATAAGGAGGAATGGGCTTCTTAATGCTTAAATCAAATATACCATCTGCAGCCAATCTTTTTTTTAATTCTTCAAAGGCCAGTTGTTGCGTACCAAGACCTGATTCAAACGCATAAGAAGCCTGGAAAATAATAGATCCTTTTTGTTTAAAAAAATTACATTTTCCATGAATGGTTATTGATTTTCCAATCACTAATAAGTGTTCTAGCTTTTTTTGATGAGCATTGTAAATAACACAATTGAGTAAGCTAATTCCATCCGTAATAGTAAAGTAAACCTGTTGTCCATTTTTATAGTACTTAAACGAAGATACCTCTCCTTCAATTCGACAGTTTTGAAGAAGAGGGTCGTAGTCAATCAGTGTCTTGAAATACTGATTATAATCACTAACCGATAGAACGGGAAGTGACTCAGTCATTAAAAGTTGATGCTGGCACCAGCATAAATGAATCGGCCAAATAAAGGTGCATAAACGTAACTAGTATCAGTTGTTGCGGAGAATGTGTCAAAATCCTCTTGCGTATAATCAAAAATATTTTTTATACCTGTAAGTAACGTTAACTGTTGCTGTGATTTTAAGAATAATTCCTTCTTAATATTTAGATTCATTAAAATATAAGGTTTAGTTTTAACAATTTCATTAGCTCGACCATTTCCGGTATTGTCTTTTGGAACAAACATAGATCCAATATATTCAGTTTCTAATTGAACGAGTAATTGATAAAGTGGATTTTTTGCATCAAATTGTAGTCGTGAATTTAACTCAGGTGTTTTAAACAATCGTTTACTATAACGAAGTGCTTCAATATCAGGTCTAGAATTTTCCAGCTCCGTGAAGTTATATAAAGTTTCTGATGTAATTGATAAAAAAGGTGTGATAGTTCTTGTATATATTAATTCTGTTGATACAGATTGAGCTTTACCAATATTTCTCCATTCAAAATCAAATCCAGGTTGAATAGTTCCGGCTGTTTCAAGAACGTCATCAATTTGGCTATAATATAAATTTGTTGAAAAAGAATAATCATTCTCTGTATATGTTAGCCCCGTTGAAAGGTTTTTGTGAGATTGGGGCTGGATGTTTGATGGGGTAAAAATTGAACTTAATTGACGATTAAGGTGATGCTTCTCAGTATATAGATCAGCCGCTTTATAACTAACACCCGTTGATGTGTATACTGATATTTTTGGAGTGTACTGATAAGTTAGTAAAACTGTAGGACTTAATGTGAAGTTATAAATTCGTGAATCTGAATTGGTGTCAGTTAAAATTTGTCTGTCAAACCGCCCAGCTGATTGAAGCGTTGTTTTATCATTAATTAACCATGTGTGCGATCCGCTAAACCCAATAA